>NZ_JAVLBC010000238.1:0-4343 GCF_031581305.1 Halomonas sp.
GGAGTTCGATGGGCATCTCAGTCTCCTCGGCTGGGGGGGGGGGGGGGGTAGTGTCAGGTTCGGGCCACTCCCGGCACCAGGTCGGCGCTGCCCGTCACTGCCACCAGGCGACGGCTGAGCCAGGCCAGCAGCACACCGTAGAGGGGCAGGAAGAACGCCAGGCTGATGCCGAGCTTGATCACGTAGTCGACCCAGGCGATCTCCGCCCAGTTGGCGGCCATGAAGGGGTCGGGGCTCTCATGGAAGGCGATGGAGAAGAAGGCGAAGGTGTCGGCCAGGTTGCCGACCACCGTGGAGGCCGCCGGCGCCACCCACCAGGCCTTCAGGGGACGCAGGCGATCGAAGACCTGCACGTCCAGCAGTTGGCCCAGCACGTAGGCCGTGAAGCTTGCCAGCGCGATCCGCGCAACGAAGAGGTTCCACTCCCCCAGCCCCGCGAGGCCGGCAAAGCCACCCCGCGGGAAGACGACCGAGACGACATAGGAGATCACCAGTGCCGGCAGCATGACGCGCAGCACGATGGCTCGGGCCGGCTCCTTGCCGAACAGGCGCACGGTGAGGTCGGTGGCCAGAAAGATGAAGGGGAAGCTGAAGGCGCCCCAGGTGGTATGGAACCCGAACAGGGTGAAGGGCAGCTGGACCAGGTAATTGCTGGCGGCGATGACCAGGATATGGAAGGCGACCAGCAGCGCCAGGCAACGCCGGTACTGGGCATCGGAAAGCACGAACATCACGGCATCCTTTTTTGGGAAGGGGTGAGGGAACCCTCATGGCACGGGAATCGCCCGGGTGCGGACAAGCGGGGCATTATACGGCCCGACCCGACGTCTGGCCATGGCCCGCCCTGCCCGGACAAGGCTATCGCCGTTGGTCGTAGGGAGGGTGCCGGGGACAGGCCGAAAATGCTGCTGTCTACGATAGCCCTGCTGCCCTGAAAACGCCGCCGCCCTTGCGAGGTAACGGCGGCATCGTCAGGTCAGGTGCGGTTGCGGCTGTCGTCAAAGCGGACGAGCATCGTGGGCGGTACCCACCGAGCGCTCCTTCATGGCCTCATGCACGTCCTGCAGGCTCGCCGGGTCGTCGATGGTGGAAGGTATGCCGAACTCCTGGCCGTCGGCGATGTTGCGCAGCAGCTTGCGCAGGATCTTGCCGGAACGGGTCTTGGGCAGGCGGTCGACCACCAGCACTTGCTTGAAGCAGGCGATCGGGCCGATCCTCTCGCGCACCAGGGCGATCAGTTCCTCCTCGAGCTCTACTTCGCGTCCATCGAACCCATCCTTGGGAATCACCAGCCCCACCGGCAACTGCCCCTTGAGGGCATCGTGGATGCCGATGACCGCGCATTCGGCCACCGCAGGGTGGGCACCGACGACCTCCTCCATCTCGCCGGTGGAGAGACGATGGCCGGCAATGTTGATGACATCGTCGGTGCGCCCCATGATGAACAGGTAGCCATCCTCGTCGAAGTAGCCGCCATCACCGGTCAGGTAGTAGCCGGGGAAGGCCGCCATGTAGGCACTGTGGAAGCGCTTCGGGTCACCCCAGATACCGGTCAGACAGCCCGGAGGCATCGGCTGCTTGATCACCACGCTGCCCTGCTCCATCACGCCGACCGGCTCCCCCTCGCGATCCAGGACCTGGACGTTGAAGCCGGGCACTGGCACCGTCGCACTCCCCGCCTTGGTAGGCATCGGCTCGAGGCCCTGGAGGTTGGCGGCAATCGGCCAGCCGGTCTCGGTCTGCCACCAGTGGTCGATCACCGGCACATCCATCAGGTCGTCCAGCCAGTGGAAGGTGGGCGGATCGAGGCGCTCACCGGCCAGGAACAGCGCCTTGAGACAGGAGGTGTCGTACTGGTCCATCAACTTGGCGTCCGGGTCTTCCTTCTTCATGGCGCGGAAGGCCGTGGGTGCGGTGAAGAAGCTCTTGACACGGTACTCGCTGATCAGCCGCCAGAAGGCACCGGCATCAGGGGTCTTCACCGGCTTGCCCTCGTAGACCAGGGTGGTACAGCCGCGCAGCAGGGGCGCATAGACGATGTAGGAGTGGCCGACCACCCAGCCCACATCGGAAGCGGAGAAGAAGACGTCACCGGGGGCGACGTCGTAGATGGCGTCCATGGAATAGGCCAGTGCCACGGCGTAACCACCGGTATCCCGCACCACGCCCTTGGGCTTACCGGTGGTCCCGGAGGTATAGAGGATATACAGCGGATCGCTGCCCTTGACCGGAACGCAGTCAGCCGGCTCGGCCCTCTCGACCAGGGCTGCCCAGTCGTGGTCAATCCCCCCCAGTTCGGCGTGTTGCTGGTCGCGCTGGAGCACCACGCAGGCCTCAGGCTTGTAGGTGCTCTGCTCGATAGCCGCGTCGATAATCGGCTTGTACGGCATCACCCGGTCGACCTCGACGCCACAGGAGGCAGCAATAACCACCTTCGGTTCGGCATCCTCGATGCGCACGGCCAGCTCGTGAGGGGCAAAGCCGCCGAACACCACCGAGTGCACGGCGCCAAGGCGCGCGCAGGCGTACATGGCGACCAGCGCCTCGGGCACCATGGGCATGTAGATCACGACCCGATCCCCCTTCGCCACGCCCAGCGCCTTCAGGGCACCGGCGAAGCACGCGACCTGGTCACGCATCTCGGCGAAAGTGAGGGTCCGCTTGGTGTCGGTAACCGGGGAGTCCCAGAAGATGGCCGGCTGATCGCCACGCCCCTGTTCGACATGATGGTCAAGGGCGGCATGGCAGATGTTGAGCTCGCCATCGACAAACCAGTGAGCATGGCCCGTCTCGTCGTACTCGAGAATGATCGTGGGAGGGATGAACCAGGGAATGCGCCTGGCCTGCTCGGCCCAGAAGGCCTCGGGGTGATCAATGGAGTGGCGATACTCGTCTTGGTACATGCTCATCTGCATCCTGTCAGCAATCGATGGGGCGTTGATTGTTGACACTCTAGAACATGTCCGCCGCCATATCCTCATACCATCGGCTAACGTTCGACAAAAGTGCAAGGTATCCTGGTCTCTATTGTCGACAACAAGGCGCTGATCGCCCCGAACTCGGCATTGGTCCAGCGTTGATCCTGCGACAGACGTCAGGCTGGACTATTATTGAGGATAATCTGTATCAGAATGTGGACGAGCAACCGACGCCACCCGCACAAGGCGGGCTCATGGGAATGCACTCAACAGCGCAGGCAACCGGTGACCGGGATACCGGACCTGCCCGGCAGGGGAACGATCATGGGCAATACCAGCGGTGCTGCAGCACGCCTCCTCGAAGGCGGCACAGTGGTCATCGACGAGGCCAGCGCCCTGCTCAAGGCGATGGCCAACGACAACCGGCTGCGGATACTCTGCCTGCTCGACGGCACAGAGCTATCGGTGACCGAGCTCAACCAGCGGCTTTCCCTCAGCCAATCGGCACTCTCGCAGCACCTGGCGATCCTGCGTCGCGAGAACCTGGTCAACACCCGCCGGGAATCCCAGACCATCTACTACTCCCTGCATGGCGAGCGTGCGAGAACCCTCATCGAGGCCCTCGGGAGTCTGGAGCTGGAGAGACGAGCATAGCGAGGGCTTCATCAACGCTTCTGCCAGCGCCCGGCATCGAGCATCTCCAGTCCCCGCTCGATGCTCTGCTCCACGCCCCGCGAGACTGCCATGCCCAAACGGTCACCGAGCTTGTGTTTCTGCTCCAGTTTCAGGCTGATGACCCGCGCGTGCTGCATGCGCTCGACCAGGTAAGTCTCGCTGGTCCCCAGGGCATCCACCAGGCCCCGCACCAGGGCATCACTGCCGTACCAGATCTCGCCGGTGGCCACCGCCTCGATATCGAGCCCTGGCCGCCGCTCGGCCACATGACGCTTGAAGAGCCGGTGGGTGGTCTCGAGGTCTTCGAGGAACTTCTCGCGCCCCTCCTCGGTATTCTCGCCGAAGACCGTGAGCGTTCGCTTGTAGCGCCCGGCGGTGAGCAGCTCCACGTCGATGTCATGGCGCTTGAGCAGGCGATGCAGGTTGGGCAGCTGGGCGACCACACCGATGGAACCAAGCACCGCGAAGGGGGCGGCACGCAGCTGGTCGGCCGCGCAGGCCATCAGGTAACCGCCGCTGGCGGCCACCTTGTCGACACATACCGTTGTGGTCAGGCCCGCCTCGCGCAGGCGATCCAGCTCGGCAGCCGCCAGGCCATAGCCATGCACGAGCCCCCCGGCCGATTCCAGGCGAATGACCACCTCGTCGCCCTGGCCAGCCACCGCGAGCACCGCCGAGACCTCCTCGGCCAGCTGCCCGGTGCCGCTGGCCTTGATGTCACCATGGAAATCGAGCACCCAGACCGTTGGA
>NZ_JAVLBC010000239.1:0-390 GCF_031581305.1 Halomonas sp.
GCCTGGCGGAGCGGCTGCGCCATATCCGCACCTTCGTGCGCAAGGGGCAGACGCGCCCCCGGCCGGTGGCACTGGGCGAGGTCGTCGACGCCGCCAGCCGGCTCTGCGAGTGGCAGTATCAGCAGGCCGAGGTGGCGCTGGTGCATGAGCTGCAGGACGCCCTGCCCCGCGTGCTGGCCGACCCGGTGGCCCTGGAGCAGGTGCTGGTCAACCTCCTGCTCAACGCCCTGGAGGCGAGCCGCCCCCACCCCGGCGCCGACCGGGTGACGCTCTGTGCCCGGCAGAGCGGCCCGCGGGAGGTGCGCTTCACAGTCGCCGATCGCGGCCCCGGCGTGCCCGAGGCCGAGCGCGAGCGCCGTGCCAAGATCATCAACGCCGAGGGCGAGCAGC
>NZ_JAVLBC010000239.1:400-4335 GCF_031581305.1 Halomonas sp.
AGCCGCGGCCGGCCCGACGCCGACCGGGTGACGATCCGCGCCCGGCGCACGGGCTCGCGGGAGGTCGTCTTCACGGTCAGTGACCGCGGCCCCGGCGTGCCGGCCGCGGCTCGCGAGCTGATCTTCACTCCCTTCCACACCAGCCGTCCCGAGGGGCTGGGGATGGGCCTGGCCATCAGCCATTCGCTGATGGAGGCCATGGGGGGAGACCTGCAACTGCTGCCCATCGACGGTAACGGTGGGGCCAGCTTTGCCGCCACCCTGCTGGCCGAGCCCGGCCTGGCCACGCCCGCCTCCAGCACGTACTGAGGCAGAGGTGATTGCGCGCATCGACCATTGAGCTCGATGCCCCGCCTCGGTCATGATGGATCAAGGAAAAGCACTCAAGGACGAACGAGCCACGGCATACCGCTGGAGGAGCCATATGCAACCGCTGAGCTACTACTACTACAACGTGCTGGAAGGCCTCGAGAAGCCGAGCGATGTGCCGACGTCCCATCTGCAGGAGGGCTACGACATCCTGTATCGGCATGGCGGGCGCATCGAGATCGACCTGATGCGCAGGGCCGAGGACGGCAATGCTCAGGGAGAGCCCTTCCACTGGTACGAGGAACTCGATGACGAGCAGCGGGCGAAACTGCACAAGGCCCTGGACGGCGGTGATCCGGCGAAGATCCTCAAGATCCTGCAGCGTAACGGCTACGCCGGCGTGCTCTACCACCATGCCTGGGAGAACTTTCGGGAGGCGGACTCGGCTTGATCGTCGCCAGTCCGGTTGAATGCCCGGGTACCGCCACCCGGTAGCCACACAGGGGCTCGCGAGCGTTCGCGAGCCCTTCGCGTTGGCTCAGGGCTTGGCCATCAGGTCCGCTCGCCAGCCCCGCCAGAAGCTCACGCCCTGCAGCACGGCCAATACCGCCTCGTAGAGCGCCGGTAGCCACAGAAGCCCCGAGGCGAACAGGAAGAACAGCGCAAAGGCCCCCCGGAAAAGGATCGACAGCAGCGCCAGGAAGCTCTCGGGCCACCACCACAGCCACAGGCCGAGCAGCACGTTGAGGACGATGCCGGCAAGCATCACCCGTCGAAAGGTCCGGAACGCGTCGTGTGAGGTCTGCATAGCGAGGCTCCCTGGCCGGTGGGCCGCTAGAAGGTGAGCAGATAGTCGAGCAGGGCCGCCCTCTCCCCCGCCGCCAGCCCGGTGCCATAGCCATGGCCCTGGTTGCCGTTGCCGGGCAGGCGGGTGTCGAAGCAGAAGCCCTCGTCCAGGGGCTCCCCCGGAGTGCACTCGGGGGCCACAAAGCCGCCCTTGTCGCCGTCCAGCACGTCCAGGCCCCGGACGAAGGCCGTGGGACGCGCTTCCGGCGGCAGCAGCAGGTCGTGCAGGGTCGGCACCGAACCGTTGTGCAGATAGGGGGCGCGCAGCCAGAGCCCGTCGAGGGGCTGGGTGGCATAGCCGTCGGTATTTCGGAAGTGGCGGAAACGGTAGCGCTCGTCATCGTCGAACAGGGTGAGCTGATAGCGGCGCAGCGTCTCGGTGTAGCTGTCCAGGCGCGCCGGGTCGACCCCGAGCGTGGCGTTGGGCACCACCTCGCCGAGCCGCTCGCCCTCGAAGACGTAGCGCTCGCCCTCCGTCAGGTCGGCGAGGGTCATGTCGAACTGGATCAGCTTGTAGGGATTGAAGGTGTCGACCCGCCCCGGCCCCCACCAGACCTTCGATCCCCAGGCCTACCTGCGCTTCCTGGGCGATGCCGCCGCCGACCCGGACTTCACCGCCGACACCCTGCTGGCGGCCATCCAGGAGGAAACGGCGCTCTCCTGGCTCGACCGCCTGCTCTACCGCTTCCTGATCATCCCGCGCACCCGCGACGGGCTGCTGGAGCAGGCCGAGCGTTTCCGCTGGACCGAGGAGCGGCCACGCTGGGGGCCGGGGCGCATCGATCCGTTCAATCCGGTGAAGTTCCACCCCGACCTGCTTGCCCTGGACCCCGCCGAGGACGACACCATCGGCAACTCCGACATCATGCCGCTATGGGCGCTGGACGAGCAGGAGGGCTACGCCCTGCACTGGGACGGGCTCAACGACGCCATCACCGAAGTCGTGCTCAGCGGCGCCATCGGCGACGGCGCCCGCCCCGACTCCCTGCCGGTGGCAGCGCTGGGCGAACTGGAAGCCTACCTGCGCGAGCTGGCGCCGCCGCCCTACCCCTTCGACACCCGGGACGCCCAAAGGGCCTCGCGGGGCGAGGTGCTCTTCGAGGCGACCTGTGCGGGCTGCCACGGCCCCGAGGGTGCGCGCACCGGCACGGTGATCCCGCAGGCAGAGGTGGGCACCGACCCCCACCGCCTGGCGATGTGGACCGCCGAGTCCGCCGAACGCTACAACGCCTATGCCGAGGCATACCCCTGGGACTTCGACGCCTTCGTCAAGACCGACGGCTACGTGGCCAAGCCGCTCACCGGCATCTGGCTGCGCGCGCCCTACCTGCACAACGGCTCGGTGCCCACGGTCGAGGACCTGCTGCGCCCCGCCGAGGAGCGCCCGGTGGTCTTCCATCGCGGCTACGACGTCTATCATCCCGACCGCCTGGGCTTCATCCACGAGGGCGAGGCCGCCGAGCGGCACGGCTTCCGCTACGATACCCGCCGGCCCGGCAACAGCAATACCGGCCACGAGTATGGCACCGAACTCCCGGCACAAGACCGCGATGCGCTGGTCCAGTACCTGAAGATCCTCTAGCCCGGATGCGGGCAGGCAGGTTCGGGCATCGTGGCGGGAGGCGACGACGGTTCCGAGGGGGCCACCTTTGCCGCTACACTGCGGGCAGGCCCCCTCCGGCCACTCCACTTCGACCCTACCCCGAGGCGCCCGTGAGCGAGTCCCCCTCCGCCTGCATTGCCATCGTCGACGACGACCAGGCCCTGCGTGACTCCCTGGCCTGGCTGCTTGACTCCGTGGGCCTGGCCACCTGCGCCTATGCCGACGGCGAGACCTTCCTCTCCGCCGACCCGGAGGGCTTCGATGCCCTGCTGCTGGACGTGCGCATGCCGGGTCTCTCGGGCCTGCAGGTGCAACAGCGCCTAAACGAGCTCGAGCACGCCCCTCCGGTGATCTTCATGACCGGCCACGGCGATGTACCCATGGCGGTCTCGGCGCTGAAGGCCGGCGCCTTCGACTTCATCGAGAAGCCCTTCAACCCCCAGCAGCTGATCGACACCGTCCAGCAGGCCCTCGCCGAGCACCGGCACCGCCGGGAGGCCAGGCGCCGCCTGGCCGAGCTGCAGGCACGCTACGCCGCCCTTCGCCCCAAGGAGCAGCGGATCCTGGTCCACGTGGCCGAGGGGATGACCAGCCGACAGATCGCCGAACAGCTGGGGATCAGCGCCAAGACGGTGGAGGTCTACCGGCTGCGTGCCATGAAGGCCCTGGGGGCCGCCAACCTCGCCGAGCTGGTGCGGCTGTGCGTGGCACTGGGGCTGGTGGAGACGCTGCCCGACGGGACCTCCCCTGCCTGATCGATGCCCGCTCGGGCGCCTGGCACTGCCCCCCGGAGCCTCTAGACTGCAGGTGAGGGGCGCGGCCGCGATAGCCGCCGCGCCAGACACCTGTGCAGGGGGGATCACGACATGAACAGGACCGCCATCCGCACCCTCCAGCGGTTCCTCGCGGACAATGACCGCTACCGCGGAAGATAGACGGTATTCTCGGGCCGAAGACCCGTGCCGCCGTGAATGCCAGCCTCAAGGCCCATGCCGACCGGCTTCCGGATGATGCCGTGCGATGGAGCGAGCGGCGTCGCGCCATCGCCTGCCTGCAGCTCGCCTGTCGCGAGAAGCGCATCGAGGTCGGCCCCATCGACGGCCTGTGGGGCCCCCAGACCGAGTATGCGGTGGACGTCCTGGCCACGCTCCAGGAGACCGGCAGCAAGCCCGCCCCC
>NZ_JAVLBC010000240.1:0-4325 GCF_031581305.1 Halomonas sp.
CTGACATGCCGATCGCGCCCGAACACCGCGCCCTCTACCAGGCCTTTCTCGACCAGGGGCTGGACGCCTGGCTGGCCCGCCTCCCCGGCCAGCTCGCCAGCGGCCTGGATCGCCAGCGCTTCGGCGACCTGCCGGCCTGGGAGAAGGCCGTGGCCAAGCTGCCCCCCCTGCCCGACAAGAGGCAAGTGAGTCTGGACGCCGACACCGTCAGCGTCGAGGTCGACCTCACCGACGGCCGGCGACGCCAGGTCGAGAACCTGCTGGGCAAGCTCGCGCCCTGGCGCAAGGGGCCCTACCGGCTCGGCGGCACCTTCATCGACACCGAGTGGCACTCGGACTGGAAGTGGCAGCGGGTGGCGCCGCATCTGGCGCCGCTGGCCGGTCGCCGCGTACTGGATGTGGGCGGCGGCAACGGCTACCACGCCTGGCGCATGGCAGGCCGCGGGGCGGACTTCGTGCTGGTGATCGACCCCTCGCCGCGCTTCTTCTGGCAGTTCCGGGCGGTGCGCCACTTCGTCGGCGACGCCGACGGCGGGCGCACCCACTTCCTGCCGGTCGGCATCGAGGAGGTCCCCGAGGCGCTGGGCTTCTTCGACACGGTGTTCTCCATGGGCGTGCTCTACCACCGCCCCTCGCCCCTGGAGCATATCCAGCAGCTCAAGGAGGCCCTGCGCCCGGGTGGCGAGCTGGTACTGGAGACCCTGGTGGTCGAGGGCGACGAAACCACCGTGCTGCTGCCCGGCAGCCGCTACGCCGCCATGCCCAACGTCTACTTCCTGCCCTCCTCCGCCGCGCTCTGCCAGTGGCTCGAACGCTGCGGCCTGGAGAACGCGCGGGTGGTGGACGAGGCGGTGACGACCACGGATGAGCAGCGCACCACCGACTGGATGACCTTCCAGTCGCTGGCCGACTTCCTCGACCCCGAAGACCCGTCCCGCACCCGCGAGGGCCATCCCGCCCCGCGCCGGGCGGTGGTCATCGCCAATCGGCCGGCCTGAGCGCGGCCCGGGCCTCACGCGGTATCGCTGGTCGTGGTGGCCACATCACGGCGCACCGCGGCCAGCCCATGGTCGGAGATGAAGCCGTGTGCCCGGGCATGTTCCGCCATCCGCACGCTGTCCGCCGCCAGCACCAGCTCGCAGCGGGTGTGGCATATCTGGTCGCGCAACAGCTGGATGTCACGCTGCCGATCTACCCGCCGGTCCACGCGACGGATATAGATCGCCTCGACGCGTCCGGGATGGGCCTTGACGATGCGGGTGTAGACTTCCGGGTCGTGCTGCCCACTGTCGCCGATCAGGATGCAGGGCACTCCCTCGAACATGGCCAGCATGCGGCTGATCAGTCGCTCCTTGTGATCCTCGGCCCGGCGCGGCCAGGGATGGCGGGGCGAGATGCCCCACTCGCGCAGGAACAGGATCGGCCCGACCGGGATGCGATTGAGCTGGAAGAAGGTCTCCAGCATCTCGTAGATCGCCCAGGGCCCCCGGGAGACATAGAGGATGGGCCGCTCGCCCCGGTCATCCGCACCGCGATGCAGGGCCTGGTACAGCGATGCCACGCCGGGAAAGGCCGTGCGCTGATGGGGTTTCTCCACGAACAGCCGATAGAGCATCCGCAGCTTGTCGGCCACGCCGGTGTGCATCACGGTATCGTCGATATCGCTGATCACCAGCAGGTCGGTCTCGGGGGCCGGGATATAGACCTCCACGCTGGTGCGCACCGGCCCCTCGCGCTCGGCCGTGACCCACAGTTCGGCGCGGTGCCAGGAACGGTCGCGCGGCAGCGAGGGATCGAGGGGCAGATGAGCATCGAAGTAGCCATCTCGGTCGGTGGTCACGATGACACGAGTGTCGCCCAGGCGGATCTCGACGCCGGCATCGGCCACGCCTCGACGGACGATGCGCCGTATCACGTCGGCCAGGTCACGCAGGAAGCCGCGGCGCGGCACCCCTCTGCCCAGGGGTGCCTGACGAAACACGCGGCCGGTGAGGAAGGCTTCTCGCCGCGAGCCATACCCCCGGTAGGGGGTGACCGTCAGGCCGCCATGGCCGTGATCGCGCTTCATCGGCCTGGCCACGACTCCCGCCAGCCGCTTCAGGAACAGGGTGAAGCGTCGCAGCGCCCGCTTCACCCACGCCACCCTCTCCACTGACCCGATCGAGGCTCGCCATTCATGGTCGGATGCTCCAGGGCATGTCGATGATCCTCATCCTACCCTTCCCGCAGGTACTTCGCCTTCCCTGGCCTTGATCAGCCCACCCTGTGCCACCCCGGTGCCTCGCTTCGCACGTAACCTAGCGCCGCAGGATCACCAGCCAGCGCCCCAGGTTGAGGATGCTGGCCAGGGAGGCCGCCACATAAGTGAAGGCGCAGGCGGTGAGCACATGGCGGGCGCCGGCCAGGTCGCGGGGCGGGATGTACTCCTTGAGCAGCGGCAGGGCACGCTGGAAGCTGGCATCGAACTCCACCGGCAGGGTCACCAGGTGCACCAGGGCCGCGGTGCCGAAACTGATCACCGCGGCGGCCACGACGATGGCCAGGCCGCCCGGCAGGCGGGTCAACACGAACAGGAAGGGCGCGGCCATCATCAGCAGCGCCCCGACCTTCTCGGCCTTCTGCGCCACCGCCACCAGCCGCGAACGCGCCAGCAGCGGCGCATAGCCTTGGTGGTGCTGGATGGCATGCCCCACCTCATGGGCCGCCACCGTCACCGCGGTGAGCGAGCGGCCCTCGTAGTGTTCCCGGGAGAGGCGCACGCGACGCGCCTCGGGGTCGTAGTGGTCGCCCTGGTCGGTCATCTCGACCCTGACCCCCTCGAGCCCGAGGCGTCGGACCAGGTGGTCCGCCAGCTCACCCCCGGTCCCGGGGTACTCCTCGCGCCCCCGGGCGTGGTGCGCCAGCACCCACTTCGCCCAGAGGTTGGGCAGCAGGAAGAGGGCCAGCAGCAGCACGATTGCCAGGACGATGATCATCGGGGCAGGCTCCGGAGTAGGGTCAGGTCATTGGACCTAGCCTACCAGAGCCAGTTTCCTCGGCGGTGACTTCTCGGTGCGAGGCCATCGACAGCCCGGCGCGCCTTTCTCGACGACTGTTCAGCTGTAGGCCCGGTAAGCTCCAGCGCACCGGGCGGAAACGCCGGATGCGCCTCCGGCTTATCCAGCCTACGCTGCTGCCGAAGGATCAGCCCCGAGCGATACCGCCAATCCTTGCTAACTCGGGGACTTCCGAGCCATTGAACCTACAGCAGTTCGCGGACATCCCTGGCCTCCCAGTGCGGGAAGTACTTGCGCACCAGGGCGTTGAGCTCCAGCTCGAAGCCAGCCCAGTCCGCCCCGCCCGCCGGTCGGTCACCCGAATCGGCGACGCCGCGGATCATCCCCGCCCCCACCGTGACGTTGGAGAGCCGGTCGATGACGATGAAGCTGCCGGTGCCCGGGCTCGTGCCGTAGTCATCCAGCGGCACCTCGGCGGTCAGCTCGACCCGGCAGCGGGCGATGGCGTTGAGCTCGAGGCGATCGGCCGGGTGACGCGCCAGGCTGTTGACGTCCACCTGGTGGAGGATCTCGCCGACCTGCCCCGACACGGAGCGCCCGGCCAGGCGGATGTCGACCTGGCGCCCGGGGGCGAGCGCCTCGTCATGCATCCAGACGATGTCGGCCTCGAAGGCATCGGCCATGGCCACTTCGGCGTCGGCGGCCACGATCCAGTCGCCTCGGGAGATGTCGATCTCGTCCTCCAGGGTCACGGTGATCGCCTGCCCCGGCCAGGCGGCCTCCAGGTCGCCGTCGAAGGTGACGATGCGCTCGACCGTCGAGACCCGCCCGGAGGGCAGCACCCTGATCGCCTGGCCCGGGCGCAGGATGCCGGCCTCGAGGGTGCCGGCATAGCCCCGGAAATCCAGGTCGGGCCGGTTGACGTACTGCACCGGCAGGCGCAGGTCGGTCAGGTTGCGATCGCGGCTCACCTCGATGCCCTCGAGCAGCTCGAGCAGCGGTGGTCCTGCATACCAGGGCATGCGCTCGCTGCGGTTGACCACGTTGTCGCCCTCGAGCGCCGAGAGCGGCACGAAGTGGATGTCGGGCGCGGCCAGCTGCCCGGCGAAGTCGCGATAGTCGGCGACGATCTCCTCGAAGCGCGCCTCGTCGAAGCCCACCAGGTCCATCTTGTTGACCGCGATCACCAGGTGCTGGATACCCAGCAGGTCGGCGATGAAGCTGTGTCGTCTGGTTTGCGTTTGAACGCCATACCGAGCGTCGATCAGGATGATCGCCAGGCTCGCCGTGGAGGCCCCGGTCGCCATGTTGCGGGTGTACTGCTCGTGG
>NZ_JAVLBC010000241.1:0-4303 GCF_031581305.1 Halomonas sp.
GGCAAAGGGCAAAGGGCAAAGGGCAAAGGGCAAAGGGCAAGGAATAGAATTCAAGAAGTTGGGGACAAGCCGCAAGGTGCTTCTTGCAGCTTGATCCTTGTGCCTTGGCGCCGCTTCAGGGCAGCAGGATGGTCGAGCCGGTGGTCTGGCGCCCCTGGAGGGCCTCCTGTGCCTTGCCGGCCTCGGCCAGCGGGTAGCGCTGGGCGATATCGACCTTCACCTTGCCACTCTCCAGCATCTCGAAGAGCTCACCGGCCATCCACTCCAGCCGCTCGCGGGTGTCGGCATAACCGTTAAGGCTCGGCCGAGTGACAAACAGTGACCCCTTCTTGTTGAGGATGCCGATATTGACCCCTTCCACGGCACCGGAGGCGTTGCCGAAGCTGACCATCAAGGAGCGCGGCTTCAGGCAGTCCAGCGAGGTTTCCCAGGTATCCTTGCCTACCGAGTCATAGACCACGTCGCACATCTCGCCGCCGGTCAGCTCGCGAACCCGCTCGACGACGTCCTCGCGCGTGTAGTCGATGGTTGCCCAGGCGCCGTTGCGCTCGGCCAGCGCCGCCTTCTCCGGCGAACTCACGGTGCCGATCAGTTTCACGCCCAGCGCCTTGGCCCACTGGCAGGCGATGGAGCCCACGCCACCGGCAGCGGCATGCCAGAGGATGGTCTCGCCGCCCTTGAGCTCAAGGGTCTGACGCAGCAGGTACTGCACGGTCAGTCCCTTGAGCATGCTGGCGGCAGCGGTCTCGACGTCGACGCCGGCGGGCAGCATCACCACCTTCTCCGCTGGCAGCACATGCTGCTCGGCATAGGCGCCCAGTGGCCCCTGGGCATAGCCGACCCGGTCCCCCGTCTTGAGGTGAGTGACGCCCTCACCCACCGCATCGACCACGCCGGCGCCCTCGGTGCCCAGGCCGGAGGGCAGCGACGGGGCTGGATAGAGACCAGTGCGGAAGTAGATATCGATGAAATTGAGGCCGACGGCCTGGTTCCTGACGCGGACTTCACCGGGAGCCGGCTCCGCCGGCGTGACGTCGACGAGTTCGAGGACCTCGGGCCCACCGGTGCGGGCGAACTGGATGCGCTTGGCCATGGGGGTGTTTTCCTTGCAATGCTTGCGGGATGAGCCCCCCAGTCAAGCGCCGAGGCCCGCCAGGGTCAAGTCGCGCCGACGTCAGAGCGTGGCGGGAAAGGTTTCCAGGCCGCGGAGGAAGCGCGCCTTATAGTCATCGAACTGCTGACGGTCACGCTTGAAGGACTGGATCACCGCCGCCTCGTCGAAGGTCAGCGCCCGGGGCAGGTCCTCGAGGGAAGCGGCGGGATGCTTGGGTCCCAGACCGATCCGCACCCCGGCCTTGCCGTCCAGCCAGCGTGTAATGCCCGCCTCGCGGAAGCGAGCCTCCTGCTCTGCATCCCGAGCATCGACACGCAGGGGAGCCTTGAGCGCCAGCTCGGCAACCAGTCGCTCGGCCGGCCGCGACACGTCCTCATGGTCCAGCTCGGCCAGCAGCATCACGGTCATGCTGCTGCCGAGCTCATCGAGCACGAGCAGAGCCAGCGCCACCGGGCGTGAATGATCATCCACCAGCGCCAGCACCCTTGCCGCCTCCTGCTCGACCAGCACGCCCAGGGTACCGGCGAAGGTCGCCAGCGGCCTGAGGCCCGCCTCCTGGCCATAGGCCTCGGCGCACAGCCGGGCCAGGCAGGCCTCGCGCTGCTGGGGGTTCTTGATATGCACGACTCTCATCTCACTCTCCTCGCATCGTCGGGTACGGCGCCATCACCAGGGTCGAAATCGCGCAGCCTAGCATATCCAGTCCATGTCGGATGGCGATACGCTATAGGAAGCTCTCTCGCCGCCAGCAGCCGGCGCCTCGCTGACCAGGACGACTTGTTCATGCCCCACCCTGATCTCCCTCTGCCCCGCCTGATTGCCCATCGCGGCCTCTCCGCCCATGCCCCCGAGAACACTCTCGCCGCCGTGCATGCCGCCCATGTCGCCGGCGTCGACTGGGTAGAACTGGACGTACAACTGCTCGGTGACGGGACACCGGTGATCTGGCACGACGCCAACATCCGGCGCTGCTCCGATGGTCGCGGGCGACTGGCCGACCTGGACCTGGCCACGGCCCGCCGGCTTGATACGGGCAGCTGGTTCAGCGACGACTTCCGGGGCGAGCGCATGGCCACCCTCGAGGAGATGCTCACCCTGCTCGACAAACTCGAGATGGGGATAAACCTGGAACTCAAGGTGAATCGCGGCCGGGACCCGCTGGCCCTCGTGGAGACCACCCTGCCCCCGGTGATGGAGGCACTGCCACCGGCGCGGTGCGTGGTCTCCTCCTTCAACGACACGGCCCTGGCCCGGGCACGCGCCCTGGCCGGGCCCGAGTCGCTGGCGCTGGGCGTGCTTTTCGAGGCAATCGGCCGCGACTGGCAGCGGCATTGCGAGCCGGTGCAGGCCTTCAGCGTGCATGCCGACTGGAAGCGCCTCAAGCAGGCGCGAGCTCGCGAGGTCGTCGCGGCGGGCTACCGGCTGCTCTGCTACACAGCCAACGACCCCACCGCCTTCGCCCCGCGCTGGCAATGGGGGGTCGAAGCGGTGATCAGTGACGACCCGGCGCGCTTCATTGGCCATCTGCCCGACGCCTGAGAACACCGCCTGAGACCGGACCGCGGCGGCCCCGGCGGTGAAGCAGCAGCATCGCCAGCATGAGCGGGCACGACCAACAGGACCCACCTGTCAGGCTCAGGGAACGGCGATGAACACCCTCGAGCCCTCCACCTCGGCACTGGCCAGGCGCTGACCATAGAGTCGTTCGAGGGCCTCGGGTACCAGCATGCTCGCCGTCGGCCCCCAGCAGGCCTCACCGCTCGGATAGAGCAGCAGCAGGTGATCGCACCAGCGAGCGGCCAGGTTGAGGTCATGCAGGCATATCATCAGGCTACGGCCAGCGGCCGCTCGCTCGGCCAGCAACCGCATCACCGCCACCTGGTGGTGCAGGTCCAGGTGATTGGTGGGTTCGTCCGCAAGCCAGATGCCCGGATCCTGGGCCAACAGGGTAGCGATCGCCAGACGCTGACGCTCGCCACCGGAAAGCGTGGCCACCTGGCGCGCGTCCAGCGGGGCCAGGTCCAGTCGCTCCAGGGCTCGCTGGGCCAGCGCCAGGTCCTCGGCGGTTTCCATTTGCCATGGGGACAGCCAGGGATGGCGGCCGATCAGGGCCGTCTCCTTCACCGTGGCGGGAAACCCATCGTGGTGTTCCTGGAAGACCAGCCCCAGGCACTGGGCCAGACGGCGACGGCGCAGTCGCGACACCGGCACGCCATCCACTTCCACTCGACCGAGGCGTGGCGAGCGCAGGCCAGCCAGGGTATGCAGCAGAGTGGTCTTACCTGCCCCGTTGGGGCCGAGCACGCCCCACACCTGCCCCGGCAATACCGCGAAGTCCAGGGGATCCCCCCCGTTGCGGCCCGGGACATCGATGACCAGCCCACGGGTTTCCAGGCGACTCATCAGCGGCTCCGATGTAGCAGGTAGAGGAAGGTCGGCACGCCAAGCAAGGCGGTGATCACCCCCACCGGCAGCTGCTCGGGGGCGATCACCGTCCGCGCCAGGGTATCGGCCAGCACCAGCAGGGTACCGCCGGCCAGGGCACAGGCGGGAAGGATCAGGCGCTGGTCGTTGCCCAGCACCAGGCGCAGCATGTGCGGCACCACCAGCCCGACGAAGCCGATGCTGCCGGCCGTGGTCACGGCCACGGCGGTCACCAGGCTCGCCAGCAGATAGATAAGCCACTCCAGCCGCCGGACCGCCACGCCCAGTGCGGTGGCCTGAAGCCCGCCCCGAGCCAGCACGTTGAGACTTCGCCCGAGCGGCACCACCAGCAGGCAGACCAGGATCAACAGACCCAGCGCGGGGCCAGGGCTTCGCGCATAGGCCAGGTCGCCCATCAGCCAGTAAAGCATGCCCGGCAGCTGTCGGGCGGGACTGAGCGACAGGATCAGGGTAATCACCGCCCCCCAGCCGGAGGCGACGACCACGCCGGTGAGGAGCAGGCGTGACGGGGTCCAGCTGCCGGTCCCATGGGCGAGGCCGAACACCAGCAGGGTCGCCGTCAGGGCGCCGGCAAAGGCCGACCCGGAGACCAGGGCGCTGCCCAGCCCCGCCAGCATGGCCAACAGGGCGCCCACTGCCGCGCCGCCGGAAAGCCCGAGCACATAGGGGTCCGCCAGCGGATTACGCAACAGTACCTGCATCAGGGCACCGGCCACTGCCAGCAGACCGCCGGTGGCAAACGCG
>NZ_JAVLBC010000022.1:0-22490 GCF_031581305.1 Halomonas sp.
CCGTCCTCGCCCATGCTGATACCGCCCATGGCGGTGCCGAAGTGGCCCAGCGGCTCCGAGACCCCGTAGAACATCAGGCCGATGCCCATGCCCGCGGCGAACAGCATCGAGAACCAGCCGAGATAGCCGAAGTCCGGGGTGGCATCGGCACCGCCGATGCGCACCTTACCCATCGGGGTGAAGATCAGCACCAGCGCAAGAATCACGAAGACGTTGGCGCCGAGAATGAAGAACCAGCCCAGGTTGGTGGTCAGGAAGCTGAACATGCTGTTGAAGATCGGCTCCATCTGATCCTGCAGCGCCAGCGTCAGGATCACGAACAGCAGGATCACGATCGAGGAGAACAGGAAGACCTTGCCGTGCAGGTCCACGTTGATCCCCAGGGGGGATGCGGTGATGTTGTCCTGCCCGATCACGTAGTCGGTATCGATCAGGTTCGCCGCCCCCTGCGGGGCGGGAATCCCCTCGGAACCGGCAGTCGGCTCCTGGGGTTTCTCGTCTTGGGGATCTTGAGCCACGAGACATCTCCCTTGCAGTTATTGGTATGCTTGCGTTTGCCGACCCGGTTTACTGGCCCGCACCGGGACGCACCAGGAACACCGAGGCCTTGGTGTGGGTCGCCACCTTGCCGCCGTGGGACGGCATGATCGCATCCACGTGCTTGGGGGGATGGGTCGGCATGACGACGAGATCGGCGCCCACCTCGTCGATGGCCTCGATCAGGTCGTCGTCGAGATCGGCGATCGGGTCGGGACTGACGATGGTGTGGGTGCTGACCGGCTGGCCGTGAACCTTCTGCCGCTCCTGGGCGAAGGCCTCGAGCTTCTGCGTGTACTCCTGGGGCGTGCGCGCCACGCTGCCGGGTGTGTTGGCGGTTACCCCCACGTAGCAGACCTCGGCATCATAGTGGCGAGCGAGGTCCGCCACCGCCTGCAGCGATGGCTCGATCAGATCGAGATGTGCCAGGTCGACCGGCACCATGATCTTCTTGAACATGCCTGTATCTCCTTGTTGGCCACGAAAATGCTGCGAGTCTGTTCAGTGTGACCGTTCCGCGCCATCTTGCCAGGCGACGATTCAACGGCGGCACTGCGCATCCCGGGCGGGCATGGTACCCATCCTCGTCATGAATTGCAGTGCACCTGTCTGTTCTGGGCGACAGGTTCGCCGCGTGGTCGTTCGTCGCCAACGAGAAGGGGAGGCACCCTGCGGTGCCTCCCCTTGCGCTTGATGCGGTCAGCCCCGCAAGACGCGCGAGGCCTGGTATGCCCTTACGATTCGGGCAGCCACTCCTTGACCAGGTCCTGGTTCTCCTCGACCCACTGCTTGGCATTCTCGTAGGGGTCGGCGTCGCCCTCCTGGTTCATCAGCATGACCTCGCCCATCTGCTCCGGGGTCCACTCGAAGGCATCCAGGATGGCGTAGGCCTCCGGCATCTCTTCCTCAAGCCCCTGGCGGACGATGGTGTGAATCTGCTCGGCACCGCCGTAGACGTTCTTCGGGTCCTCGAGGTACTTGAGGTCCCAGCGAGCGAACATCCAGTGCGGCGTCCAGCCGGTGACCACGATGTCTTCCTCGTTGTTGATGGCGCTGTCCAGGGCCGCGGTCATGGTGGCGCCGCTGCCGCTCTGGATATCCATCTCCTCGAGCTCGTAGGTGTCGACGACCTCCTCGGTGAGGCTCATGATGCCGGCGCCCGGGTCGATGCCGACGATCTTGCCGTTGAAGGCCTCGGCGTTTTTGTCGAGCTCGGCGATGGAGCCGACGTCGCTGTAGGCCGGTACCACCAGGCCGAGCTTGGTGCCGTCCAGGTTGGGACCCAGGTCGACGACCTCGTCGCCCACGCGCTCCATGTAGTCGGCGTGAGTGGTGGGCAGCCAGGCAGCAACGATGGCGTCGGCATCGCCGGTGGCCACGGACTGCCACATGGCGGCGGCGGAGAGCGAGGTCATCTCTACCTCGTAGCCGGCCTGCTCGAGCACGTTGCGTATCACGTTGGTGGAAGCGACCTCGGAAGCCCACTCCACGTAGGCCAGGTGCACGCTGCCCTTGTCCTGGGCCTGGGCCGTACCGGCGGTGAGAGCGGCGCCGGCGGCCATGGCCAGGCCGGCGAGACGGATGCGACGGTTCAGCGGGTGCTTGTTCATCGTGTACCTCTTTGTTTGGCGTTCAACTGCTCACCTTGGAGGTGCTTACCGACGGAATCAAGGGGTATCTCCGACGATCAGGACTTGCGGCCCTTGCGCAGCGACTGGGTCACGCGGTCGAGCAGCATGGCGAGTATCACCACGGCGATGCCGGCCTCGAAGCCGTCGCCCGGACGCAGGCGCTGGATGGCGCGCCACACCTCGCTGCCCAGGCCATCGGCGCCGATCATGGCGGCGATCACCACCATGGAGAGCGCCAGCATGATGGTCTGGTTGATGCCGGCCATCACCGTGGGCAGTGACATCGGCAGCTGCACCTTGACCAGCTTCTGGCTGCGGGTGGCACCGTAGGCGTCGGCGGCTTCGATCAGCTCCACCGGTACCTGGCGGATGCCCAGGGTGGTGAAGCGGATCGCCGGTGGCATGGAGAAGATCACCGTGGCGAAGATCGCCGACACCGAGCCGATGCCGAAGAAGGGAATCGCCGGGATCAGATAGACGAAGGCCGGCATGGTCTGCATGAAGTCCAGGACCGGCATGATCGTCTTGTAGAGCCGCTCAGAGAGCGCCGCGGCAATGCCCACCGGGATGGCGATTACCACCGCCACGAAGGTGGCGATCACCACCAGGGTGAGGGTCTCGATCATCGGCTCCCAGAGCCCCAGGTTCCAGATCAGCGCCAGGCCGAGGGCAGCGCCGATGCCCAGTCGCAGGTTCGCTACCCACCAGCACAGCCCGACGATGATCGCCAGCAGGCCCCACTCGGGCAGCCACATCAGAGCGTCGTTGAGCCCGTCGATGCCGGTCTGGGTCACCCGGGAGATGGCGCGGGTGACGATGGAGTATTCGCTGGTCAGCCAGTCGAGGCCGCCCTCGATCCAGTCGCCCAGCGGGATGCTCGGAATCTCGATAGCCATCATGCGTCTCCTGCCGCTGCGATGTTCTGGTTCGCGTTATCGCTCCCGTCTTCGCCCACCTGGGGGGGCTCGGCAGCCTGGGCCAGCTCGTCGAGGACGGCGCCCTTGACCACCACGCCCAGCAGCTTGCGGCTGTCGTCCACCACGGCGATGGGGAAGCTCTTCTCGGTGAACATGGCGAAGAGATTGTGCAGCGGTTCCTCGGGGCCGACGGCGCGGAAGTCCTGGGTCATGATGTCACGGATGCTCTCCTTGCCTTCCTTCGCGGCCTGCTCGACGGCATCCACCACGACGAGACCCTGCAGCTTGCGGTCACGGCTGGTGACGTAGATGGAGTCCAGCCCGTTCTCGCTCATCTTGCGCAGGGTAGTGCGCGGGCCGTCCTCCTCACGGGCGGTGGCGCGCACCGGCCGCATGGCATGCTGGGCGGTGAGGATCCTGGACATGTCCACGCCCTCGATGAAGCGTGCCACATAGTCATCCGCGGGGTGGGTAAGTATCTCCTCCGGCGTGCCGATCTGCACGATCTCGCCATCCTTGAGCAGGATGATGCGGTCGCCGATGTTGATCGCCTCGTCCAGGTCGTGGGTGATGAACACCGTGGTCTTCTGCATGCGGTGCTGCAGCTCCAGCAACTCCTGCTGCATGTCGCCGCGGATCAGCGGGTCCAGTGCCGAGAAGGCTTCATCCATCAGCAGCACCGTGGAGTCATTGGCCAGTGCCCTGGCCAGCCCCACCCGCTGCTGCATGCCGCCGGAGAGCTGGTTGGGGTAGGCATCTTCCCAACCGTCCAGGCCGACGTGGTGGAGGGCATTGCGCGCCACCTTGGTTCGCTCCTCCTTGTCCACGCCGCGAATCTCCAGGCCGAACTCGGCATTCTGCTGTACCGTGCGGTGGGGGAAGAGCGCGAAGTTCTGGAACACCATGGAGAAGTGGCGACGGCGGCAATCCAGCAGCTCCTTCTCGCTGAGCTCGGGGATGTTCTCGCCGTCGATGACGATCTCGCCTTCGGTGGGCTCGATCAGGCGGTTGAGGCAACGGATCAGGGTCGACTTGCCCGAGCCGGACAGCCCCATGATCACCAGCAGTTCGCCCTCGTAGACATCGAAGTCGATGTTCGACAGACCCAGTGTCTGGCCGGTCTTGTCGAAAATCTCGGGGCGCTTCAGTCCCTGTTTGCGTAGTTCGAGCGCCTTCTTCGGCTGGTTGCCAAAGACCTTGGTCAGGTTGCGTACCCGAATCTTGACGTTTCGGTTCTCGTTCATTGGCTCTGCCTTTTGTCGGCTCCCCGTCATCAGGCGGGATGCGCCGAAGGGTCGAGTGTTGTGACGTAACAAAACGACACCATGATGCCATGCTACTGCGTTGACAGCGGCACCAGGTGGCGAGGAAGTGGAACCTACCCTAGTGGTTTTTGAATGATCATTCAAATTAAAACCAGAGGTCTCGAAGATCTGCAGGATGGCGCAAGAGTGATCATGTGTCGAATCTGACCACCTCTTGGCCCAGGCGCTCGTCGTGGATGCGGCCGATCTCGTCCTCGAGGATCACCTTGCGCTCGACCACCCTGCCGCCGTCGCCGGCCTGGCTCCAGGTGAGGTAGACCCAGTCGCTGGCTGTCTCCGCATAGGGACTCTACACAAGGAGTCTGCCGGGGGTAGGGTGTTCCTCATGAGGGGGTGCGGCGATAGCGGTGCTACATCAGGATTGCCAGCAGGATCGGCAGGTAGACCAGCGACAACAGGGTGGAGCAGAACACCAGGCTCGCCACGTACTGCGGCTCGCGACCGGCCTTCTGGGCGAAGAGGTAGTTGAACACCGCCACCGGCATGCTCATCTGCAGCACCAGGATGGCCAGCGCCATGGGCGGAAGGCCCAACAGGCTGCCGATACCCCAGGCAATCCCGGCGGCCACCGGGATGCGCAACAGGCTGAAGCCAATGCCGGACCCGAGGTTACGGGCATGAATGCTGGCCAGCGAGACGCCCAGGGTGATCAGCATCAACGGCACCGTGAAGCCCGAGATCAGGTCGACGCTGTTGGCAAGCCAGAGGGGCAGGTCGGTGTCGGTGAGCAGCAGCCCCAGGGCAATGAGGATGGCGTAGACCACGGGTGTCTTCGCCAGAGACTTCAGGGGGTTGCCGCGGCTGGCCAGGATAGTGCCCAGGGTGAACTGGAACAGCGCGACTGTGACCATCACCGTGATGCCGAACACGAAGCCGGTGCTGCCGAAGGCGTAGAGCACTACCGGCAGGCCCATATTGCCGGTGTTGGGGTACATGGTGGGGGCCAGCAGCACCCGCCACTCCTTGCCCAGCAGCCGGGCCAGCGGGAACGTCATCCCGGCCATGGCGATAAGCACCAGCGCCGTGGCCAGCATGGTGCGCCCGAAGCTGTCGGCGTCGATCTCCGCGCCGGAGAGCGAGGCCAGTACCAGGGCCGGGGTGCCGATGTTGAAGACCAGACGAGTGACGAAGGCGACCGGGAAGTCGTGGCCGAGGCGCACCCAGATGAAGCCGAGCCCCGCCCCGGTGAGCACGGGCGCCATCACGGCGAAGAGTTCGGCGAGCATGGGCGGCATCCTTGCGTGGTGGTGGGAGGAGACCGCGTATTGTCGTGAATGCTGGCCCCTCGGGGCAACTCCGGCGTGTCGCCGGCATGAAAAGCCCCGGCACGCCCCAGGGCCAAGGATCGAAACGCCAGCCTTTTCAGATGAGACGCGTAGGGAAGGGAAAAAAGGGCCTTCACAGGCTGGCGTGATAGTTGACTGCACGAGACAACGGCTGGCCACCCAACCTCCGTAGGCCCGGTAAGCGCCAGCGCACCGGGGGTGGAGAGGGCACCATCGTCACGCTGGATGTGCCTTCGGCTTATCCGACCTACGCGAAATTCCCACCGTTTTCACGCCGAATTGCGGTGAACCAAAAAAGCCCGGTCGATGACCGGGCTTGGCGGGCGGACTGAGGCCGAGGCGTTACTCGGTGGAGCGGTCTGCCGCCTTGCGGGTCCGTTCGCCGACGTTCTCCAGGGCCTCGCCGATGCGATCCAGGGCGCGTGACGCCCCTTCCTGAGTGGTTTCCCAGGCGCTGGCGGCGCCCTCCTTGGTGTCTTCCCAGGCCTGTTGGGCCCCTTCCCGAGCATTCTGCCACCAGTCATTGGTGTATTGCGGCTGCTCGGCGACCTGTTCTTCGCTCAGGTCGACATTCACCCGATACTCCATCTCCTCGAGGCTGTTGCCGTCCCGGGTCTCGACGGTGAACTTCCCGGATTCGATCACGAACTGCTGCTCGCCCTTGAAGTCGAGCAGAGTGCCGGTGTCGATGACCAGAGCACGGACCTGCATGTCGTTGTCGAGCAGGATGTCCTCGACGTCGCCGATCGGTTCGCTGCTGGACGTGGCATAGACATCGGCATCGAGCAGCTCGTCGGCCGAGTAGAGGCCCTGGGGCTGGGCAACGGCACTGCCGGCCACGGCCAGGCCGCCGGCAAACAGTATCCCCAGGCTGGTCTGCTTGATGGCGTGATTGAGCGGTTTACGTTGGGACATGCGTTCACTCCTTGTGATCCGTGAAGGTCCATATATCCGATGACGCCTGTCGACGCCTCTTTCCATTAGTGTAGCCAGCGCCCGTCGAGTTCCATGGCGGCCGACAGCTGACCCGATCATCGGCACCTCAGCCCCCACATGAAGTAGGCGCCGCCCAGCAGCGAAGGCCCTAAGCGCCGGCGGGGGCAGGCCCTCAGCGCCACGCGCTCGGCGTCGGGGACCGGCACAAGGAAGTGCCTTGGGGAAGATTCGGCTCGGCAATGCCGGCCGGCTATGGTCACCTCCATCGCCATTCGCTATCATACGGCGGCGCCGCTCGGCGCCATCCGCTGCAAGGGCCTATAGCTCAGTTGGTTAGAGCAGGGGACTCATAATCCCTTGGTCGTCAGTTCGAGTCTGACTGGGCCCACCACTCCGTTTATTCTCTGCTATGAGTCATCATGCAGCCTGCTTCGCCCCTGAATCCAGGCCTAAAGGCAGGTTGTATTAGCCGAGTGCTATCAAAACCGCGCCATAAGCCGCCACGCCGGCGGCGACCGGCCAGCCCAGGGAGCGCAGCCGCCACCATACCCCGAGGGTCACCAGCACGCCGATGACGGTGGCAAGCCAGGAGAGGGCATCGGGGCTATGGGGTACCAACGAGGTGCCGAGCACGGCGGCGATCATCATCGGCCCCAGGATGCCGAGCCACTGGGGCATGGCTTCGAGGCCGTCATCGGGGGCGCGTCGCTTGAGGCGGCGCTGCATCCACAGCAGCGGCAGCAGCCGCATCAACAGGGTGCCTGCCGCCGAAGCCAGCACGGCGAACCACAGCGCGCTACTCATGGCGTGCTCCTGATGCCTTTTCTCCGTGTATATCTTCCGTTTTCGTGCTTCGCTTCACGCCCCGGGTTGACTCTAGTCGGACGAGGTAGAAGCACAGGGCGCCGCAGGCCGCGGCGAGGGGAATGGCGGCGTTGGTCAGGCCGATCACGGTCATCAGCAGGGCAATGGCGATGCTGCTGCCCAGCGCCAGGCTCCAGCGCCAGGAGGTGAGGCGCGGTGCCAGCAGCACCAGGAACAGGGCGGGCAGGGCGAAAGGCATGACGTCGCCGAGTAGCGGCCAGCGCGCGGTCAGCCCCTCGCCGGCCACGGCGCCCAGGGCGGTGCCGCCGACCCAGCTGGCCCAGGCGAACAGGGCGGCGCCGCTGAACCAGCCGAGCCGCTGCGCTTCCGGCAGCTGTGGCAGGCGGGTGTGGGCCAGGGCGAACACCTGGTCGGTGAGGGCGTGCATTAGCCAGGGCCACCAGCGGCTGGCTGTCAGCCAGGGCGCCAGGTTGGGCGCATAGACCACGTGGCGCACGTTGATTAACAGGGTCATCACCACCACCAGCCACAGCGGCGAGCCGGCGGCGGCCATGCCGACGAACAGGAACTGCGAGGCGCCGGCGTAGACCAGGGTCGAGATGATCACCGCCTCCCAGGCGGTGAAGCCGGCCTGAGTCGCGATCAACCCGAAGGAGATGGCCACCGGCACGTAGCCGCCAAGCAGCGGGATGGCTTCGCGCACGCCGGTCAGCCATGCGCGGCGCGAAGACGTGGCAGCCTGTAGGCTCATGGTGCAGGTTCCTCGTGATAGATAACGCTAAGCAGCAGCGTGGCCCAGGCGTCGGTGGTGCGATACAGGTGCGGGCGGTCGGCGGCGAAGGTCAGGGTGTCGCCGGCGGTAAGAGGAGTGGTGGCGCCTTCCGGGCCGGCCTCGAGCCGACCGCTGATCAGGGTGAGCGACTCGTGGGCACCTGGGGTGTGGGGCTCTGCGTGGCGCGTGGTGTTGGGCGCGCAGCGCATCCAGTAGGCGTCGACCTGGGGCGTGTCTTTGCCCTGGTCGAGCAGATGCACTTCCACGCCATCTTCGCCGAGGGGCACCGCAATGGGCGCCACCAGGGTGCCAAAGGGCACGTTCAGCTGCACGGCCAGGCGCCAGAGGGTATTCAGGGTGGGGTTGCCGATGCCCTGCTCGAGACGCGACAGGTTCGATTTGGCCATGCCGGCGGCGGCGGCCAGCTGCGACAGCGTCCAGCCTTGGGAAAGGCGCAGGGTCTGCAGGTGTTGGCCCAGGGTACCGAGGGCAAGCTTGTCCATGGATACCTCGAAATGTTCCTTTTAACGAACGTTCTATTAAAGGAATGGGCGCACGTCAAGGATGTAGTGGCAGGTGGGGAATCTCTGGCCTATTTTGCAGTCAATGCCAGCATTGATTGTGGCCAAGAGAGGAGAGTGCCATGGCGACGATGACGATTCGCCACTTGGATGATGCGCTGAAGGCTGAGCTGCGCCTGGCGGCGGCGCGCCATGGGCACTCCATGGAGGAGGAGGTACGCCTCATCTTGCGTCGGGCGCTGACGGCGGAGCCGCAGCAGGGTCTGGGCAGCCAAATCCGGCAGCGATTCGCTGAACAGGGCGGCGTCGAACTGGAAGTGCCGAGCCGCCAGCAGCGGCCGCGGGCGGCGGAGTTCGAAGAGTGATCGTGCTGGATACCAACGTGCTCTCCGAGTTGATGCGTCATTCATCCGAGCCGACGGTGGTGGGCTGGCTGGATGCTCAGGATGCCTCCTCGGTGGCCATTACCTCGATCACCGTTGCCGAGATTCTCTACGGTATTCAGCGCCTGCCGGAAGGGCGTCGCAAGCGCGCGCTGGCGGTTGCCGCGGCGGCGATGTTCGAGGAGGACTTCGCCGGTCGGATCCTGCCCTTCGACGCCGATGCAGCGGTTTGCTACGCTGAATGTGTGGCTGCTAGTGAACAGTCGGGCAGGGCCGTACAGATGGCAGATGCTCAGATCGGGGCAATCTGCCTTCGACACCAGGCGGTGCTTGCCACTCGCAACGTCAAGGATTTCGAGCCGTTTGGTATCCCGTTGATCGACCCATGGCAGCAGGCGTAATCGGGGGCTTACCCCCACTCCCCACCCCCACCCCGGTTTCCCGCTATCCCTCGTTCCGCTATTTCCGAGCCGAGCCCGATGCTGGCTCGGCATCAGCCCGGTGTACTTGAGGAACATCTTGCGAAAGGCGCTGATATCTCCGTAGCCCACCACAAGGGCCACTTGTTCCACCGAGTCCCGGCGGTTCTCCAGCAGCACCCTGGCGCCGGGGCGCTGGGTGGCCACCCAGATAGGCCTGTGGTGAATACCGGCGGCGACGTGCTCGCCTCAATAGGTACGATGGTGGTTGCGCTGCCGCCACGCCCGCAGCCGCTTCTCGATGGAGGCCATCAGCCCGAGTGGCGGCATGGCCGGCATGCAGAACCTCGGCATGGACGGACGAGTGGTGCGCTCTGTGATGGTGTCGAGCTGGCGGGAATGATCGAGATGACGCATGTCGTTGCCTCCTCTGGTCGATGACCGGCAATGGCGATCACTGGGTCGAGGTTGGAGGATGTCTGTTGCGATGTCGTGAACAGCATGGTTGAGGATCTTTGTTGAATCCAACGAAAAGGATTACATTGAGCTTTCAGAAAATCTGAAAGGTATGGCATGTCATTCTCCTCCCCGAAGGTCCATGCAGGGCCGCTGCCGCTACTGGATATCGAGGTGCTGCGGACCTTCGTGGCGATAGCCGAACGCGGCAGTTTTACCCGCGCCGCGCGCGAGGTGTCCCGCACGCCCTCGGCGTTGAGCATGCAGATCAAGCGGCTGGAAGACACCCTGGGGCACAGGTTTTTCGTACGCGAGGCGCGCCAGGTACGGCTGACCCCGGAGGGCGAGGTGCTGCTGGGCTATGCCCGGCGGCTGCTCAAGCTCAACGAGGAGGCGGTAACGCGCTTTCTCGCCCCGCCGGTGGAGGGCACGGTGCGCTTCGGCACGCCCGACGACCAGGGCGCCAGGATTCTTCCCGAGGTGTTGGCGCAATTCGCGCGCACGTATCCGGCGGTGCAGGTCGATGTCGTCGTTGGCGGCAGCGTGGAGATGCAGCGCCAGCTGGAGGCTGGCGAACTCGACCTCATCCTGATGACCGCCGGTACCCCGGGCCAGACAGCGGCCCAGGGCGATATCGTGCATACCGAGCCGCTGGTGTGGGCCGGTCGCGACGGTGGCGTGGCAGCCTGGCGCTCGCCTCTGCCGGTGGCCCTGGCCAGTCAGGGATGGCCCTGGCGTGGCAGGGCACTATCGGCGCTTGACGCCATCGGCCGGGCCTATCGCATCGCCTACACCAGCGAGCACTGGGCCGGCCAGGAGGCCGCGATGCTTGCCGATATCGCCGTGGCCCCCTTTCCCGTCAGCCTGGTGACGTCGCCACTGCGGCAGCTGCCCCGCGAGGCCGGGTTGCCCGACCTGGGGGACTATCATGTCGTGCTGGTGCGCCGTGAGGGAGCCGGGGAGGCCAGCGAGGCCCTGGCCAGCCAGGTGATCAAGGCGTTTCGCGAGCTGCGCTACTGACCCCCTCGCGATACCCGTTTTCCGCGTGCCTTTCTTCCCCACGGGCTATCTCACGTGGCTCTTTCGCGCGACTGTCTCGCCAGGCCCTATCGCGCGAGGTCTTCCTTGCGTTGTCTTCCATTGCCGCAAGGCCTGGGTGTCCTGTGTCGCGAAGAGGGTATAAGAAAATTGCATGCCCCGGGATAAGCCGGCGGCTCTACTCCCCGTCCGGCTTGGGTATCACCATGCATCCCATCGCTAGCGTGATGACCGAAGCCAACCGAGGAAGCCCGAGATGTCCACCCCCTATGCCTTTGTCATTCACGAGCAGCCCCCGGCAGTCGTCCTCGACGACGGCCAGCAGACGCGAGAGATCAGCCCGCTCTGGTTGCGCGAGCGCACCCAGGCGCCGGACCAGCTGGAGGCGATGACCCAGCAGCGCCTTTTCGATTCCCATGCCATCGACGTGTCCCTGACGCTGGAGAGCGCGTCGCGGGTCGATGAGCAGCATGTGGCGCTGGCGTTCAGCGATGGGCATCGAGAGACGTATGACCTCCGTGTGCTGGCCAGTGAGCTTGACGACGCCGCGGCGATCTTTCCTGCCGCCGAGCCCTGGGACGCCAGCCTGGACCAGCAGCGCGTGCGCTTCGACTGGCAACGGGTGCTCAAGGAGCCGGCCTACTTCCGCGACTCCCTGGACGCCTATCTGCGCTACGGCTACCTGATCCTCTACGGTGTGCCTACCGATCCCGAGCGTATCCTCCAGGTGGGCAGCCACTACGGCTATGTGAAGGAGACCAACTTCGGGCGCTACTTCGAGGTCTACTCGCGGCCCAGCGGCAACGACCTGGCCTATCGCAGCGTGGCGCTGGGGCCGCATACCGATAACCCCTATCGCAACCCGGTGCCGGGCATCCAGCTGCTGCACTGCCTGGTCAACGAGACCCGCGGTGGGTTGTCGACCCTGGCCGACAGCCTCAAGGTGCTCGAGCGGCTGCGCCAGGAAGACCCCGAGGGCTATGCGCTGCTCAAGACCACCCCGGTGCGCTTTCGCTTCGTCGACGCCGGCACCGAGCTGGTCACCCAGCGCACCATGATCCAGACCGACGATGACGGCCATCCGACCGGCGTTCACTACAGCCCGCGCCTGGACGCGCTGCCGCTGCTCTCCGATGCCCAGACCCGCCAGTTCCACCGGGCGCGTCAGCGGCTCGGCGAGCTGCTGGCGGACCCCGTCTATGAGGCGCGCTTTACCCTCGATGCCGGCGAGCTGATGCTGTTCGACAACAGCCGTGTGCTGCACGGGCGCACCAGCTATGACCCCAGCGAAGGGCATCGTCACCTGCAGGGCTGCTACCTGGACACCGACGGCCCGCGTGAGCGCTTCGCCAGCCTGCTGAAACACCATGAATCCATCGAGGAGGTCGCCTGAATGGACAAGGTCGCATTTCGACAGATGAAGGACGGCACCCGTGAGGAATATGCCTTTCTCGACCGCCTGGAAGAGGCGTTCAATCAGGGGCTGGTGGATCGCCTCCTGCAGGCGCTGCGCAACCTGGAGAACACCCTGAGCGGCTACCAGGTCTCACGACTGGAGCACTCCCTGCAGGCGGCTGCGCGCGCCGAGGCGGACGGTGCCGACGAGGACATGATCATCGGCGCGCTGCTGCACGACCTCGGCGACGAGCTGGCGCCCTACAACCACTCCCAGCTGGCCGCGGCCATCATCCGCCCCTATGTGCGCGCCGAGGTGACCTGGGTGGTGCACCACCATGGCCTGTTCCAGAAGGTCTACTATGCTCACCACTTCGGCGGCGACCCGCATGAGCGTGATCGCTACCGCGACCATCCCTGGTACCAGAGCTGCGTCGATTTCTGCGAGCGCTATGACCAGGCCGCCTTCTATCCGGACTACCCGACGCCGCCGCTGGCGCATTTCGAACCGATGCTTCGGCGGGTGTTCTCGCGCACGCCCTTCGATCCGGCGGTGATCGGCGAGGAGCAGCCGCTGGAGCCATGAGGGTGTTCGTGAGCCGGTTTTCCTGACGCGATGAGGCGCCGCATCAGGCGTCTCGCCGGGCTCACGCAGGAAACGGCGGGACGGCGTCGAGCAGCCAGTCGCTGACCGGCTCGACCACAGCGCTGCGGTGATGCTTGACGCTGAGCCAGTAGCCGTAGTCCTGGCGCGTGACCCGGGGCCCCAGCGCCATCAGCTGGCCGCTTGCCAGGTAGTCCTGAACGAGGATCGACCAGCCCAGCGCCACGCCCTGATGGGCGAGGGCAGCATTCAGCAGCAGGGCGTAGTTGTGGTAGGCGAACAGGTCGTCCCGGGGCGCCAGGATCAGCCCGGCATGCCGGCACCACTGCGCCCAGTTCAGCCAGCGAGGGTCGCGAATGTCCTGGTGCAGCAGCGAGATGGCCGGCAGGTCCGCCGTGGTCAGCGTCTCCGCCAGGCTATGCTGGCGGGCGTAGTCGGGGCTGCATACGGGGAACACGGCTTCACTCGCCACCAGGCGCGCGTGGTCCTGGGGGACGTGAGGGCCGAAACGAATCGCGATATCGGCTGCCTGGAGCTCCGGGTCGTCGGCCCGGTCGATGGGCATCAGCTGGAAACTGAGCTCGGGAAACGCCTGCTTGAGTGCCGGCAGGCGTGGCAGCAGCCACAGGTGCGTGAAGCCGGAGCCGGCAGCGATCACCACGGAGGGAGAGGGCCGTTTGCCATCCTGAATCAGCCGCTCGCAGGATTCCCGGATCTGCTTGAGGCCGGGTGCTATCTCGCGATGGAACCGCTCGCCCTGGGCGGTCAGGGTCAACCGGCCGCCCTGTCGATGGAAAAGGGGCAGCCCCAGGCGCTCCTCCAGCGCGCGGATGCGCTGGGAAATGGTCGGCTGGGTGGTTCGCTCCTCATCGGCGGCTGCGGTCATGGAGCCCAGGCGTGCCGTGGCGTCGAAGGCGATCAGCGAGGCCATGGAAGGGGGGCGTTGGCTCACGTGGGCGGTCACTCCTGGGGCTCGAGGTCGCGATAGCGTGCCAGGCGCAGCGGGTGTCTGCCTAGCCGAAGCGGGCGTTCAGCGCAACGATGAGGTCATGCCGGCCTCTTGTGGAGACGCGGCGCTGCGGCTCACGGCCCTTTCGGTTGCGTATGCCGTCGCTGTCGTTGGGCCAGATGCCGGATCAACAGGCCTGCGAGGTAGAGCAGTGCGGCGCACAGCACGATGGTGGCGCCGGCCGGTGTGTCGCCGGCATAGGCCACGGCCAGCCCAAGCACCACGGCCAGCATCGCCGCGCCGCTGGCGGCCAGCATCATGGCGGGCAGGCGCGCCGTGCCCAGGCGAGCCGTGGCGGCAGGCAGCGTGACCAGCGCCATGACCATGACCAGCCCCACGGTGTAGACCAGCACTACCACGGCCAGCGCGACCACGACCAAAAAGCCCGAGTAGAGAAGGCCGGTGGGTACACCGCGCAGCGCGGCGAACTCGGGATCGAACAGCGTGGCCATCAGCGGCCGGTAACTCAGCCACAGCAGCCCCAGCATGAGCGCATTGAGGCCCAGCATCAGCACGACCTGGTCGCGGGTGGCCATCATCAGGCTGCCCAGCAGGTAGCTCATCAGGTTGACGCTGTAGCCGGGGGCCTGGGCCAGGGCGATGATGCCGATGGCCATGCCCACTGCCCAGAGGGCGCCGATCAGCATGTCCTCGTTTTCCCGCGCGCGCAGGCTGGCGAAGGCGATCAGCAGGGCCGAGACTACGGCGGCCAGCAGGGCGCCAAGCAGCGGCGGTGCGCCCAGCCAATGAGCAATGCCCAGGCCACCCAGCACACTGTGAGCGATGCCGCCGGCCATGAAGGCGATGCGTCGCGAGACGACCAGCGGCCCCACCACGCCGCTGGCCACCGCGCTGGCCAGACCGGCGAGCATCACGATCTGCAGGAAGGGGTAGTGCCAGAGGGCATGAAGGAAGGTCATTGGTGGGCGGCCTCTCCGTGAGCGGTCGGGTGGATGTCGGGCAGCGTCAGGGAGCGCCGCGACAGGCAGCGGTCCACATGCAGCAGCTCGCCGGCATGGGGCCAGGCCTGCTCGAGGTCGTGGGTGACCATCAGGATCGGCAGACGCGTTGCCAGTGCTGCCAGGGTGGTCAGCAGCCCATCGCCGCTCTCGTGATCCAGGTGGGCACAGGGCTCATCGAGCAACAGCATCTCCGGGCGCGCCGCCAGGGCGCGGGCAATCAGCATGCGCTGGCGCTGCCCGCCGGAGAGCGCCCGCGGCGTGCGTCGTTGCAGGTCAGCAATGTTCAGGGTAGCGAGTGCCTCATCGACCCGCGCATGGTCGGCCTGGTCCAGGCGCTGCCACCAGCGCGCGCCCAGACAGCCCTGGGCGACGATATCGCGCACGCTGAGCGGGGCATCCGCCTGCAGGGTGGGGTACTGGGCCACATAGCCGAGTCGATGGCGTTGCTGCCGGATGCTGCCACCCAGCAGCTGGATGTCACCCCGGGTGGGGGTCAGGAGCCCGGCGATCAGGCGCAGCAGCGTGCTCTTGCCGCCGCCATTGGGGCCGCTGATCGCCACCAGACGTGGGGCATCCAGCCGGTAGCTGACATCGCGCAGTACCGGCGCGCCATCGGCGTAGCTGAACGCCACCTTTTCCAGGCGCAGCAGCGGCGGTGATGTTATAGCCACTTTGCCAGCACCTCGGCAATATGGCGCATATTGGCCAGGAAGTTCTCGGCCAGGGGATCAATGGCGACAATCTCTGCATCCACCGCGTCGGCGACCGCCCGGGCCACGTCCTGGTTGAACTGGCGCTGGACGAAGATCACCTTGACCTCTTCGGCGCGCGCCGTCTCGATGGTGGCCTGCAGCGCCCGGGGCCCGGGTTCGCGGCCATCCATCTCGATGGGAATCTGGCGCAGCCCGTAGTCACTGGCCAGGTAACCCCAGGCCGGGTGAAAGACCATGAAGGCGCGTCCTTCCACCTTGCGCAGCGTCTCTGCCATGTCCCGGTCCAGCGTCTCCAGCGCGTCGATATGGCGCTGTGCATTGGACTGGAGCTGCTCGGCATGTGCCGGCAGCAGCTTTATCAGGGCGTCACGCACGTTGCGGGTCTGCTGAATCATGCGCCTTGGGCTGACCCAGATATGCCGGTCCAGGCGCTTCGGGTCCAGTGTGCTGCCCTCGGGCACGGCGTGGAGGTGCTGGGCAATGGTCATCAACTCGATTCCTTCGCGAGTATCCACGAAGGTGACGTCGGGATGGGCCTGCTCGAGTCGCGGCAGCCAGCTATCCTCGAAGGGCGCGCCGATCGAGAAGTAGGCCAGCGCGTCGCTGAGCCGGGTCATCTGACGAGGGCCGGGCTCGAAGGTGGCCGGACTCTGGCCGGGCGGTACCAGCACTTCCACCTCGGCCAGGTCGCCCGTCACGGCCTCGACCATCTGCTTTTGCGGCAGAAGGCTGACGAACAACGTATGGGGCGCGGCGGCTGCCGGCGCGGCGAGCCCCAGCAGGAAAATGGCCAGCAGAATGCCGGCCAGGCTGCGGCGTTGGTATATCGCAGTGCGTGGGAGATAAGTGCGCATGGCGGTGCTCATCTCTTATTTCGTGGGTGGCAATATTTGTTACTATATAACATAGCTAAATTGAAGAGGGAGCGTCAGGTTGCCGCAGTGCATGCCGACGCCCAGAAAGCCGGAAAGCACGGTCACCGGCAGGGCCGTTGCTGTGATGCCATCAGCCTTTTCCTCTCGATTTGCGGTAGTGATGTTCCTGCTGCTCCTGTCGCTCCTTGGCTTCCAGGGACAGGCGGGCGGTGGGGAGAGCCGTCGCCGGCATAGGGAGCCTCCTGCGAGGGATAGAAAACATGTTATAACATAACGTTAAAGGGGTTCGGTTGTTACCCCCGCATTACGGGACAGGGGGAGTGGACGACTGGCGACCCTGTCATCGGGAGGAAAGGCGTCCGGGATCTTGCAGGAAGGTGTGGACCGTGAGCGCCCCGGCGGGGCGCTCCTTGCTGGGCCGATGGGGGAGGAACATGGGGGGCAGGGACCGTGGACAGGTGCCACGGGGGCTGTCATGCCGAGAGCGGCCCGCCATTGATCTTCGACAGCGCCGCGTTGGTCTCGAGGATCTGCGCCTCGATGCCGGTCACTCCCATGCCTTCCAGCCGGGCGGTGTGCATCTGGCGGTAGGCCTCGGCGTCCTGCCGCGTGGCGAACAGGTAGACGCCGCCGGCCAGCTGGCGCTCGGCGTCCTCGGTCCAGATCTTCCACAGCAGGCCGGGCTCCTCGTTGATGGACCTCGCCAGTGGGGCGAGGGCCTCGGCCATCTCGTCGCCGAAGGGGCCGGGGAAGGGAAAGTGCACCTGCAGTATCACGGCCATGGGGCCTCCTGGTGGAACGTGGGGAGTAATATCGGCGTGGCAGGCGCTCGGGCCATGGGCCGGCCACCGCCCTGTGCATTCCCTCCATTCTGACAGATCAACACGCGGAGGGGGGGCGGTGGCTTCTCGCGGCGGTATGCGCCGCGCAGGTGGTACAGTGAGGCGACTGATGTTTTACCACGCCGCGCCGGCGGGTCTGCAGGGTCGCTCGGTCGATGCGAGCTCATCGGCACGCGTGGCGAATCAACCGCGACGGGAATCCCTTTGTTCAGGAGAGCACATGCCGGTCTATACCAATATCGAAGATCTGCGACGTCACTACGTCCGCCGCACCCCGAAGATGTTCTACGACTACGCCGAATCCGGCAGTTGGACGGAGCAGACGTTTCGCGAAAACAGCAGTGACTTCCAGCACATCCACCTCAAGCAGCGGGTGGCCGTCGACATGGCCGGGCGCACCACGCGCAGCCAGATGATCGGCGAGGAGGTGGCCATGCCGGTGGCGCTGGCACCGGTGGGGCTGACGGGCATGCAGTCGGCCGACGGTGAGATCAAGGCGGCACGGGCGGCCGAGGCGTTCGGCGTGCCGTTCACGCTCTCGACCATGTCGATCTGTTCGATCGAAGACGTTGCTGCGCATACGACCCAGCCATTCTGGTTTCAGGTCTACACCTTGAAGGACGACGACTTCATGCGTCGCCTGTTCGAGCGCGCCAAGGCCGCCAAATGTTCCGCGGTTGTCGTCACGGTCGATCTGCAGGTACTGGGCCAACGCCACAAGGACATCAAGAACGGGCTATCCGCTCCCCCCAAGCTGACCGCGCGCTCGATCGCCAACATGGCGACCAAGATCCCCTGGGGGCTGGAAATGCTGCGCACCAAGCGCCGCTCGTTCGGCAATATCGTCGGCCATGCCAAGGGGGTGAGCGATCCGTCGTCACTCTCTACCTGGACGGCGGAAGCGTTCGATGTGTCGCTGGATTGGCAGCGTATCGCCCAGTTCAAGAAATGGTGGGGCGGGAAGCTGATCGTCAAGGGCATCATGACGCCGGAGGATGCGCGGCGTGCGGTGGAGGTCGGCGTCGATGCGATCATCGTCTCCAACCACGGGGGGCGCCAGCTGGACGGGGCCGTCAGCTCCATCCGCATGCTGCCATCGATCATCGAGGCAGTGGGCGACCAGGTCGAGGTCCACTTCGATTCGGGCATTCGCTCCGGCCAGGATGCGCTGAAGGCGCTGGCGCTGGGGGCCAAGGGTACCTATATTGGCCGCGCCTTCACTTACGGCCTGGGTGCCGCCGGAGAGGCAGGTGTGACCAAGGCACTCGAGCTCATCCACAAGGAGCTGGATACCACCATGGCCCTGTGCGGAGAGACCGACGTCAAGAACCTCGGGACGCACAACCTCTACGTGCCGCAGGGCTTTGCCGATCCCACCGTCAAGCTCTGATCTGATAGCCAGCGATCGGGCTGGGCGAGCGTGGCCAGGTCCTGTGAAGAGCGCAACGTTGCATGCGGCTGGATCACCAGTGACGCGTGCCCGGCGCGCCCTTGATCTGGCCTCGCAGGTTGGGCGGGACCCGTGCGCCGCATGACGGCTAAGCGTCAGGAGCGCAGGGAAGATCAAGCGCCTCCACGGGAGCCGGCCGGCCGAACAGAAAGCCCTGAAACCCCGTGCAGCCTCTTGCCCTGATCCACTCGAACTGGGCATCGGTTTCCACGCCTTCGGCGATCACCGTGAGTCCCAGATTCTCGGCGAGTGTCAGGGTGGTCTCGACGATGGCGGCATCGGCCGGGCTATCCACGACGCCCGAGGTGAAGCTGCGGTCGATCTTCAGCTCATCCATCGGCAGCTGTTTCAGGTAGTTCAACGACGAGTAACCGGTGCCGAAGTCGTCGAGGGCCAGTCGGATACCGATCCGGCGCAGCTCGGCCAGGGTCGCCTTGACCTGCTCCGGGTCGTTCATCAGCAGTGATTCCGTGACCTCCAATACCAGACGTCGGGGGTCGGCCCCCGATTTGTCCAGCACCTCCTTCACCCGTGCGGTGAAGCCGGGCTGACGGAATTGCTCTGTACTGACGTTGACGGCGATTGTCAAGGTGTCCCGGCCGGGCATGTCGGCCCATTCGACCAGCTTGTGGCATGCAGTCTCCAGTACCCACTGGCCGATGGGCAGTATCAGCCCGCTCTGCTCGGCCAGGGGAATGAAGTCCGCCGGCGACACCAGCCCCCGCTCGGGGTGCTGCCAGCGCAACAGAGCCTCGAACCCGATGGGCCGCTCCTGCCGGTCGACCTGCAGCTGGTAGTAGAGGAGCAGTTCCTGGCGCTCCAGGGCGTACTGCAGGTCGCTCTCGAGGCGAGCGCGAGCCTTGACCCTGGCGTGCATCTCGGGATTGAAGAAGCGCAGGGTATTGCCGTTGGCCGTCTTTGCCTGGCCCAGGGCGATGTCGGCCTGCTGCATGCAGCTGCCGGCGTCGACCTCGTTGCCGGTCAGGATCGTCAGGCCGATGCTGGCCGTCACGGTCGGGTCATCCTCGTGGTCTCGGGCGTGGCGAATGGTCTCCAGCAGGTCCATGGCGACCCTCTCGGCGTGCTGGGCGGCGGACTCCAGAGGCGGTGCGAGATCCTCGATGAGCAGGGCGAACTCATCACCGCCCAGGTGGGCGAGGGTGTTGGCGTCATGGCTGTATCCGCTCAGGCGAGTCGCGATCCGCTGCAGCAGCCGGTCCCCCATGAGGTGGCTGTGCAGGTCGTTGACGAGCTTGAACTGGTCCAGGTCGATCAGCAGCAAGGCGGCAAAGCGCCCGGTGCGGTGAACGCCCCGAACGGCCTGGGCGAGACGTTCCATCAGCAGGCGCCGGTTGGGCAGGTCCGTGAGGGGATCATGAAAGGCCATGCGGTGGTTCTGCTCGAGAATCTCGCGGTAGTCGGTCAGGTCGGTGGAGATACCGCAGAGGGCAGTGATGCGTCCAGCGGTGTCCCGCAGGGGTAGTTTGGTGGTGAGGAAGGTCCGTTGATCGCCGTTCGTGGCCAGGACGTTGTGCTCCTCCTGACGAATCTTCCGGCCTTCGTCGAAGACTCTGAGGTCATCGGCTCGCAGTCGCGCGGCCGTCTCGGCGTCGAACAGCGTCTCGTCGCCACGGCCGATGATCGCCTCGGTCGAGCGACCCAGCAGATCGCAAAGTTGCCGGTTGACATAGGCGTAGCGCAGTTCCGGCGTCTTTATGTAGATGTAGGCCTCCACACTGTCGAGGATGCTGGCCAGGCGCTGTTCGCTGCTGGCAAGTTCCCTGGTGCGCTCGGCTACCCGCCGACGGAGCAGCAGGTTGCCGCCCAGGGCCAGTGCCAGGACACTTCCCAGGCCACCCAGTCCCCACCAGAATGCTTGAGGAATCCGTACCCCCTCGTTGGTGCGCAGGCCCCAGCGCTCGAGGATGGCGAAGTAGGGCGAGTCGGGGTCGGCTTTCCATGCCTCGAGCCGGGCATCGATGCGATCAAGTACCTCGACTTGCTGGCCGGGTAATGCCGCATAGTAGAGCCGGACAGGTTGAAACATGATCGGTGTCGCCGACACACCCGGCTCGGGCAGTTGCCACTCCCCGAAGTGCCGATTGACGACCACGGCGTCTGCCTGACCGCCGCGCACCGAGCTCAAGACAGCATCCTGGGTCTCTACCTTCAAGAGGTCTATCTCGATGTCGAAACTGGTAGCCAACTCACGCAAGTAGCGCTCCTGGATCGAGTCATCCAGCACCGCCACGCGGTGGCCGTCGAGGTCGACGATGGCTTCGAGCCGCTCACCGGTTGCCTGGTAGACCTGCGACCAGCTGCGCAGGGCCGGTACCCGGTGGAAGTCGAGACGGGTGGCGCGGTCGGGGCTCCATGCCACGTCGGGCAGCAGATCGATCTCTCCCTGGTAGAGACCTGTCAGGCAGTCGCGCCAATAGCAGCTGACAACCTCAAGGTCCCAGCCTTCCTCCCGTGCCATGGCTTGCAGCAACTCGCCTAGGATGCCGCTCGGGGCCTGGTCTTCATCCAGCATCAGCTTGGGCGGGTTGTGATAGATGCCCACCTTCAGTGTCTCGTCTGCCAGGGCCAGGCCACTGAGCAACCAGGCACAGAGCAACAGGGGGCCGGTTCGCCAGTATGGCGAGAAACCAGAAAAGGGCATCCGTTCTCCAGGCCGGGGCGTTGATGCCATTCTTTATAGCAGACATGGGTGCGTCACCCTGAATCTTATTGCCGGAAGGCACGTCACCCTGAGCTTTCCGCAAGGCCGGGTTGACGAAGTGTTGGTGAGATAGTGTCGCAAAATGTGGACACTGGCCATGATTATCCGCGATAGTCACGCCAAACTCGGGTCGCGTTCCGGGCCAGGCGCGCCGCCTGAGTGTGGCCATTCTTCATCTTTCATCCCGTCACGGGAGTCCCCATGCGTGTTCCTTCATTTCCTGGTCGTGTCTGGTGCCTGGCCGGCTGGCTTCTGCTGGCCGTTGCCGGTGGTGCCATCGCCGACGGCGCCTCCCCGGCGCTGACCCTGACGCAGGGCACCGAGTCTCGCGAGCTGACCCTTGAGCAGATCGAAGCACCTGGCCTCCATACGGTGGAGATGCGCCATCCGGAAGGGCCGGAGGGTACCTTTTCCGGGGTCTGGCTGGATGACTTCCTCGCTGCCCAGGGCCTCGAGGAGGCGCGCCGTGTCAGGTTCCTCGCCCTCGATGGCTACACGACCTTTCTCACTCCGGCGCAGCGACGGGAGAAGCGCTACCTGCTGGTCACGCGCCTCGACGGCGAACCCGTCGGCGAGGCGGCGTTGGGGCCCTTGATGCTGGTGGTGCCCGAGGACGCCGCCGCCGCGCGGGAGGGCAGCGTGCCGATGACGCGCTGGATCTGGGCGATTCAGGAGATCAGCGCCCTATGAGTGCAGCCTCGACCCGAGGCTTGGGAGTGCGCCTGGTCGTGGCGTTCAGCCTGATCGCCACGCTCTGCGCCCTGGCAGTCGCCTACTACGTCTCCCAGGCGCGCCAGCACGTGGGGGCCGACTACACGGCGCTGGTCACTGACGTGGTGAGGGCCCAGCAGGACCCCGCCGCCTTGCGCCTG
>NZ_JAVLBC010000023.1:0-22452 GCF_031581305.1 Halomonas sp.
ACGAGCTACGAGCTACGAGCTACGAGCTACGAGCTACGAGCTACGAGCTACGAGCGACCAGCCTGTGCCCGAAGTCCGAAGCCCGAAGCCCGAAGCCGGGCAGGGTTTAAAGCCCGGCGCCGATTGCCGATAATGGCGCCCCAGACTCGCCCGGCGGTCGCTCCGTACCGCCCACGCCACAGGACACTTCCATGAAAGAGACCATCATTGCGCTGCTCGAGGGCGCCCTGGACAACCTTCGGCAGCAGGGCGTGCTGCCCGCCGATATCGCGCCGAGCATCAAGGTCGACCCGACCCGCGACAAGGCCCACGGCGACTACGCCACCAACCTGGCACTGATGCTGGCCAAGCCGGCCGGCAAGACGCCCCGCGAGCTGGCCGAGGCGCTAGTCGCGGCCCTGCCGGCAAGCGACGCCGTGCAGAAGGTGGAGATCGCCGGCCCCGGCTTCGTCAACTTCTTCGCCGCCACCGACGCCGCCGCCCAGGTCGTGCGCCAGGTGCTCGAGGCCGGGAATGCCTATGGCCGCAACCTCACCGGCCAGGGTCGCCGGGTGCAGGTAGAGTTCGTCTCCGCCAACCCCACCGGCCCGCTGCACGTGGGCCACGGCCGCGGGGCGGCGATCGGCGACAGCATCAGCCGACTGCTCGAGGCCACCGGCCATGAGGTGACCCGCGAGTTCTACTACAACGACGCCGGCGCCCAGATCAGCAACCTGGCGCGCTCGGTGCAGGCGCGGGTCAAGGGCATCGACCCCGGCGACGCGGACTGGCCGGAAGACGGCTACCGCGGCGGCTACATCATCGACGTGGCCAACGCCTACCTGGCCGGCGAAACCGTCCACGCCGATGACCGCCATGTCACCGCCAAGGCCGACCCCGATGACCGCGACGCCATCCGCGATTTCGCCGTGGCCTACCTGCGCCGCGAGCAGGACCTCGACCTCAAGGCCTTCGGCGTGACGTTCGACGTCTACTTCCTGGAGTCCTCGCTCTACGAGCAGGGCAAGGTCGAGGCCACCGTCGAGCGGCTGATCGAGAAGGGCCATACCTACGAGCAGGATGGCGCCCTGTGGCTGCGCACCACCGACTTCGGCGACGACAAGGACCGGGTCATGCGCAAGAGCGACGGCCACTACACCTACTTCCTGCCCGACGTCGCCTACCACCTCGACAAGTGGCAGCGCGGCTTCGCGACAGTGATCAACGAGCAGGGGGCCGACCACCACTCCACCGTGACTCGCGTGCGTGCCGGACTCCAGGCCCTCGAGGCCGGCATTCCCCAAGGGTGGCCCGACTACGTGCTGCACCAGATGGTGATGGTCACCCGCTCCGGGGTCGAGGTGAAGCTCTCCAAGCGCGCCGGCAGCTACGTCACGGTGCGCGACCTGATCGACGAGGTGGGCCGCGATGCCACCCGCTTCTTCCTGGCCGCCCGTCGGGCGGACTCCCAGCTCACCTTCGATATCGACCTGGCCCGCTCCCAGTCCAACGACAACCCGGTCTACTACGTGCAGTACGCCCACGCCCGGGTGTGCAGCATGCTGCGCAAGGCCGAGGCCGAGGAGAAGCCGTTCGACCACGCCCTGGCCGTGCAGAACCTGGCCCTGCTGGAGGCCGACCAGGAAAAGGCGCTGCTCAACCGCCTGGCCCGCTATCCCGAGGTGGTCCAGCACGCCGCCGCCGCCCACGAGCCCCAGCAGATCGCCCAGTACCTGCTCGACCTCGCCGCCGACTTCCATACCTGCTACAACGCGGTGAAGGTGATGGTCGACGATGACGCCCTGCGCAACGCCAGGCTGGCGCTGGGGCTGGCCACGCGCCAGGTCCTGCGCAACGGCCTCGACCTGATGGGTGTCGGCGCGCCCGAGGAGATGTAATCCATGGCCACCCGGAAGCAGCCAGCGAAGAAGCGCGGCGCCACCAGCACCCCGCGGCGCCGCGCCGCGCCACCCCCGCGGCGCGGCATCCCGGGTTGGCTGTGGGGCCTGGTCGGGCTGGTGGCAGGCTTCCTGCTGGCCCAGCACCAGCAGGGCATCGCCCCCTGGCAGGAGGGCAGCGATTCGCCGCTGGCCACGGTGCTGACCAAGCCCGGGGGCCCGCAGCAACCCCGGGAAGACGAGCCGGCCGCTACCCCAGAGCAGCCGCCGATGCCGACCTTCGAGTTCTACACCCTGCTGCCGGAATCCGAGGTGATCGCCCCCGGCGGCAAGGTGCCGGCCTCCACGGCCACCCCGCCGGAGCGCCCCGAGACGACCGGTGACGACCCCATTGCCCAGGTGATCGCCGCCAACCTGGAGACCGACGCCTCGACGCAGGAAGAACGCCCGTCCACCCAGGCGACGGACGCGCCACCTGCCGACGCCCGCTTCATGCTTCAGGCCGCCTCCTTCCGCGAGGCGGGCGATGCCAGCAAGCTGGCGGGGCGACTCCGCGACTTCGGCCTGCTCGCCAAGATCAGCGAGGTCAAGGCCGGCGGCGGCGACACCTGGCACCGGGTCCAGGTCGGCCCCTACAGCGACCGCCGCGAACTCAACCGGGCCCAGGACCTGATGGTGACCCAAGGCATCGAGCCTCTGCTGATCCAGCTGCAGAACTGACCCACTCCTTCAGGCGAGAGGAACGCGACCAAGGTTGAATTCCTCGCCCCCCGCCCACACCTCTTCCCCGAGTTCATCCACGGCGCCCCGGGCCTGCCCGCGGCGCCGCCAGTCATCGGGAGCCCTCCGCTCCCCCAAGGAGTCTCCTCCATGACCACGATCGTTTCCGTGCGCCGCGGTGACCAGGTGGCGCTGGCCGGTGACGGCCAGGTCTCGCTGGGCAATACCGTGATGAAGGGTAACGCCAGCAAGGTGCGCCGCCTCTATCACGGCCAGGTCCTGGCTGGCTTCGCCGGCGGCACCGCCGATGCCTTCACCCTCTTCGAGCGCTTCGAGGCACAGCTGGAGAAGTATCAGGGCAACCTGGTCAAGGCGGCCGTGGAGCTGGCCAAGGACTGGCGCACCGACCGTGCCCTGCGCCGCCTCGAGGCGCTGCTTGCCGTGGCCAACAAGGATGCTTCGCTGATCATCACCGGCAACGGCGATGTGGTGGAGCCCGAGGGCGGCATCATCGCCATCGGTTCAGGCGGCAACTTCGCTCTGGCCTCCGCCCGCGCCCTGCTCGAGAATACCGACCTCGGTGCCCGCGAGATTACCGAGAAGTCCCTGTCCATCGCCGGTGACATCTGCGTGTTCACCAACCACAACGTCACCCTGGAAGAGCTCTGACCATGACTCGGATGACACCCCGCGAGATCGTCCACGCCCTGGACCAGTACATCGTCGGCCAGCAGGATGCCAAGCGCGCCGTGGCTGTCGCCCTACGCAACCGCTGGCGTCGCATGCAGCTCGACGGCGAGCTGCGCCAGGAGGTGACGCCCAAGAACATCCTGATGATCGGCCCCACCGGCGTGGGCAAGACCGAGATCGCGCGCCGCCTGGCCAAGCTGGCCGGCGCTCCCTTCATCAAGGTCGAGGCCACCAAGTTCACCGAGGTGGGCTACGTGGGCCGCGACGTCGAGTCGATCATCCGCGACCTGACCGAGGCCGCCATCAAGCTGGTGCGCGAGCAGGCCAAGGCCGAGGTGGGCCACCGCGCGGAGGACGCCGCCGAGGAGCGCATCCTCGACGCCCTGCTGCCGCCGCCCCGCGGCCAGGAGGACGCGCCGCGCCAGGACAGCTCGACCCGCCAGATTTTTCGCAAGAAGCTGCGCGAGGGACAGCTCGACGACAAGGAGATTGACATCGAGGTCACGCCCCAGGGATCCGGCGTCGACATCATGACCCCGCCGGGCATGGAGGAGATGACCAGCCAGTTGCAGAACCTTTTCGCCGGCATGGGCAAGCAGAAGAGCGAGACCCGCCGGGTGGCAGTGAAGGATGCCTTCGGCCTGCTGCGTGACGAGGAGGCCGGCAAGCTGGTCAACGAGGACGACATCAAGAGCCGCGCCGTCGAGACGGTGGAGCAGAACGGCATCGTCTTCATCGACGAGATCGACAAGGTGTGCAAGGGCAGCGGCCAGTCCAGCGGTGGCGAGGTCTCCCGCGAGGGGGTGCAGCGCGACCTGCTGCCGCTGATCGAGGGGTCCACGGTCTCCACCAAGTACGGCATGGTGCGCACCGACCACATCCTGTTCATCGCCTCCGGTGCCTTCCACCTGTCGCGCCCGTCGGACCTGATCCCCGAGCTGCAGGGCCGCCTGCCGATCCGCGTCGAGCTCAACGCCCTGACGCCGGAGGACTTCAAGCGCATCCTCACCGAACCCTCCGCCGCCCTGACCAAGCAGTACCAGGCGCTGCTGGCCACCGAGGGACTTGAGGTCGCCTTTACGGAGGCTGGCATCGCGCGCATCGCCGAGATTGCCTGGAAGGTCAACGAGGGCACGGAAAACATCGGCGCCCGGCGCCTGCACACTGTGATGGAGCGCCTGCTTGAGGAGGCCTCCTACCTGGGCGGCGACTTCGGCAGCCCGCTGTCGATCGATGCCGCCTACGTCGATTCCCAGCTCGGCGAGCTGGCGATGGACGAGGACCTGTCGCGGTATATTCTTTGAACGAACTATAAGCTTGAAGCTGGAAGAGCGCCGCTGCGCGGCGGAAGGTTGGAAGACATAAACTCACTTAGGGTTAACTTCCAGCTTACAGCTTCAGGCTTACGACTCACCGAAGGTGCTTATGTCAGCCCCGATTCCCATCAACGTGCATTACCATAGGAAGGACCGTGAGCTAGAGCTCACCTACGAGGGCGGCGAGAGCTACCGGCTGCCAGTGGAGTACCTGCGGGTCTTCTCGCCCTCGGCCGAGGTACGCGGCCACGGTCCCGATACCGCCACCCTGCAGGTGGGCAAGAAGCATGTGGGCCTGAAGGACATCACCCAGGCCGGCCGCTATGCCCTCAAGCTGCACTTCGACGACGGCCACGACAGCGGGCTCTTCAGCTGGGATTACCTCTACGACCTGATCCGCAGGCGTGAGGCCAACTGGGCCGACTACCTGCGTCGCCTGGAAGAGGCCGGCGCCTCCCGGGAGCCCCTTGGCATTGAAATCAAACAGCTCTGAAAGCAAAACCAGCCTGCCCCTCGGCTGATCCGGCGACAGGCCTCCGAGGGGGCGCTGTAGACCCCTCCCTGGGCGCTACCGATGCCATCCATGGCATAGGCCCCCCTCTACGACCTGTCCCCGGCGCCTTCGGGAGTCAGTGCATGTGATTCCCTGCGTCAAGACAATCGCCGCCGGGGAAGGCTACAATGGCGCCCATTGCGAGGCTGTCAGGCCTCCCCCACCGCAGCGATTCGGGAGCCCCACTGCATGAGCGCCAGTGACAAGCACAGCACCCACTTCGGCTATCAGGACGTCCCGGTCGAGGAGAAGGCCGCACGCGTGGCCCATGTCTTCCACTCGGTGGCGGCCCGCTACGACCTGATGAATGACCTGATGTCGATGGGCATCCATCGCCTGTGGAAGCGCCTGACCATCGAACGCTCCGGCGTGCGCCCGGGCCACAGCGTCCTCGACATCGCCGGTGGCACCGGTGACCTGACGCAGAAGTTCGCGCGCATGGTGGGGCCCCGCGGGCGGGTGGTGCTGGCCGACATCAACGAATCGATGCTGCGGGTCGGCCGCGACAAGCTGCTCGACAGAGGCATCGGCGGTAACGTCGAATACGTGCAGGCCAATGCCGAGTGTCTGCCCTTCCCCGACAACACCTTCGACTGCATCACCATCGCCTTCGGTCTTCGCAACGTCACCCACAAGGATGCCGCCCTGCGCTCCATGACCCGGGTGCTCAAGCCGGGAGGCCGCCTGCTGGTGCTGGAGTTCTCCAAACCGGGAAACCCCCTGTTTTCCAAAGCCTACGACGAGTACTCCTTCCGCCTGCTGCCGAAAATCGGCGAGCTGGTGGCCAGCGACGCCGACAGCTACCGCTATCTGGCCGAGTCGATCCGCATGCACCCCGACCAGGAGACCCTCAAGGCGATGATGGAGGCCGCCGGGCTGGAGCGGGTCGAGTACACCAACCTGACCGGCGGCGTCGTCGCCCTGCACCGCGGCATCAAGCTGTGAGGTCATGATGTCGTTGTCTCCCACCCTGTTGCTGGCCGGCCTGGAGCGCTCCCTGAACGCCCTGCTCGCCCGCGACCCGGCAGCGCCATCCCGGCTGGCTCGGCTGGCCGGTCAGCGTATCCTGCTGCGCCTGGAACGTCCCGCCCTGGCACTGGCCATCCATTTTCACCCGGCCGGCCTCGACCTGTTGCGTCCTGACGTCACCGCCGAGGAAGGCTTCGATGCAGTGGTCGAACTGGATGCCGAGACCCTCGGCGAGTTGCTGGGCGGGGCCTCTGTCGAGCGCCTGATGTTCCAGGGCAAGCTCGCCGTGCGAGGACGCACCCACCTACTGGAAGCGAGCCGCGACCTGCTGCTCGACCTCGACCTGGACTGGGAGTCGGAGCTCGCCCGCTGGGTCGGCGACGTTCCGGCCAACAGCCTCGCCGAGGGGCTGCGCAGCCTTTCCCGCTGGGGACTGCGCACGCGCCAGGAGTTCTGCGCTGACGTGGGCGAATATGTCTTCGAGGAGGCACGGCTGCTGCCGGGGCGTCACCAGCTCGAGGCGATGCGCGACCACCTGACCGAAGTGGAAATCGCCACCGATCGCCTTGAAGCGCGCCTGGCACGGCTTCGCCGCCGCCTGACCGAGCCGGAGGCGACACCATGATCCTCAGGCCCATGCGTATCCTCTGGGTGATCACTCGCTATCGGCTCGACACCCTTCTGCCTCTCGCCAGGATGCCCTGGTGGCTGCGCAGCCTGTTCATCCTCTCGCCACTGCGCCTGGTGCCGATCGGCGAATGCCCTCGCGGCGTGCGACTGCGCCTGGCGCTGGAGTCGCTGGGGCCGATCTTCGTCAAGTTCGGCCAGATGCTCTCGACCCGCCGCGACCTCTTGCCCAAGGACATTGCCGACGAGCTGAAACGGCTCCAGGATCAAGTACCCCCCTTCCCGGCTCACCAGGCGAAGGCGCTGGTCGAGGAGGAGTTGGCGATGTCGCTGGAGGACGCCTTCGCCGACTTTGAGTCCAATTCCTTGGCGTCAGCCTCCGTCGCCCAGGTGCATGCCGCCCGGCTGCACGGGGGCGAGGCCGTGGTGGTCAAGATCATTCGCCCGGGGATCGAGCGCGTGATGCGCCAGGACATGGCGCTGCTGTACCGCTTCGCCAGTGTACTGGCACGGATTCCCGAGGCTCGTCGGCTGCGCCCGGTGGAGGTAGTCCGCGACTATGAAGCCACGCTGTTCGACGAGCTGGACCTGACCAAGGAGGCCGCCAACACCTCCCAGCTCAAGCGCAATTTCAAGGGCTCTCCGCTGCTCTATGTGCCGACCATCCACTGGGAGCTGACGCACCGACGGGTGATGGTGCAGGAGCGCATTTACGGGGCCCCGGTGGCTGACACCGCGGCGCTGCTCGCCCAGGGCACCAACCTCAAGAAGCTGGCCGAACGCGGCGTGGAGATCTTCTTCACCCAGGTGTTTCGCGACAACTTCTTCCACGCCGACATGCACCCGGGCAATATATTCGTCTCCTTCGACCATCCCCACGACCCGCAGTACATCGCCATCGACTGCGGCATCGTTGGCAGCCTGACCCGCGAGGACCAGGACTACCTGGCACGCAACCTGCTGGCCTTCTTCCACCAGGATTATTATGAAGTGGCGGCTCTGCACATCGAGTCGGGCTGGGTGGGCGAGGAAACTCGGGCCAACGAGTTCGCCGCGGCAATCCGTACCGTGTGTGAGCCGATTCTCGAGAAACCGCTCAAGGACATCTCCTTCGGCCAGGTGCTGCTGGGGCTGTTCCAGACCGCTCGACGCTTCAACATGGAGGTGCAGCCTCAGCTGGTGCTGCTGCAGAAGACGCTGCTCAACATTGAGGGGCTGGGTCGCCAGCTCTATCCCGACCTGGACCTGTGGAGTACCGCCAAGCCTTTCCTGGAGCGCTGGATGAAGGAGCGAGCTGGCGTTAGCGGCCTATGGGAGTCGCTCAAACGACAGGCCCCGGAGCTCTCTCACCAACTGCCCGAGCTACCGGTGCTCGCCCATCAGGTCCTAACTCGTGCCGAACTGGAACACCGCCAGAGGCGCCGCCAGGTCGACACCATGGGCGGCATCGTCCGGCAGCTGAGCCAGCGGGGCAGGAGCCAACGGCGGCTGCGCCTGGGCCTGCTGCTTCTGGCCGCCGCGCTCGCCTGGCAGCCGCTGAGCGAGTGGGCCGCGGGCCAGCCCTGGCCGGCCCTGGCCGCCGCCGCCCTCGGCGTGTTGCTGCTGGCCTGGCACTGATGGCTAGCCCCGCTCTTCCACCCACTGCAACGGAACCTTCACCCATGAGCGACATCCTCGACTGCCTCCACGCTGTGCTCGAAGAACGCCGCCGGGCGGAGCCACAGGATTCCTATGTGGCGGCCTTGCATCACAAGGGACTGAACAAGATACTCGAGAAGGTCGGCGAAGAAGCCACCGAGACCCTGCTGGCTGCCAAGGATGCCGAGCATGGTGACGAACAGGCACGCCAAGCGTTGATCGCCGAAACGGCCGACCTGTGGTTTCATAGCCTGGTAATGCTCTCGCACCTGGACCTCGACCACCACCTGGTCCTGGATGAGCTGGCCCGCCGCTTCGGCGTCTCCGGACACGACGAGAAGGCCGCACGGCAACAATAGAGTCAACTGGCCCTTCCGGGTCCTTCCCGGAGCCCCCAACCTGAGGAAGTAACTATGTTAGGTGGTATCAGTATCTGGCAACTGCTGATCGTTCTCGGCATCATCATCCTGATCTTCGGCACCAAGAAGCTGCGCAACGTCGGCGGTGACTTGGGCGGCGCCGTGAAGGGCTTCAAGAAAGCCATGCACGAAGAGGAAAAGGAGAAGGACGAGGAGGGCGAGAAAGCCGACGATCCCCAGGCCCGCGTCAGCCATGACGAGGAGGTCAACACCTACGATGTCAAGGCCGAGCAGAAGGCCGAGGACACGGAAGAGCGCAAGTAACCCGCCATGTTCGATATGGGCTTTCTCGAACTGATGCTCATCGGCGTGGTGGGCCTGCTGGTGCTGGGTCCCGAGCGCCTGCCCAAAGCGGCGCGCACCTTGGGATTGTGGGTCGGCAAGATCAAGCGCACCGTCTCGGGCATGCAGCGCGAGATCAGTGCCCAGCTCGAGACAGAGGAGCTACGCCAGAAGCTCAACGAGCAGCAGAAGAAGCTCGACGAGGGCGTCCAGCAGGTCAAGCGCGGCGTGGAAGGCATCGCCGAGGAGGACAGCGGCAAACGCCCGTCGGCCTCGGCAGGTGACGATGCCGGCGAGGCACTGCCGCCCGCCCCTCCCGAGAAGCGGCTCGACGATGCCCTCGCCAAGGCCCGCACGGGCACCGAGGGCGATGATCGCCAGCGCCCCGCCGATGCCTCCTCCACCGCCGACAAGGATTCTGCCCCCCGATGAGCAAGACCGGTGACACCCAGGAGCAGAACCAGGCTCCACTGATCGAGCACCTCATCGAGCTGCGCTCGCGATTGATGCGCGCAGTGATCGCGATACTGGTGATCTTCCTGGGCCTCTATGCCTTTGCCAACGACATCTATTCCTTCGTCGCCCAGCCGCTGATGGCGCTGCTGCCGGAAGGCTCGCAGATGATCGCCACCGAGGTCGCCTCCCCCTTCCTCGCGCCTTTCAAGCTGACCCTCGTGGTAGCGGTGTTCGCCGCCATTCCCTATGTGCTACACCAGGCTTGGGCCTTCGTGGCCCCGGGGCTCTACGACAACGAGAAGGCGCTGGCGATGCCGATCCTGGCCTCCAGCGTGGCACTGTTCTATGGCGGTGCCGCCTTCGCCTACTACGTCGTCTTCCCGCTGCTGTTCCAGTTCTTCACCCAGACCGGGCCGGAGGACGTCGCGGTGATGACCGACATCAACCAGTACCTGAACTTCGTCCTAAAGCTGTTCTTCGCCTTCGGGGTGGCCTTCGAGATCCCCATTGCCACCTTCCTGCTGATCCTTTCGGGCGCCACCACGGTGGAGCGCCTGTCGAAGAAACGCCCCTATGTGGTGCTCGGGTGCTTCGTCATCGGCATGCTGCTCACCCCACCGGACGTGGTCTCCCAGAGCCTGCTGGCGGTGCCGATGTACCTGCTTTACGAGGTCGGCCTGCTATTCGGTCGCCTGGTACGCCGCAAACGGGAGAAGGACGAGGCGGACGACAATTAAGCCAAGAGCGTTAAGCTGTAAGCCATAAGAACCCCCAAGGCTCAATTCAATGCCCTGGGGGTTTTACTTACAGCGTCAAGCTTATAGCTTACAACTCCCGGGTGAAGCCCGGGGCCCGGGTCAGAGATCCATCATCTCATCGACGCGGTCGACCAGCTTGAAGATGCCGGTGGCGGCCTCGCTGATGCGCGTGGCCAGCATGTAGGCCGGGGTAGTCACCACGCGGTTCTCGAAATCCACCACGATGTCCTCGACCCCGCAACTGCGATGCAGGCCCCCCATGGCACTGATCGCCCCGGCGACCCCCGGATCATGCCCCACGGTCACGGCGATGCCGGGACCGAGCAAGCGCGGCACCAGCACCGGGCTGATGCACATCAGGCCGATCGGCTTGCGCGCCTCATGGAAGCCGGACAGCGCCTCGCTGAGCACGTCGAGCACCTCCATGCCATCCCCCGCCACGGCAAAGGTCGAGAGGTTCTTGGCGACACCGAAGCCGCCGGGGAGGATGACCGCATCGAAGTCGTCGGCCTCGAGCTCGTCGAGGGGCGAGATCTCGCCGCGGGCCAGACGGGCCGACTCCGTCAGCACATTGCGATGCTCACCTTCGGCCACCTCGCCGCGACGATGATCGACGACGTGATGCTGCTCGATATCGGGGGCGAAACAGCGATAGCCCAGGCCCAGCTGGTCGAGGCGCAGCAGGGTCAGGGTGGTCTCGTAGATCTCGGCACCGTCCTGCACGCCACATCCCGAGAGGATGACCGCCACCTGTTTGCTCATGCCTTTCTCCTTGAAGGTAGGCGCCCGGCGAAGCCAGGCCCTGAAATCCGCGAGCCTTCACTTTAGAGAGTCGGTCAGGGTGCGACAAGGCGCGGCTTTCGACGCCGGGCGACACTGATATACTCGAGACATTCGACCCCTGCTGTCATCAAGCCGTCATCCTGCATCGCCACGATGACGAGACGGCGGTCCCGACCCCCTATCCGGAGAGACGCCTTGAGTTTCACGACCACACGCCAGTTCCCGACCTCACGCTTGCGCCGCATGCGTCGTGACGACTTCTCGCGCCGCCTGATGCGCGAGCACACCCTGACCACGGCCGACCTGATCTGGCCAGTGTTCGTGCTCGAGGGCGAGGGCCAACGCGAGGCGGTACCCTCCATGCCAGGCGTGGAGCGTTTGTCGCTTGACTTGCTGATCGAGGAGGCCCGCGAGGCCTTTGCACTCGGCATCCCGGCCATCGCCCTCTTCCCGGTGGTAGGCACGCAGCTCAAGAGCGAACTGGCCGAGGAGGCCTACAACGCCGCTGGCCTTGTCCAGCGCAGCGTGCGCGCCCTAAAGGAGGCGATCCCGGGGCTCGGCATCATCACCGACGTGGCGCTCGATCCCTACACCAGCCACGGTCAGGACGGCATCCTCGACGAGGCAGGCTATGTCCATAATGACCGCACCGTGGAGACCCTTCTCAAGCAGGCACTCTCCCACGCCGAGGCCGGTGCCGATGTGGTGGCGCCCTCGGACATGATGGACGGGCGTATCGGCTCGATCCGCCAGGTGCTGGAGCAGGAACAGCTGGTCAACACCCGGATCATGGCCTACAGCGCCAAGTACGCCTCTCGCTACTATGGCCCCTTCCGCGACGCCGTGGGCTCCGCCGGGAACCTGGGCAAGGCCGACAAGACCACCTACCAGATGGACCCTGGCAACGGCGACGAAGCGCTCCATGAGGTGGCCCTGGACCTGGCCGAGGGGGCCGACATGGTGATGATCAAGCCCGGGATGCCCTATCTGGACGTAGTGAGCCGGGTAAAGGACGAGCTCAGGGTGCCCACCTTCGCCTACCAGGTGAGCGGCGAGTACGCCATGCACATGGCCGCCTTCGAGAACGGCTGGCTCGAGGCGGACGCAGTCATCCTCGAGTCACTGCTCTGCTTCAAGCGCGCCGGCGCCGACGGGGTGCTGACCTACTTCGCCAAGCGCGCAGCCCGACTGCTCGCGACGACCTAAACGACGGGAGGGACAGCGCCCTTCCGCCCGACGACAGGGAAACTCCATGGAAGAGACTCGCGGTCCCGACCGGCCACCCGACACGGCCACACCTCCCCAGAATGGCGAGCGCCCCGAGCCTCCCGTCCCGCGGTTGAACCAGACCCGCACCGGGATCAAGCCCAAGGCGCTTCCCGCCCCGGAGGCAGACCTGGCCGATGCCGGGCTCTACTTCAATCGCGAACTCTCCCACTTGCAGTTCAACGTCCGGGTGCTGGAACAGGCCCTGGACGAGGCCCATCCGCTGCTCAACCGGCTGATGTTCCTGCTGATTTTCTCATCCAACATGGACGAGTTCTTCGAGATCCGCGTGGCCGGCCTCAAGAGCCAGGTCCTGCTCGGCGATGACTCCACCGGCGCCGACGGTCGCTCCCCCCGCTCGGTCCTGGCCGAGATCGCCCAGATCGCCCATGCCCAGGTGGCGCGTCAGTACCAGATCCTCAACGAAATCCTGATCCCTGCCCTGGAGGCCCAGCGGCTGCGTTTCCGCCGCCGCGGGGACTGGTCCGAGACCCAGCGGGCTTGGGTGCGCAACTACTTCGAGACCGAGATCATGCCGGTAGTCAGCCCCATCGGGCTGGACCCTTCACACCCCTTTCCGAGGCTGGTCAACAAAAGCCTCAACTTCATCGTCCAGCTGGAGGGCAAGGATGCCTTCGGCCGCGAGGGTGGCCTGGCCATCCTGCCGGCACCTCGCTCGCTGCCCCGGGTGATCGCCCTGCCCGAGGCACTCTGCGAGACAGGCTTCAACGAGTATGTCTTCCTCTCCTCGATGATCCATGCTCATGCTGAGGAAGTCTTTCCCGGCATGGCGGTACTCGGCTGTTACCAGTTCCGTCTGACCCGCAACGCCGACCTCTCCGTGGACCCCGAGGAGGTCTCCGATCTTGCCTCGGCACTGCGCGGCGAGCTCCTGTCGCGGCGCTACGGCAGTGGTGTCCGGCTGGAGGTGGCCGACAACTGCCCCGACGAGCTGACCGAGTTCCTGCTCCGGCAGTTCCAGCTCGAGGAGGCGGACCTTTTCCGGGTCAACGGCCCGGTGAACCTGACCCGCATGATGTCGGTGCTGGGCGACGTGGAGCGCCCCGAGTTGCTCTACCGCCCCTTCACGCCGGGCCTGCCCAAGGCACTGCGCAAGACGGACAGTGTGCTGGCCGCGATCGCCGATGACGACATCCTGCTCCACCACCCCTTCCAGTCCTTCTCCCCGGTGGAGGAGATGCTCGGAGAGGCCGCCCGGGACCCGGACGTGCTGGCCATCAAGCAGACCCTCTACCGCACCGGTGCCGACTCGCCCATCGTCAACGCCCTGGTCGAGGCCGCCGGCAATGGCAAGGAGGTCACGGTAGTGATCGAGCTGCGGGCACGCTTCGACGAAGCCGACAACCTGGCCCTTGCCTCGCGCCTTCAGGAAGCCGGTGCCATCGTCATTTACGGGGTGATGGCCTACAAGACCCACGCCAAGATGATGCACATCGTGCGCCGAGAACGGGGCAAGCTCCGCCACTATGCCCACCTGGGCACCGGCAACTACCACTCGCGGACCGCCAAGCTTTACACCGACTATAGCCTGCTCACCGCCGACCCCGTACTGTGCGCCGACGTGCACAAGGTCTTCCAGCAGCTCTCGGGGATGGGCCGGGCCCGGCAGATTGAGCAGCTGCTGCATGCCCCCTTTACCCTGCACGAACAAATAGTGGCCAAGATCGACCGGGAAGCCGAGCATGCCCAGAAGGGCAAGCGCGCCCACCTGATCATAAAATGCAACTCGCTCACCGAAACGAAGCTGATCCAGGCTCTCTACCGGGCCTCCCGGGCCGGGGTGGAGTGCGACCTGATCATCCGTGGGATGTGTTGCCTGCGCCCGGGCATTCCCGGCATCTCGGAGAACATCCGGGTGCGCTCGATCATCGGCCGCTTTCTGGAGCACACCCGGGTTTTCCATTTCCACAACGACGGCAAACCGGAGACCTGGGGCTCCAGCGCCGACTTCATGGCGCGCAACATGTTCCATCGGGTGGAGACCTGCTTCCCGCTGCTGGACAAGAAGCTGGCCGCCCGGGTCCGCAAGGACCTCGAGACCTACCTGGTGGACAATTGCCAGAGCTGGCTACTGCGCAGCGACGGCCTCTATGTCAAGCAGCAACCCGGTAGCGCCGCCCCCATCAGCGCCCAGGAGACCCTGCTCTTCGCCTACGCCGCCAGGGCCTGAGCGCCGGGCTTCGCTCGAAGCTCGAAGCTCGAAGCTCGAAGCTCGAAGCTCGAAGCTCGAAGCTCGAAGGGCAGCATAAACCGAACCGCCCCCGCAGCCAGGCTGCGGGGGCGGTCTTTCTTCCGGCTTCAAGCTCAAGCCCGCGAAGCGGGCGTTCTTCCAGCTCCCGGCGAAGCCCGGTCAGACGGCGATCTGGCCGCCATCCTCCTTCTAGATCATCACAGTGCCGGCACGCGGGCACACTCGGCCATCGGCGGGGCTCCAGGCCGCCTTGGACACATACTTGTAGAGGTACTCATTGCGGGCATCGTGTCCGGAGTAGAAGACCACTGGTTTGCCCGCCTCCAAGCGGCCCATGGCGGTCCGTTTGACGGCACGACGCTCGGTATAGGGATCGACCTCGACCTGGTAACCGTAGGTGCGAGCCTCGTTGCGGTGATCGCCGGTGGCAACGGCCACACGAGGGGCAGGGGTCGTCATGAAAGTGTCGCAACACTTTGGCAGAGTCAGTGAACGTCGTAACACGACGGCAGAGTCAATAGACGTTAACACCAACTTTTGAAGGAACCGGATCACATGACAAAACTCCCTTTCCTGTGCGGCACGGCTGCGCTGGCGCTGACGGCCAGCGCGGCCATGGCGGCCGACATCGTCGCCGTCGAGTTCACTGACACACCCGCCCCCACCGACGCCGCCGAAATGGTAACGACGCATTCAAAATCCTCGGCAATCGTGCGCTATAGCGACGGCACCACCAAGGAATTCCCACTCTCCTACATGTCGATGTTCAAGAACACCGACAAGATCGGCGACCATGCCGCTGGCCAGCTTTTCAACGCCAAGGGCGAGCCGCTGATGGACATGAACGGCGATCCGATCATCGCCGAAACGCCGGACGCCAACAGCCTGCTGGACATCGACGGCAACCTGTTCATGGTCACGCATTATGAATACGACTGGATCCTGGCCAACGGCGCCGAGGCCCGCCGTACCGAGGGCTGGTATTCGCGCATGCCCATGTCGATGAGCCTCACCGAGGTAGAGCAGGGCCCCGACGGCAAGCTGACAGCAAAATCGGTCAAGCCGATCGACTTTTCCTCCGTTGATGGCCTCTGGATCCCCTGTGCCGGCGGCCCGACCCCGTGGAACACCCACCTGGGGTCCGAAGAGGATTACGACCTCTACTTCCAGGCTGTATCCGGCGAGAAGAACCGCAATAAGGCGACGGAAGGCATTCGCGCGCTGAACGAGATGTATCTCGGTGATGCCGAAGCCAACCCTTACAACTACGGCTACATCCCGGAAGTGACGGTCAAGGCCGATGGCTCCACCGAGGTGGTCAAGCACTACTCCATGGGGCGCGCCACCTGGGAGCTGGCCCGCGTGATGCCTGATAGCCGCACCGTTTATTTCGGCGATGACGGCAACCATGTCGCGCTGTTCATGTATGTCGCGGACGAAGCGGAAGACCTGTCCGCCGGCACGCTTTACGCCACGCGCTGGAACCAGGTTTCCGGTCAGGGTGGCGGCGCCGCGACGCTCGACTGGGTCAAGCTGGGTCATGGCACCGACGCCGAGATCAAGGCGATCATCGACAGCGGCGTGACCTTCGACAACATCTTCGAGTCGACCACCGCCGAGGCGACCCCAGACTGGGCCGATCAGGGCTATCGCATGATCCGCGCCGGTCATTCGGGCGACGAGATTCTGCGCCTGAAAGACGGCATGGAACAGGCCGCGGCCTTCCTGGAATCACGCCGCATGGCTGCCTATCTTGGCGCCACGACCGATTTCAACAAGATGGAAGGCATCGACGCCGATCCGAAGAAAAAGAACCTCTATGTCGCCATGTCCTATAACGAAAAGGGTATGCAGACCGAAGAGGGCGCCGCGCAGGATCATATCCAAGTCGAGAAGATCAAGGCCGGCGCCACCTACGAGGTCGCCATGGATGGCGGTCGCGTCGCTACCAACGGCGAGCCGATCAACTCGGACTGGGTCGGCACCGCGATGCGCGTGCCCGCCGCGCTGCTGGGCGAGGATATACCGGTCGACGCACTGGGCAACATCGCCCATCCCGATAAGATCGCCAACCCCGACAACCTGTTCTTCTCGCCCGAGATGCGCACGCTCTTTGTCGGTGAAGACTCCGGCACCCACGTCAACAACTTCGTCTGGGCCTATAACGTCGATACCGGCAAGCTGAGCCGCATCCTGTCCCAGGCGTCGGGCGCGGAGGCCACCGGTCTTCAGGTCGTCGACAACATCGGCGGCCATGCCTACGTGATGGCCAACAACCAGCACCAGGGCGAGTGGATTTCCTCGATGCCCGACGAGATGGTGGCCAGGCTGGAAGCCGCCGCGATCGAGATGTACGGCACCAACGATTACGGCACGCCGAACTACAAGCTCGACGCGCATATCGGCTATCTGGGCGGTCTGCCGGGTTTCTGATCTGCTGATTCCGGGGGCCGGGCCTGTGACAGGGCCCGGCTTTTTTACGTTCGCACCCGAGGACAAGTGACACGCCATGAACCATATGCCGCTTCGCCCCGCTCTTTTGACCGGCGCCAGCCTTGCCGCACTGAGTATTGCCGCCTTGGCACAGAACGGCACCGCGCCGCTGATCGGCGACTACATCTCGCGCGCGGGCTTTACGAACCCCTATGCACATATTCCCGCCCAGTGCTATATCGAAACCGCGGGCGGCACTCAGAACCCCTGCCAGGTCTGCCATACCGACGGGCTGGCTAACCGCCGTTTCGGCAATAACGCGCCACAGGGTGGGGCCTCGCCGTTCATCGGCGATCTGACCGCAGAATATGCCTTTGCCGCGCTCAATTACCCGTTCCGGCCCAACGGGTCGATCAACCCGTGGGAAAACACGCTATTCCCCGACAAATTGCGCGCCGCCGCGGTCGAAGCCGGCCATGAGCCGTCCGCTTGGGACATGGAAGCCTGGGTTCGGCAGGACAACTGGACAGCGGCCGCCGCGCGCCGCCCCGGCGATGCCCGCGTCTGGGACAGCGGCGCCAAGGATGATCCGTTCCGCCTGTTCCCGGCGCTGTCGCCCGTCGACCTGCCGGCGGACGCGGATGGTTTCGTACGCAGCACACGCCAAGAAGGCGCCTTATTCAACGATGGCCACGGATGGGTCACCGGCTGGCGGGCGGTTAATTTCGTCCCTCACGGGATCTTCACCCCGCTGACAGGGTCGGTCTCGGGCATCTATGTCCGCCTACCGGTGAGGTTCATGCGCGATACTGCGGGCCGGTTCAATCTGGCGACCTATGCCGCGAACCTCGACCTGCTGGCCGCGGCAGTGTCGGATCACCTGCCCAGGGACGCGCCCACCACGTATCAAGGCGCCGCTGCGGCAGAGCCGGTCAAACCGGGCCTATACCCCGTCGGCACCGAGTTCGCGCACCCGCTGCATTACGTGGACACTGAGGCCGACGGAACCGATGGCGCCCCCGGCCGTTTCCCCGGCGCCCGCGCCGACCGAGTGAAGGAAATCCGCTACATGTACAAGATCCGGCGGTTCGACCCCGAATATGCCGGCCCCGAGATCAAGGAGGAAAGTGCGCCGGCCTATGCCAGCCGTACCGAGGGCTGGATCGACAACGGCGCTGGCTGGATCCTTGCCGGCTGGATCGAGGATGCGGGCGGCGCGCTGCGCGCCCAGACGCCGTCGGAGCTGACCCAATGTGTCGGCTGCCATTCCGGCCACACACCCCAGCGTGAAACCGGGGGCCATGCCACCTTTCAGTCCGGCGTGGGTGTGACCATCGACAGCACCTGGGCACTGCCGCGCCGCCTGCCCGGCGATACGGGATGGGGCGAAAATACCGCAATGGGCTATCGCGCACCCGGGGCTACAGGCGACATTGGCCTTTCCTCGCATTTTGACCCAATCAATCGCGCCATGGAAAATGGCGAATTCGCGCATTTCCTCGAACATGTCGTGGGCGTCAGCCTCTATGGCGACATGCCTGCCAGCGTCGAGGCGTTCCTGTCGCAGACCATCCGTACCGAGCGGGGCTATGCGGCCGACTGGCCGGCGCTAAAGACCGATTCGGCGCAGGAATATAGGGGCGCGCAACGGCTTCGCGCTCGGCTTTTGAAGGAACTGACCGAGCGGGGCGATCATCTGGATGCTGACGGAAACGTGGCCGGCGCGCTGCTTTACCCGCCGCAGATCGCCGCGCTTGAGGCTGCGCGCGGCTATCGCATGGTCGTGGCCACCCAGCGTTACGATTTCGGCAAGGACGTGTTTCCCGACACACCCGTGACCTTCCGCTATTTCCGCAACGATGAGACCGCCTTTGCCCATCAGGACGGCCGCTCCTACAAGGTCGGCGAAATCGTGACTGACCGCCCCATCGATACGGATCGCACAAGCCTGACCTGGGGCGTCGGGATCACGCCGACCGAGATCACGCATTCACCCGACTACCAGCCAATCCTCGACTATTGAGACGGCCATGGCGCGGGTGATGACACATCGACCGCATCTCGAGACGAGAGGTGACAAGAACAGGATGCTCATCGTCAGCCCCTGCGAAACGCATCAAGGTCATGGGGGTCAAGCCCCGTCACGCGCTCGGGCAGACCGCGCTCGCGACGGGCGGATTGCACCACCTCACGCTCGGCGAGCAGTTCGGCATCGTCGTCCAGGGTGCGGCCGTTGAGCTCGGCGAGTTGGGCCATGCCCTGGTGGTAGAAGGCGAGCACCGCCAGCGCCGTGTCGTTGCCCTCCGCCATGCCGCGACGCAGCGCCGGCAGATAGCCACTGACCCGGGAGAGCTGGTGCTTGAGCTGCCAGACATAGCGCATCTCGGTCATCCAGGGGCGCTCGCGCAACACGGCGAAGACCAGGCTGGTCGCGGCCAGCCCCAACAGCACGCCCAGCACGTTGAGCCAGAAGCCGCCGTCGAAGGCAACCTGCAGCAGTTGGACGAACACCAGGCCGAAGACGATCAGCTGGCCGGCCATGGCCAGGCTGATCAGCTTGGCCTTGCGGCGATAGGTCTCGGGGTCGTGGTCCTCGAACTGGAACGGCATGGGGAGCTCCGGGTAGCGAATCGGCAATCGACGGCATTATCCCGACATCGCCCCCCGCGGTACAGGGCTAACGCAGACGCTCGGCGGCCGTGAGCAGCAGATGCTCGGTGGTCTCCCAGCCGATGCAGGCGTCGGTGACCGAGACCCCATGGCGCAGCCGGCCCGGTTCCAGCGGCTGCTTACCCTCGTGGAGATGGCTCTCGAGCATCAGCCCCGCCAGCGCCGTCTCGCCTGCCAGGCGCTGGGCCAGCACATCGAGCAGCACCTCGCTCTGGCGACGGTGGTCCTTGCAAGCATTGGCGTGGCTGCAGTCGACCATCAACCGCGGCGACAGCCCGGCCTCTTCCAGGGCCCGGCGCGCCGCCTGGACATGACGAGCCTGGTAGTTGGGCTCGCCGTGGCCGCCGCGCAGCACCAGCTGGGTATGAGGGTTGCCTGCCGTATTGCGCACTGTCGGGCGCCCCGCTTCATCCAGCCCGAAATGGCTGTGGGGGTGCGCCGCGGCGCGCATGGCATCCAACGCCACGCCGATGTCGCCGCCGGTGGCATTCTTGAAGCCCACCGCCGCTTCCAGGCCGCTGGCCAGCTCGCGGTGCAGCTGCGACTCGGTGGTGCGGGCTCCGATGGCCACCCAGGAGAGCAGGTCCTCCAGGTAGGGGGAGAGCATCGGCTGCAGCAGCTCGGTGGCCACCGGCAGTCCCAGCTCGGCCACATCGCGCATCAGCCGACGCGACACCTCCAGACCGCGGGGCATGTCACCGCTGCCATCGAGGTCCGGGTCATAGGCCAGTCCCTTCCAGCCCACGGTGGTGCGCGGCTTCTCCACATAGACGCGCATCACCGGCAGCAGGCGATCCTCCACTTGGGGGGCCAGCGCAGCGAGGCGACGAGCGTACTCCAGGGCCGACTCGGGATCGTGGATGGAGCAGGGACCGACCACCACCAGCAGGCGGTCATCACGACCGGAAAGGATATCGTGCACGGCCTGGCGCTGAACTTCGATCCGCGCCGCCAGCTCTGGAGAAAGCGGCAGCTCACGGCGCAGCTCGCCGGGAGTGGGCAGCGGGTGGGCCGGGTTGGCGGCGGAGCGCAGGGTCTCGGTCAGAGGGGCGGTGGCAAGGGAGGCGTTCATGGCGTCATCAACTCCGGGTAGCGGTCATACATCGTGTGTGTCGGGTGCCACCGATCTCGCTACGGCCGGATGTGGCGGAGTGAGCCGACCGCAGCTCGCTAAATCGCCAATAGCTATCATAGCCCGCGAATCCCCGGGTCAGGCGGATGGCGATGGATGCGATCATGGTCTCTCTCCTGGATGTCAGTTGTGTGGTCGGGGGCCGTGAAACGCAGAACCCCCGGGCGGGGCGGCCGTCCGGGGGTTCTGGCGGAGGCGGCCCTGATGGGGGTGCCTCCCGGCGATGTCGCATCTTGCACTCAGGACATGGCCGCGGGCACCCCGGGGATAAACCAGTAACCAAACCAGTAGCCGCCCAGGCCGACACGCTCGACGCCGATGCAGGCATCGCGGAGAGTGGGCTTGGCACGGCGGGTCATGGTCATGGGTCGCTCCTGAGGTATTACTTCATCCTGCCGCATTGCGGCATGACTGGCAAGGGCCGTCCTCAGCCGGCGAACAGCTGATACCAGCCAATGGTAGCCGGCAGGCAGCTCATGGCCACCAGCACCACCAGGCCAAGCACCACGGACAGCAGGCCGCTGTCATCCTTGAAATTCATGTCATGTCCCGCCATGTATCACTCCTCCGTATCGCGTCAGGGTAGAGCCGCATTCTAGCGAAGATGGCAGCGTCCGGCACGGCACCGATGGTCGCAGGCTCAGCGCAGGTGGCGCCCGCCGTCCACCGGCAGGGTGACGCCGGTGACGTAGCGATTGTCGAGCAGGTAGCGCAGGCTCTGATAGATCACCCCGGGGCCGGGGATCATCTGCATGGCCGATTTGGCGCGGGCCTTCTCGGCGTAGGCCTCGTCATCGCCCTCGTTGAGCATGATCAACGCCGGCGCGATGGCATTGACCTGGATCGTGGGGGCGTACATGGCGGCGAACGACAGCGTCAGGTTGTCCAGCCCCGCCTTGCTGGCGGCGTAGGCGGCGTGCTTCTTCGAGCCCTTCTGCACCACGTAGTCGGTCATGTGCACAATGTCGCGCTGGGGCTCGCTGCATGCCTCGAGCAACTCCCGGGCATGCAGGTTGATCAGGTAGGGCGCCAGCATGTGGATGCGAAACAGCCGCTCGAAATTCGCGCCTGCCTCGGGGCCGCTGGAGTCCGGCGCCCAGGTGCTGGCGTTGTGGACGATGGCCCGCAGCGAGGTCGTCTCGGCCCGGAGCCGGTCGAGGAACGCCAGGATACCCGCCTCCGTCGAGAAATCGGCCGGCAACGTAACGATACCCCGCTCACGCAGCATCTCCAGTTCGGGGCGTTCGCGGCGATAGCTGATGATCACCGGGTGGCCGTCGTCACGCAATCGCTCGGCGCAGTGGCGTCCCAGGCGCTGGCCCCCGCCGGTAATCAGGATCGGCGAGGCGCTCATGACCGCCCCTCCCTCACCAGGCTGCCTGCGGTGGGCACGATGGGGTCCCGCGGCGCATAGGCGAAGACATCCGAGAAGACCCGCGAGGGCTCGAGCCCCAGCGAGGCCAGCACGTCGATGCAGGCGTAGACCATGCCCGGCGAGCCGGAGACGTAGACGTCATGTCCCGAGACGTCATCGAGGGTCGTTGCCAGGGCCTGATCGATGCGGCCGCGGTGGCCGATGACCCGCTCCCCGGTCACGGTTCTCTCGGGAGCCACCTCGGTCACGGCATGGAAGCGGATATTGGCATACCCC
>NZ_JAVLBC010000024.1:0-19407 GCF_031581305.1 Halomonas sp.
CGCTGGCGATGCCGTAGATGATCATGGTCACCGAGGGCGGGATGAGGATGCCCAGGGTGCCGCCGGCGGCGATGCAGCCCGCGGCCACGCCGTCGGGATAGCCGCGCTTGCGCATCTCGGGGATGCCGAGCTTGCCGATCGCCGCGCTGGTGGCCGGCGAGGAGCCCGAGAGGGCGGCGAAGATCGAACAGGCGCCGATGTTGGCGATCGCCAGGCCCCCGGGCACCTTGCCGAGCCACATGTCCAGCGAGCGATAGAGGTCGCGGCCGGTCGGCGAGGAGGCGACGGCGGAGCCCATCAGGATGAACATGGGGATGGCGACGAAGCCGAAGGAGGCGAGGCTGCCGAAGAAGGTCTCGCCAAAGTAGGTCAGCTCGCTCATGCCTTGATTGAGCATCAGCGCGGCCAGGGAGACGCCGCCCAGGGCGAAGGCGATCGGGGTACCGATGGCCATCAGCACGAACAGCGCCACGACGATGAGGATTCCGCTGGTTACCGGGTCCATTCAGGTGTCTCCGCGTAGGATTTCTGCAATGTACTGCAGGGACAGCAGGCTGATGCCGACGGCCATGGGCAGCAGGGCCGGCCAGAGGGGCGGGTTCCACACCGTTCCGGTGGTCCAGCCGCCGTGCAGGGCCTCGAATACGTAGAGCCAGGCGGCATAGGCCAGCGCGAGGCAGAACGCCAGGCCGATCAGCGACGCGACGAGGTTCATCACCCGCCGTGCCGTGCCGCCCAGGGCGTCGGGCAGGACCGTCACGGCCACGTGGCCGCCGGTCAGGAGTACATAGGGGGCACCGAGCAGCATGGCGCCGGTGATGGAGAAGACGGCGAACTCGGTCTGCCAGGTGGTGCTCTCGCCCAGCATGTAGCGCACGAAGATCATGTGGCAGACGCCCAGCACGCCCCCCAGCAGCAGGGCGCCGGCGAAGACGGCTGTGGCGCTCGAGATGCCGTCCATCAGGCGTATGTATAGGCCGATCACGCCACGCCTGGGCGCGATCGTGTGGCTGTGTGTATCCATCATGCGTGTTCCGGTATCGAGGAGGGAATGGCCGCCCCTGTCGGGGCGGCCGTGGTAGGAAGGGCCGGCGGGGTCAGCCGGCCCGCGGGCCCGCTCACTCGACGGCCAGGGCCGCGTCGATCAGTGCTTGCCCGTTGGGGACGTTCTCGGCGAAGGTCTTGTAGGAGCTCTCCTTGGCGATCTCCAGCCAGGCCTGGTAGTCCTCCGACGACATCTGCACCACCTCGACGCCGTTCTCCTCGAACACATCGACCATCTTCTGGTCGAGCGCCGCGGCCTCCTGGGCGAAGAACTCCTCGGCCTTCTGGCCAGCTTCGGTCAGGGCCTGCTGCTGCTCCTCGGTGAGGCCTTCCCAGCTCTGCTCGGAGATCAGGATCGGCTCGTACATGAACCACAGGGCGTTCTCGCCGGGGGCGGTCAGGCAGCTGACCTGCTCGTAGATGCGGTAGGAGACGAAGGAGCCGGAGGAGGTGTTGGCCCCGTCGAGCACCCCGGTCTGCATCGCGGTGTAGATCTCCGAGGAGGGCATCGAGGTAATCGAGGCGCCAGCGGTGGCCAGCATCTCGTCGAAGGCCGGACCGGCGGCGCGCATGGTCTGACCGTCGACGGTATCCGGCGAGGTGATGCAGCGCATGTCGGAGGCGAAGCCGCCGGCCAGCCAGGCATCGGCCAGCACGCGGGCACCGCCCTCCTGGATGACATCCTTGATCATACCCATGAACTCGGAGTCGTTGAGGCGCTGGGCACGCTCATGGTTACGCACCAGCCCCGGCATCAGGGTGGCCGAGAACTCCGGATGGCGACCGCTGGCGTAGTCGAGCGGCAGCGAGGTCATGTCGAGACGGCCCCGCACCAGTGCGCCCCACTGTTCCTTGGCCTTGAACAGCGACTGACCGGGATATACCTGGATCTTCATGTCGACGTTGGCGGCCTCGACCTCATCGGCCATCATCTGGACCATCTCGTCGCGCACATCCCCCTGCCCTCCGGGGAACTGGTGGGAGGCGCGCAGCACGGTCTCGGCGGAAGCGGCGGAACTCGCGGTGATGGCGGCCAGGGCCAGGCCCGCTACAACGGGGGTGAGAGAGGGTTTCATGGCATCTCCAAAGACGTTGTTTTTGTGAAATCAAAAGTCCATCAGCTGAGCTGATATATACATCAATAGCCCTTTGACTATACTAGTGTCAATTTTGGCGGGCTAGACAAAGGTGGAAGCCTTGCCGCGTTCAGCGCCGAACTGGCGCAGGGAAGGAGGGGAAGCGCATGAAACGGTCCAACGCCCAGCGGCTCCGGGATGCCCTGGAGGACGACATCATCAATGGCCGCCGGGCGCCCGGCGAACGCCTCGACCCCGAGGCACTGTGTCAGGACTTCGAGGTTTCACGCACCCCGGTGCGCGAGGCCATCCAGCAGCTGGTGGCCAGTGGTCTGGTGACGGTGACGCCCAAGAAGGGCACCTTCGTCGCCCGGGTGGGCCTCGACCAGCTGATCGAGATGTTCGAGGTGATGGCGGAGCTGGAGGGCATGTGCGGACGGCTCGCCGCGCGGCGCATCACCGAGGAGGAGCTCGTCGCCCTGCGCGAGGCCCTGGTGCGCTGCGAAACCGCGGCAAGAGCCGGCGACACCGACGAATATTACTACGAGAACGAGGGGTTTCACCACGCCATCTATGCGGCCAGCCACAATGGCTTCCTGGCCGAGGAGGCGCGCCAGCTCAAGCAGCGCCTCAAGCCTTATCGCCGCTTGCAGCTGCAGGTCCGCAAGCGCATGGGGCGCTCCCTGGACGAGCACCGCGAGGTCCTTGCGGCCATCGAAGATGGTGACACCGAGGGGGCGGAACGCCTGCTGCGCGAGCATGTGGTGATCCAGGGCGAGCGCTTCAGCGACTTCGTCTCCAGTGTGCGCCGCCTCGGTGCCCACCTCGACGCCATCTGATGGCACTTGTCGGCCTGCGGAAGTGGCCCGGGAGCACCGCGTAGCCTCTCAGGTCAGCCCCAGCGGTATCTCCCCCGCCTCATGGGCAAGCAGCCACTGCTTGCGACCCAGGCCGCCGGCATAGCCGGTCAGGCGGCCGTCGCTGCCGATGACCCGGTGGCAGGGCACTACGATGGCGAGGGGGTTTCTGGCGTTGGCCGCGCCCACCGCGCGTTGGCCGCCCTTGCAGCGCAGCTGCTCGGCGATCTCGGCATAGTTGCGGGTCTCGCCGAAGGGGATGGTGGCGAGTGCCGCCCAGACCCGCTGCTGGAAGTCGGTACCCCTCGGCGAAAGCGGCAGGTCGAAATCGTGGCGGGTGCCCACGAAATAGTCGGCCAACTGCTCCCGGGCCTGATCGGTGAGCAGGCCCGGGCGAGGTGGTTCCTCCTGCTCCGGGAGGAACTCGATCGCGGTGATGCCGTCATCGTTGGCGCGGATGCGGATCAGGCCCAGGGCGTCGTTGCCGGGCGGGCGGTAGTAGTCCAGGTAGCAATCGGGAGAGACATCGCAGCGCATCGTCTGGCCTCCAGGGTAGCGATTCCCTCCTGAGTGTATCGCAATGCGCAGCGCTGTCAGCAGGAGGCGGTCATGCTGCCGGCGAGCACCAGCACCGCCGCCACCGGCAGCCGCCAGTCCGGTGCGGTGACCCCGGCCAGCACGAGAAACAGCGTGGCCAGCACCGGCACGGCATGGGCCAGGTTGCCGACACGCTGGGCTTGCCGGTCGCGCATGGCGCGGTCCCAGGCGAGCATGGCGATGCCGTAGGGGCCCAGGCCCAGGGCCGCGGTGGCCAGCAGCGCCGTAGGCGAGGGCGGCGCACTCACGCCCTCCAGCGACAGGCTGGCGCCGCCGGTCATGAGGCTGGCAATGAGCAACAGGTGGGGCATGCGCTCGCCGAGACGATAGCCCGGGACCTGACAGGTCAGGGAGTAGAGCGCCCAGCACAGCGCGGCGATCGCCGCCAGCAGGTAGCCGCCCCAGGCGCCGGAGAACCCGCTCGCCAGGGCCTGGGGGGCGACCAGCAGGGCGGCGCCCGAGAACGCCAGCAGGGCCCCGCCGAGGGTGGCCAGGGGCAGGCGTCCGTGTGCGAGCCAGCGGCTCGCCAGCAGGAAGAGCACTGGCCAGGTGTAGGTGATCAGTGCGGCCTCGGCGGGTGGCGCCAGGGAGAGGCTGGCGAAGCAGGCCCCCACGGCGCCGGCCACCAGCATCGGCACCCCGGCATGGACCACCACGCCCTGGCCCTTCGAGAGAGGTGCGGCGCCCCGAGGCCTGCCGCGCGCCATGGGCAGGGTGCTCAGGGCGCCGGGCAGTAGCGCCAGGGCCGAGAGGCGCAGCGGCGGCAGTGCCCCGGCGGCGCTCACCAGCAGCGGCACCAGTGCCCAGAGCACCACCGCCAACGCGGCGGCGCCGGTGCCATGCCAGGAGAAGCGCGTGAGAGGGGATATCTGGCTCTGCATGGTGATGACCTCCTTGCCCGGTGGGTGACGAGGGCATGCTAGGCGGTCCACAATCATCACGATAACGATCATTCTTGATCCTGTTCATCAAGTCTGGTGATGTATCGATGCGTGCCCCGACCCTCGACCTCAGCCTTCTGCGTACCCTGGTGGCCGTTGCCGACACCGGCAGCGTTACCGCGGCCGCGCGGCGCCTGGCCTATACCCAGTCCACCGTCAGCATGCAGCTGCAGCGGCTGGAGAGCGCGCTGGGGGTCTCCCTGCACGAGCGGAAAGGACGCCGCCTGCGCTTCACCGCCGAGGGGGATCGCCTGCTGGGCCATGCCCGCCGGCTGCTGGCGCTCAATGACGAGGCGCTGGCCGACATGCGGACGCGGCGGGTCACCGGCGAGCTGAACCTGGGGATTCCCGAGGACTACGTCAGCCTTCTCACCTCGGTGTTCTCCTGGTTCCACCAGCTCTACCCGGAGGTGCGCCTGCAGGTGACCTGCGGCACCAGCGCCCACCTGATGGAGCGGGTGCGCGCCGGCGAGCTCGACCTGGCGCTGGTCACCCGCCAGCGACATTCTCCGGGCGGCGAGATGATCCGCCGCGAGCCACTGGCCTGGGCGGTGGGGTTGCAGCACCAGCCCGCACTGTCTGACCCGCTGCCCCTGGGGCTCTACTCGCCCGGTGCCGACCTCTTCCGCGAGGTGGTCGAGCAGGCGCTGGCCGCCGCCGGGCGCGACTGGCGGGTGGCCTACATGAGCCAGTCCATGGTTGGCCTGGGGCCGGTGGTGCAGGCGGGACTGGCCATCGTGGTGGTGACCCGCAGCATGCTGACGCCGCAGCTGCGCGCCCTGGACGAGTCGAGCGGCCTGCCGCCGCTGCCCGCCGTCGAGCTGGCCCTTCACCGAGCTGCACGGCGGCCCACCGAGCCGGCGCGGCGCCTGGCCGACCTGATTCGCGAGCAGCTCTCTCCGGCGGTACCCGCTTGAGCCGCTCCGTCCGGCCATGGGTGCGAGAGGTCGAAAGCGGTAATCCCGAGCGTTATACTCGGGTATTAATTCCCAGGCCCTGCCTCGGCCGTCGACCGGAGTCGCCATGTTTCCCGAGTTCACCCTTCGCTATGCCCGCCTGCCCGAGCACTTCTTCCTGCGCTTCGATCCCGTGCCGGTGAAGGCCCCGCGGCTGGTGGCCTTCAACCGGCCGCTGGCCGAGCAGCTGGGCTTCGACCTGGCCGCCTTCGACGCGCAGCAGGCCGCCGAGTGGTTCGCCGGCAACGCCGTGCCGGCGGGCGCCGAGCCGCTGGCCCAGGCCTATGCCGGCCACCAGTTCGGCCAGTTCAATCCCCGCCTGGGCGACGGCCGGGCGGTGTTGCTCGGCGAGGTGACCGACCGCGCGGGCCGGCTGCGCGACATCCAGCTCAAGGGGGCCGGCATGACGCCCTTCTCGCGCGGCGCCGATGGCCGTGCCCCCCTGGGCCCGGTGCTGCGCGAATACCTGGTCAGCGAGGCGATGCATGGGCTGGGCGTGCCCACCACCCGGGCCCTGGCCGCCGTGACCACCGGCGAGCGCGTGTTCCGGCGCGTGCCGGAACCGGGTGCCGTGCTGACCCGCATTGCCGCCAGCCACCTTCGCGTGGGCACCTTCCAGTACTTCGCCGCTCGCGACGACCTGGAGGCCGTGCGCACCCTGGCCGAGATGGCCATCGAGCGTCACTATCCCGAGCTTCAAGACAGGGCCCGGGGCGAGCGTTACCTGGCGCTGGTGGCGGCGGTGGCCGAACGCCAGGCGGCACTGGTGGCCAGTTGGATGGGGCTGGGCTTCATCCACGGCGTGATGAACACCGACAACTGCAGCATTGCCGGCGAGACCATCGACTATGGCCCCTGTGCCTTCATGGAAGCCTATGACCCGGCCACGGTGTTCAGCTCCATCGACGAGGGTGGGCGTTACGCCTATCGCAATCAGCCGTGGATCGCCCAGTGGAACCTGGCACGCTTCGCCGAGACGCTGATTCCGCTGATCGATGACGACCAGGAGCGTGCGGTGGCGCGTGCCACCGAGCTCATCAAGCGCTATGAGCCGCGCTACGAGGCCGAGTGGCTGGCGGTGATGCGCGAGAAGCTGGGGCTGGTGAAGGAGGAGGAGGGCGACCGAGCTCTGGTCGAGGCCCTTCTCGAGGCCATGCAGGCCGGCCGCGCCGACTTCACCCTGGCCTTCCGCCACCTGGGCGAGGCGGTCGAGGACGACGCCCCCGCCCTGCTCGAGCTGTTCGAGAACGACGAGGCCCTGAAGGCCTGGCTGCCGCGCTGGCGTGAACGACTGGCCCGGGAGGACGTCGGCCTGGAGGCGATCGCCGAGAGGATGCGAGCGGTCAACCCGCTCTACATTCCCCGCAACCATCGGGTGGAGGAGGCTCTGGCCGCCGCCGCCGAGGATGACTTCGCGCCCTTCGATACCCTGCGCGAGGTGTTGGCCGACCCCTGCACCGAGCAGCCCGGCCGCGAGGACTTTGCCCGGCCGGCACCGGCCACCGCGGCCGTGTTCCGCACTTTCTGCGGGACCTGAGGAGCAAACTGTCGCATTCGTTGCCCGGGTGGCTGAGGTTATCTGGCAGACGCGGCTGGGACTGCTGTTTGCAGGCTACTGTAGCTGGGCTCGGGTGGTTCGCTTCAGGGTCTCGGAAGGCAATGTGCCGAAGCGCGCCTTGTACTCTTGGGAAAAGCGTCCGAGTTGCTGGAAGCCGCAGTCCATGGCGATACTGGAGACGTTCTCGTTGGGGGCGGCTCGCTCCAGGCGCCGGCGTACAAAGTCGAAGCGCAGCTGGCGGAAGTAGGCGATGGGGGAGACCCCGTAGTGGGTATGAAAGTCCCGATAGAGGCGCTCCCGGGAGACCCCGGCGGCCCTCTCCAGATCGGCCAGCCCTAGGGGGCGATCCAGGGACTCGTGCAGAAGGGCTTCCAGGTCGTCCAGATAGGCAGGACGACTCTGCTGACGTCTCAGCAGCTCACTGGTGTAGTTGTGGGGCTGAGTATAGAGCAGGCTGGTGATCAGCGAGTTCTCGAAGTTGCTCCACACCTCGGGCAGATCGCACAGCGAACCTTCCGCGACCAGCATCTCCTGAAGGTTGGCCACCATGCGCCACCACTCCTGCACAGTGCCGCTGAGAGGCATGCGCGGGTCGAAGATCACCGGCTGCGACAGTCGGCGGCACAGTAGCTGCGACAGCTTCTGCTCCAGGGCCTGGCGGGAGAGGCGCACCAGGCGTTTCTGGCACTGTTCGTCCATGCTCAGGCGCAGCGGCTGGCTTGGTGAGATGATCGCTCCCACCGCGCCGTCGGAGTCGAAGGCATCACCCTGGTACTCGATGCTCTGGGCCCCCTGCAGGGGCAGGCTGATGCTGTAGCTGTGGGTCAGGTCGGCGATGCCGATATTGACCCGTGTCGAGTATTCGATGGTGCCGATGGAGACATCGCCCAGGCAGGTGCCCTGGTGGCGAAAACTGAGCTGACGAGGTTGGGGCACTTCCAGCCGGTGGGGGCCATTGATCTGGCACATCCAGCGGCGGGCCGAGTCCGGTTGGTGAAACTCGGCGGAGATCTGTTGTCGGGTCAGGGGTACGGTCATGGTTCCTCCTTGCCTCCCCGCTATAGTCGTTATTTTTGGCTCAGGGGCCGGGGACGGTCGAGGAGGTGTTCGCATATCGTTACGGAGTGCGCATTGCGAACTAATGATGTCATTCTGGCATTCCGGCGGCGGGATAGCCAATAGCCTGAAAATATTGCCCAACGCCGCCGAGAATAGCACCTCGTGCCCATCGGCAGCCTCGATGCCAATCGGTTGGCCAATATTGGCTTTTCCTCGAGTACGAGCGGGTGTTCCGGGGCAACTTCAGTCCTGTCGCTAAGGTACCGTTCGTCCAGGCGTCCGTGCCTTGCTCTTTGGTCGTATACCTGCAGGAAATTATATATATCAATATGTTACTCAGTATTCTTGAGGGTGGCTAAAAAGTGCATAGCGTTCCTCAAAGAACTGCATAGTGAGCCCCGGGGGGAGTACCTAAGGTAGGTCGTACCAAACAGCAACAAGATGGTAACGACCGATGACAGCATATCGCTCCCTCCCCGAATGGCAGGCATTTATCGAGGACTGCATCGATTTCCGTCCCGAAGAAGGCGTCTACCAGATGGCCCGGGAGATGTTCACCGACGAGGCCCTGTTCGACCTGGAGATGGAACTCATCTTCGAGAAGCAGTGGATCTTCGCCTGCCACGAAAGTCAGATCCCGAACAACAACGACTTCATCACCATGCAGGCCGGTCGCCAGCCGATGATCATCGCCCGCGACGCCAAGGGCCAGCTGCGGGCCCTGGCCAACACCTGCCAGCACCGCGGCGCGACCCTGGTGCGCACCGAGTGCGGCAACCAGTCCACCTACACCTGCCCCTTCCATGCCTGGTGCTACAAGTCCGACGGCCGCCTGGTCAAGGTCAAGGCGCCGAGCGAGTATCCGTCGGACTTCGACAAGTCGAGCCGCGGCCTGAAGCAGGCTCGCATCGAGAGCTATCGGGGCTTCGTCTTCATCAGCCTCGACACCGAGGGCACCGAGAGCCTCGAGGATTTCCTCGGCGACACCAAGCTGTTCTTCGACATGATGGTCGAGCAGGCCGAGGACGGTGAGCTGGAGGTCCTGCCGGGCAAGTCCACCTACACCTTCAACGGCAACTGGAAGCTGCAGAACGAGAACGGCCTGGACGGCTACCACGTCAGCACCGTGCACTACAACTACGTCTCCACCGTCCAGCATCGCCGCGAGCTCGAGGCCCAGAAGCACGGCGGCGGGGACACCCTCGACTACAGCAAGCTCGGCGCCGGGGACAAGGACACCGACGACGGCTGGTTCTCCTTCAACAACGGCCACAGCCTGCTGTTCAGCGACATGCCCAACCCCCAGGTGCGTCCCGGCTACGCCACCGTGATGCCGCGCATGCTCGAGCAGCATCCCCAGGAGCGCGCCGAGTGGACCATGCACCGCCTGCGCAACCTGAACATCTACCCGAGCCTGTTCTTCATGGACCAGATCAGCTCCCAGCTGCGCATCGTGCGTCCGGTGGCCTGGAACAAGACCGAGGTCATCAGCCTCTGCCTGGGCGTGAAGGGCGAGTCCGACGCCGACCGGGAGAACCGCATCCGCCAGTTCGAGGACTTCTTCAACGTCTCCGGCATGGGCACGCCCGACGACCTGGTGGAGTTCCGCGAGCAGCAGCGCGGCTTCCAGGCCCGCGCCTCTCGCTGGAGCGACATCTCCCGGGGTCACCAGGACTGGCAGTACGGCGAGACCCACAACAGCCAGGTGCTCGGCATCAAGCCGGTGATCACCGGCACCGAGTTCACCCACGAAGGGCTCTACGTCAACCAGCACGGGACCTGGCAGCGGCTGCTGCTCGAGGGCCTCGAAAAGAAAGCACTCAAGCTCCAGGAGGTGTAAGCCATGAGTCTTCAGCAATCCATCGAACAGTTCATGTACCGCCTGGCCGAGCTCTGCGATGACCGTGACTGGGATGGCTATATCGAGCAGTTCGCGCCGGAGTGCGAGTTCCATATCCCGCAGTGGAAGAACGAGTACGAGCTCACCCGCGATCCCAAGCGCGAAATGTCGCTGATGTACTACGCCGACCGCACCGGTATCGAGGACCGCGTCTTCCGCCTGCGCACCGGCAAGTCCGCGGCCTCCACGCCGATGCCGCGGACCCTGCACCTGATCAACAACGTGCGCTGCGAGGAGCAGGGCGACGGCATCGTCCAGGTGCGGGTCAACTGGGTGACCCACTTCTACCGCTTCGGCGAGAGCAACCACTTCTTCGGTACCGCCGATTACACCCTGCGTGGCGAGGGAGACAGCTGGAAGGTCCTGCGCAAGCACACCGTGCTGCTCAACGACAAGATCGATTCCGTGCTGGATTTCTACCACGTCTGAGTTTCGCTGGAGGGCGAGTCATGCATAACACAGCCGCCATCGTCTTTCGGGACGGCATCACGCGCTTCGTCAAGGTCGACAAGAACGAGCTGCTGATGGACGCCGCCCAGCGTCACGGGGTCAACCTGCCGGTGGACTGCCGGGAAGGGGTCTGCGGGACCTGCCGCTGCCTGCGCGAGGCCGGCGAGGTCGACGTCGAGTACATCGACGAGGAAGCGCTGACCGAGGAGGAGATCGCCGAGGGCCACGTGCTGGCCTGCCAGACCCGGCTGCTCTCCCACCACGGCTCCTTCTACTTCGACGTGGACTCCGGCGTGTGCAGCGTGGCCACCGAGGTCCACGACGGCACCGTCAGCGAGGTGAAGCAGGTCTCCGATGCGGCCGCCATCCTGGAGATCACCCTGGACGATCCCGCCCAGGCGCTGCAGTACCTGCCCGGGCAGTATGCACGCATCGAGGTGCCGGGCTCCGACGAATGGCGGGCCTACTCCTTCGCTACCTCCACGGTGAAGGACGGCAAGCTGCGTTTCCTGATTCGCCTGTTGCCCAGCGGGGTGATGAGCGACTACCTGCGCGATCGCGCCAAGCCGGGCGATGCCATCTCCCTGGAAGCCCCGCTGGGGGCCTTCTACCTCCGCGAGGTGGAGCGTCCCCTGCTGATGGTGGCCGGCGGTACCGGGCTCTCGGCCTTCCTCGGCATGCTGGAGCGCATCGAGGAGAACGGCGATGGCGACCAGCCGATCCGGCTTTGCTATGGCGTGACCCAGGAAGCCGATCTCAGCGAGCTCGATCGCCTGGATCGCTTCACCGAGGTCCTGCCCGATTTCGCCTACGAGACCATCGTGATGAATCCCTCCGAGGCCTGGCAGGGCAGGAAGGGCGTGGTCTGCGACCTGTTCGACCTGGACTTCCTGGCCCAGCCCTTCGACACCTACCTGTGCGGGCCGCCGCCGATGATCGAGGCCTCGAAGCAGTGGCTCGAGGAGCGCGAGGTCGGCGAGCACCGGGTGTTCTTCGAGAAGTTCGTCTCGAGCTGATCGACCCCCGGCCGGCGGGCGACACGTCGCCGGCCGGATCTTCCACGACCCTCACCCGTTGAGCGCTGCCCCGAGACGAGCCACATGGAGCCCCCATGTCCGACATCCTGATCAAAGACGTCGAGACGCTGCTGGTCGACCTGCCGACCATCCGTCCGCACAAGCTGTCGATGACCACCATGGCCTGCCAGACGATGGTCATCATCCGCCTGCGGTTGTCCGACGGCACCGAGGGCCTGGGCGAGGCCACCACCATCGGTGGCCTGAGCTACGGCCCGGAGAGCCCCGAAGGCATCAAGCAGACCATCGACGGCTACCTGGCGCCGCTGCTGATCGGCCAGCCGTCCCACAACCTCAACGCCCTGCGGGCGCGCCTGAACCGCCATGCCCGCGGCAACAGCTTCGCCAAGTCCGGCCTCGAGACCGCCCTGCTCGACGCCGAGGGCAAGCGCCGCGGCCTGTCGGTGGCGGAACTGCTGGGCGGGGCCCAGTGCGATCACCTGCCGGTGCTCTGGACCCTGGCCTCCGGCGAAACCAAGAAGGACATCGACGAGGCCTTCCAGCGCCTCGAGGAGCGCCGTCACTGCGACTTCAAGCTGAAGATCGGCGCCAATCCGGTGGACCAGGACGTGCGTCACGTCGGCGCCATCAAGGCGGCGCTGGGGGATCGGGCGAGCGTGCGGGTCGACGTCAACCAGGCCTGGGACGAGGCCACCGCGGCCCGCGGCATCGACGCCCTGGAGGCCGCCGGCATCGATCTCATCGAGCAGCCGATCCCGGCCCGGGAGTTCGCCGGCCTGGCGCGGCTGGCAAGCCGCTTCGTGGTGCCGATGCTGGCCGACGAGGCGGTCCACGACGCCCGCGACGGCTTCACCCTGGCCGCGGGCGGCTTCGGCGACGCCTTCGCCCTGAAGATCGCCAAGGCCGGTGGGCCGCGCAGCGTGCTGGAGCTGGCCCACGTGGCCCGGGCCGCCGGCATCAGCCTCTACGGCGGCACCATGCTGGAGGGCACCATCGGCACCGCGGCCTCCCTGCATGCCTGGTCGACCCTCGGCGAGCTGACCTGGGGCACCGAGATGTTCGGCCCGCTGCTGCTCAAGGACGACATCGTCGCCGAGCCGCTTTCCTATCACGAGTTCGGCGTCGACCTGCCGGCCGGCCCCGGCCTCGGCATCACCCTCGATGAGGACAAGCTCAACCATTACCGGCGCCGTGACTGAGCGGCCGCGAATCCAGGAGACCCCCATGCTCTTTCAGGTGGAAATGACCGTGAAGTTGCCGCCGGAGATGCCGGCAGAGCAGGCCGCCGAGATCAAGGTGCGCGAGAAGGCCTACGCCCAGGAGCTGCAGCGTACCGGCAAGTGGCGGCACCTGTGGCGGGTGGCCGGCAGCTACGCCAACGTCAGCATCTTCGACGTCGAGGACAACGCCGAGCTGCAGGAGCTGGTCAGCCACCTGCCGCTGTTCCCCTACATGGAGATCCGCGTCAAACCGCTGTGCCGTCACCCGTCCTCGATCCGCGAGGACGATTCCTGAATCACGGAGGACGCCGGCCACCGTCGCCGGCCGTCGAACAGACGACAACAACCGAGGAAACGACCATGACCGTGAAGATCTTCGATACCCCTGAAGTGCAGGACTTCCTGAAGGCCGTCAGCGGCTTCGACCAGGACGGCGGCAGCGAGCGCGCCAAGCAGATCCTGCATCGCCTGCTGTCCGATCTCTACCGGCTGATCGACGACTACGACGTCACGCCCGAGGAGTTCTGGTCAGCCGTCAGCGTGCTCAATGCGCTTGGCCAGGGCACCCAGTTCGGCCTGCTGGCCCCGGGGCTCGGCTTCGACCACTACCTGGACATGCGCATGGACGCCGCCGATGCCGAGGCCGGCCGCACCGGCGGTACCCCGCGCACCATCGAGGGCCCGCTCTACGTGGCCGGGGCGCCGGAGCTCCAGGGCTCCGGGCGCATGGATGACGGCACCGACACCGACGGCGAGGCGATGTGGCTGACCGGTCAGGTGCGCAACACCGACGGCAACCCGATCGCCGGTGCCAAGGTCGAGGTGTGGCACGCGGACTCCAAGGGCGGCTACTCCTTCTTCGATCCCTCCCAGGGCGAGTACAACCTGCGCCGCTCGATCATCACCGATGCCGACGGCCGCTACGCGGTGCGCAGCATCATTCCCTCCGGCTACGGCTGCCCGCCGGACAGCCCGACCCAGCAGGTGCTCGACCTGCTCGGCCGCCACGGCCAGCGTCCGGCGCACATCCACTACTTCATCTCGGCGCCAGGGCATCAGCACCTGACCACCCAGATCAACTTGGCCGGCGACCCCTACACCTTCGATGATTTTGCCTTCGCCACCCGCGACGAGCTGGTGGTGGCAGGTCAGCGGATCGAGGACCCCGCCGTGATCCAGGCCCGCGGCTTCGAGGGCCCCTTCACCGAGGTGGTATTCGACGTCGAGCTGTCGGCGACCGAGGCCCCGGAACTGCAGGTGCGCCACAAGCGCCCGCGCGCCAAGGAAGACGAGCAGGATCAGGCCAGCCAGCTGGCGGGCACGGCCAAGGTATAACGCTCCCCGCGTTGATGGCCGGCCCTCGGGGGCCGGCCACATTCAGCACGACTACAACAACAGAGGCAATTCCATGAACAAGTTCAAGACCCTGATGACGGCCGCCGTGGCGGCTTCGCTTTCCGTGACTGCCTGGACCGCCCAGGCGCGCGATTTCCGGCTCGGCCTGATCACCCCGCAGTCGCACATCTGGACCCAGGAAGCCGAGGGCTTCGCCGAGACCCTCGCCGAGCGCTCCGGGGGCGAGCACGACGTCAGCATCTTCCCAGCCCAGCAGCTGGGCAACGAAGCGCAGATGGTCCAGCAGCTCCAGGCCGGTTCCCTGGACATGGCCTTCCTGACCATCGCCGAGATCTCCAACCGTCTCCCGGACTTCGGCGCCCTCTACGCGCCCTTCCTGGTGGAGGACATCGACCATGCCGCCGCTCTGCTGCGTTCTGAGCCGGCCGACGACTTGCTGGAGATGATGCCGTCGCGCACCGGCCTAGTGGGCGTGGGCTACGGCATGGCTGGCATGCGCCAGATCCTTAGCCGCGAGCCCATCGAAAGCGCCGAGGACCTGAGCGGTCTCAAGGTGCGCATTACGCCCTTCGACCCGATCCGCGACTTCTACGCCGCCGCCGGCGCGGCCCCCACGCCGCTGCCGCTGCCCGCGGTCTATGACGCCCTGGCCAACGGTCAGGTCGACGCCATCGACATGGATTACGACGCCATCCGGCTGCTCAAATTCTACGAGCAGGCCGAGAATCTGGTGGTCTCCAACCACATGATGTTCCCCATGGTGGCCGTGGTCTCCGGTCGCGTCTGGGCTCAGCTCGACGGCGAGGATCGCGAACTGATTCGCACCACCATGGCCGAGCATGCCGACAACGTCATGACTCGCTTCCAGGAGAACCACGAGGCCTGGGGTGAAGACCTGCGCAGCCAGGACATCACCGTCACCGATATCGGTCCCGAGTTCTTCGAGGAGGCGATCGCCAAGTGGGAAGGCGTCTGGGCGCCCAAGGCCCCGTCGCTGGCCACGCTGCGGGAAGCGGCCGCCAAGCTCGCCGAGTGATTCCCGCCTGATCCCGTCACCGCCCCGGCCTGGCGCCGGGGCCCTGGAGGTTGTCATGCTCAAACGACTCTCGTCCGGCATCGCCCGCTGTGAGGGGGCCATCGCGGCGGTACTGGCGGCGGTGATCAGCCTGCTGATCCTGCTCAACATCGCCACCCGCGCCCTGGGCCATGCCCTCTACTGGACCGACGAACTGGCCATTCATGCCATGATCTGGATGACATTCTTCACCACCTCGGCGGTGCTCAAGCGCCGCGAAGGGGTCGCCGTGACCCTGCTGGTCGATGCCCTGCCGAACGGCATGCGTCAGGGGCTGCACCTCTTCGTCGATGCCATGGTGCTGTTCTTCGCGCTCTTCCTGGCCGTGCTGTGCTGGCGCTGGTACGACCCGGCGACCCTCTGGGCTACCGGCTTCGACCTCCAGGCCTTCCAGGGGGAGACCTTCAACTTCATCTACTCTGAAACCTCGCGCACGCTGGGCATCCCCAAGTTCTGGGTCTGGCTGTGCCTGCCCATCTTCGCCGTCTCGCTGAGCCTGCACGCCGTCGTCAACCTGATCGACGGCCTCAAGGGCCTGGTGAGCGCGGAAAGGAGGCTCGCATGACTCTCGTCGTCTTCGCCGTGCTGCTGCTGGGCGCGGTGCCCATCGCCCTGGTACTGGCGCTTACCGCCGCCTGGTACATCGCCGACTCGGGCAATACCCTGCTGTTCGCCTCCTACCCCCAGCAGCTGTACGGGGCGATCGAGAGCTACGGCCTGCTGGCCATCCCGCTGTTCATGCTCGCCGGCGAGCTGATGAACGAGGGCGGGCTGACCCGGCGGCTGATCGACCTGGCGAGGATCCTGGTCGGCGGCTTCCGCGGCGGACTCGTCTACATCAACCTCGTCGCCAACATGATGATGGCGGCGATCGTCGGCTCGGCGGCCTCGCAGATCGCCATCATGTCCCGGGCCATGGTGCCGGCCATGGAGCAGGAGGGCTATGACAAGCCCTTCGCCGCGGCCATCACCGCCGCCGGCGGGCTGCTGTCGCCGATCATTCCGCCGTCGATGCTGTTCGTGCTCTACGGGGTGATGGCCCAGGTGCCCATCGCTGATATGTTTATCGCCGGCATCATCCCGGGGCTGCTGATGGGCGGCCTGTTCTTCCTGGCCATCGCCGCGGTGGGCCTGGTCCAGCAGTACCCCGAGGGCCGGTGGCCGACCCGGGAGCAGGCCAAGGGCTTCCTGCTGATGGGGCTTCCCGCCATGAGCATCCCGGTGATAATCATCGGCGGCATCCTCGCCGGCCTGGCCACGCCCACCGAATCGGCGGCCCTTGCGTCCCTGGCGGCGCTGCTGATCGGCCGCTATGTGTATCGTGACCTGACCTTCGCCCGGCTGCCCGGGATCCTCAGACGCACCGCCTTCAACGCCGGCCTGGTGATCATGCTGATTGGAGCCGCCGGGGTGTTCGGCTGGGTGATCGTTTACGAGGAACTGCCGCAGATGGCCGCCACCTGGATCGCCGGCCTGACCGAGAGTCCCTTCGTGTTCCTGATGCTGGTGGTGGGCGTGCTGCTGCTGGTGGGGATGATCGTCGACGGCATCGCCGCGTTGATCCTGGTGGTGCCGATCCTGCTGCCCATCGCCCAGGGCCAGTTCGATATCACCGCCTACCAGTTCGGAGTGGTGGTGTGCCTGACCTTGGTGCTGGGGCTGCTGACACCGCCGGTGGGCGCAGGGCTGTTCATCGGCTCGTCGATGACCGGTGTGCCGCCGCTGAAGATCTTCCGCGCGCTGTGGCCTTTCCTGCTGATGAGCCTGCTGGCCCTGGTGCTGCTGGCCTGGCAGCCCTGGCTGACTCTGGCGTTACTTTAGGGTGAACCCTCCACCGGTGCTGTAGGCCTAGGAGAGGAAGGTGAAGGCGGTGACCTTGAGTCCCAAGGCCTCCGGGTCCAGCCGCAGGGCGTGTTCCTGGATGATTCCGTGCTCTTCAAGGCGGGCGATGCGTTGATGCCTTCCTCGAGGCCATGCAGCCCGGCCGCGAGGACTTCGCCCGGCCGGCACCGGCCACCGCGGCCGTGTTCCGCACCTTCTGCGGGACTTGATTCCGGGGAGTTTCCAAGAATAACTCTTTATTTTCAATTGATTAGAGGTGGGCTCAAAAGGGCTCCGCTGCTTGGGAGGCCCTTCGGGGGCAGACCTCGAAGGGGTCGGGATCTGCAACGACAATGTCGCCATCGTATTGAAAAATATGGGGGGTCTCAGGACCTGACCCCCGCTGTTTAACAGGCATGCAAGATTCCGCCCGGGCGTTTCTGTGAGATTTCCCGGGTGCGCTGCCCCGTCGGTTTACACGGCGCGCGTGTTGCCGCTGGATCTCGTCATGATCATGCTCGGCTTTCCTCGGCACGCTCCATGACATAGTAGAGCAGCGGTACCACCAGAAGCGTCAGCAGGGTGGAGGCGGCAAGGCCGAAGACCAGCGAGATGGCCAGGCCGTTGAAGATGGGGTCGGCGAGAATGAAGAAGGCGCCGAGCATGGCCGAGACGGCCGTCAGGGCGATGGGCTTGAGGCGCACGGCACCGGCAAGCACCACGGCGTCCTCGAGGGCGACACCCTCGTCACGCAGCTGGCGAATGAAGACCACGAGCAGGATGGAGTTGCGCACGATGATGCCGGCAAGAGCAATCATGCCGATCATGCTGGTGGCGGTGAACTCCCGATCGAGCAGGGCATGGCCCGGCAGGATGCCGATGAGCGTCAGGGGAATGGGCGCCATGACCAGCAGCGGCAGGGTGTAGGAGCGGAACTGGGCCACCAGCAGCACGAATATCATGAAGACCCCCACGCTGTAGGCCAGGCCCATGTCGCGGAAGGTCTCGTAGGTGATCTGCCATTCGCCGTCCCACTTGAGACTCGGCTCGCCCGGCATCACCGGTTGCTCGATAAAGGACTGCACCGGCGGCGCATCCAGGCTGGAAAGCCTGTCTACCGTCCTGAACATGCCGTAGAGGGGCGAGTCGATCTCGCCCGCCATGTCCGCGGTGACGTAGGTCACCGGCAGCAGGTCCTTGTGGTAGCGCATCCCCTCCCAGTCGGTCTCCCGTATCTCGGCGATGCTGGCCAGCGGCACCCGGCTGCCGTCGCGGCTGCGCACGGCAAGGGACAGCAGCCGGGCCGGCTGGGCCTTGTCGCCCTCCTCGAGGATCAGGCGAATGGGCACCGGGTACTTGGCCTGCTCATCGTGCAGGTAGCTGGCCGCGCTGCCCTCGAGGCTGGTCTGAAGGGCCATGACCACCTGGGCCTGGGAGACCCCCAGGCGTGCCGCCCGGTCGCGGTCGACCACCACCTCCCACTTGGTGGTGGGGGCGTGCAGCGTGGTGTCGATGTCGACCAGGCCCTGTATCTCATGCATCTGGTCGGCCACCCGGCGCGCCAGGGCGGCGCGGCGCTCGGGCGTCACGGCATAGACTTCCGCGACGACCGGTGAGAGAACGGGTGGGCCCGGCGGCACCTCGACGATCTTCACTCGGGCGTCGTGACGCTCGCCGATGGCCTGGAGGGGCTCGCGCAGGGCAAGGGCAATGGCGTGGGAGCTGCGGCTGCGCGCCTGCTTGTCGGCAAGGTTGATCTGGATGTCGCCCTGATAGGGCGCCTCGCGCAGGTAGTACTGGCGCACCAGGCCGTTGAAGTTGATCGGTGAGGCGGTGCCGGCATAGCTCTGCCAGTGGTCGATCTCGGGCACGCTCTCCAGGTGGCGGCCCATGTCCACCAGCACCCGCTGAGTCTGTTCCATGGGGGTGTGCTCGGGCATGTCCACCACGATCTGCAGCTCGGACTTGTTGTCGAACGGCAGCATCTTGAGGATCACCAGCTGGAACAGGGGAAGCGAGACGGCGCCCAGCAGCAGCCCCAGCAGGACAAGACCCAGCAGGCGCCGTCGCCAGGGGTGCTTGCCGAGAAAGGGACCGAGCAGGCGCTCGAAAAGGCGCTTGAGGCGCGGGTTCACCCCTTCGGCGGAGTGGCCTTCCGCCGACGTCTCCTGATCCCTCAAGGCCTCGTCTGTCGCCTCTTCGTCCTTTGCGTCCTGATGCCTCGTGTCCTGGCCTGTCGAGCCTCGCTTCCTGGCCAGCAGGCGCATGGCAAGCCAGGGCGCGACCACGAAGGCCACCAGTTGGGAGATGACCATGCCCGCGGAGGCGTTGATGGGGATGGGGCGCATGTAGGGCCCCATCAGGCCGCTGACGAAGGCCATGGGGATGAGCGCCGCCATGATGGTCAGGCTGGCCATGATGGTGGGGGTGCCGACCTCGTCCACGGCCAGCGGGATGAGG
>NZ_JAVLBC010000024.1:19507-22360 GCF_031581305.1 Halomonas sp.
CTCGATGGCCGTGGTGATATCGATCGCGTTCTCGCCGGTCTTCTTGGCGATGGCAAGGGTCACGGCCGGATAGAGCTTGCCGGGCTTGGCGCCCGGCCGGTCAGCGTCTCCTGCCGGGCCGAAGCCCATCATCACGCTCTGGTCGGGCACGGTGCCGCCGCGGCGGATATCGGCGACATCGGAGAGTCGGACGGCGGCATCCCCGTGCATGCCCACCACCAGGCGGCGTACGTCGGCCACCTCTTCGAGCAGGGTGCCGGCCTGAAGCGGAAGCGACAGGCCGTCCCGCGTCACCCGCGTCTCTCGGCTGCTGGTATTGGCAGCAGCCAGGGCATTCTGCAGGTCGTCCAGGGTCAGGCCGACGCCGTTCAACCGGGCAGGGTCGAGGCGCACATCCACCCGGTCGGCGGCGCCGCCGACGGTATATACATCCCGGGTCCCGGGAATGCGCTTGAGGGCTACCTCCAGCACATGGGCCAGGCGGGTGAGTTCCTCGCCGCCATGGCGTTCATCGGGATCGAACAGGGTCAGGGTCATGACCGGCACGTCGTTGATGCCGCGCGGCTTGACCAGGGGCTGGCGCGTGCCCAGGTCCGGCGGCAGCCAGTCCTGATTCGAGTAGACCTGGTTGTAGGTCCTGACCAGGGCTTCCTGCCGAGGCAGGCCCACCTCGTACTCGAGGGTGATCACGGCCTGGCCCGGCCGCGAGACCGAGTAGACGTGCTCGATCCCCTTGACCTCGCTCAGCACCTGCTCGCCCGGGGTGGCAACCAGGCTTTCCACTTCCGAGACCCCGGCACCGGGGAAGGCCACCATGATGTCCACCATGGTGACCTCGATCTGAGGCTCCTCCTCCTTGGGCGTGATGAGGATGATGATCAGGCCCATCAGGATGGCAATCCCGGCGAGAAGCGGGGTCAGCTTCGAGTCCTGGAAGACCCGGGCAATGGCGCCGGAAGGACCGACGGCAGGGGCGCTCTCCTTCATCGGTCGCGGGATCCTTCCGTGTCGGGAGAGGCGGCATCCTCAGGGCTCGCCACGGCATCGGGGTTGGCCAGGATGCGCTCACCGGCATCGAGGCCGGCCAGCACCTCGAGTCGCCCGTCCTGTTCGATGCCCACCCGCACCTGGCGTAACCGCGGCCGATCCTCGTCATCGAGGACGAAGACGGCACGCAGCTCGCTTCGTTGGATCAGACTCTCGGCGGGAATCCACAGGGCGTCGCGGCGTGATACCACCACAGCCACCTTGGCCAGCATGCCCGGAAGGACCTCCGGTCCCGGTGATGCCAGGCGCAGCCGCAGGCGAACGGTATCACTCGCCGGATCGGCCCGGGGATAGAGGGTGAGTGTACCGGTCTCGAGCGGCTGCCCCTCCGGGTGGCTGACCCGGATGTCAGGCGTCTCGCGCACGTGCGCCAGGTAGCGACGGGGCAGGGCGGCCTCCACCCGAAGCGGGGCCAGGGCCAGGGTGTCGAAGAGCGGCTGGCCCGGGCGCACGGCTTCGCCCGGCTCCACGTGACGGCGAGTGAAGACACCATCCCTTTCGGCGCGCACCCGGGTATAGGTCAGTTGCTGCTCGGCCTCGGACACGCCGGCAAGGCTTCGTTCACGGCGGGCCCTGGCGGCGTCCAGTCGGTTTCTGGCCTGGTCGAAGGCCTGCTCCGAGGCGAGATTCTGATCACGGATGGCCCGGATGCGCTCGAAACGCTGTCGGGCATCCACGAGGTCGGCCTCGGCTTGCTCGAGGCTGGCCCTGACCTGCGCCAGGCGCGCGCGCTGCTCGCTGTCTTCCAAGCGCAGGATCTCGGCGCCGGCGGTGATGCTGTCGCCCACCTCGAAGGGCAGCTCGACCACCCGGCCGCGGGTCTGGGACGAGACGGTGGTGTGCTCGACGGCTTCCACCAGGCCATCGAGCACCAGCGTCTCGTGCAGCGTATCACGGGTGACGACGGCCGTGGCCAGGTCGTCATTGGCGGGGCTTGCCAGGACTGGGACGACGGTCGGGACCAATGCCAGAACCAGGGCAAGCAGCAGCCGAAAACGGAGTTTCATGGACGGATTTCCTGCTATTTTCTATAAGCATATAGGCTATAGGTAAATTGAAACATTTTCTGCCACCGCCTGGTCTTGCATGAAACGAGGGTGAAAAAACCTGACCGGCATCAGGTTCTGCGGGCAACAAAACCTTACGCCTGGAAGGGAGCGAAAGGGGTAGTGGCGCCCGGAAGGCGATTGGATCGCCAGATACGACATCGCAGGAGGGGGAAAGAACAAAGAGGCCGGGTATGATCCCGGCCCCTTGTCACTATAGCCGAGCTCACCGCCCGGCTTCATGGCGTGCTTACGGCTTCATGATGTTTGCCGCTTCTCCAGATCGAAGCGGTCGGCGTTCATCACCTTGGTCCAGGCCTTGACGAAGTCCTTGACGAACTTCTCCTGGTTGTCGTCCTGGGCGTAGACCTCGGCGTAGGAGCGCAGGATGGAGTTGGAGCCGAGCACCAGGTCGATGCGGCTGGCGGTCCACTTCACCTGATCGCTCTTCCGGTCGAGAATCTCGTAGAGATTGTTGCCCGCCGGCTTCCAGGTGTTGGCCATGTCGGTGAGGTTGACGAAGAAGTCGTTGGTCAACTGGCCTTCGCGGTCGGTGAAGACACCGTGCTTGCTGCCACCGTGGTTGGTGCCGAGCATGCGCATGCCGCCGATCAGCACGGTCATCTCCGGGCCGGTCAGCCCCATCAGCTGGGCGCGGTCGAGCAGCATCTCCTCCGGCTTGACCACATAGTCTTTCTTCTGCCAGTTGCGGAAGCCATCGGCCAGCGGCTCCAGCGGCTCGAAAGACTCAGCATCGGTC
>NZ_JAVLBC010000242.1:0-4232 GCF_031581305.1 Halomonas sp.
GCAGAAGCTTCCCAAGCTTAAGACGAGGGTTCGATTCCCTTCACCCGCTCCAGTGCTGAACTCCTAGGTCACCGAACGGCCGCCCTCCCCGCAAGCTCTTGAATTTGATAAAGGCCTTTCCACACAGCGTCCAGGCACGTCATCGTGTATGGCTGGGATTCGTGTATGGCATCGTGTATGTTCCGGCCATGCCCTAGCCCTCTCTACGGGGATGCAGCGAACCTCCATCAAGCGCCGTCTGCTTGTCGGTCCCGGCCAGATCTGCCTTGAGCCGAGAGCGTTTCGGGTCTTGCGGCACTGATGGCCGCCACACCTCCGTCAACCGTAGGCTCTGACATATACCGCACCACCGGGCCTCGCAGCGACCAGGCCCGGCCATCCGGAGTCGCGAACCATGGCCCTTTTCCTGCTGGTCCTCGTCGTCTGCTTGGTCATCTTCGGCGGCATGATCGCCCTACTGATGCTTTCCGGCACGCCGCGCTACCGCACCGAACCCGAGCAGTTACTCGAGCTGTTCGACAAGGCATTGGAGAGCCGCGTCGGCGAGACCGAATGGAACACCATCATCGGCTATCCGATCCGCCATGACGACTACCTGGACGGGATACGTCGCCGCGCCCAGCGGCTGATGGACGAGCACGGGCGCCATGGCCGCGTGACTCGCGGAAAACCGCTGCTCGACGCCACCGGTCAGGAGGAGCTGGCGGCCCTGCGCGACCATCTGGCGGCGCATACTTCGCTGCAACGCCGCCAGGAGTGATCCCAGCGTTGATGAACAGTCCGCTAGACTATGGTGTCATGTTCAGGACATGCCAAGCCGGAGGCCGTCAATGACCAGTGCCATCCGTCAGATACCGCTCGACACCACGATCCACCATCATGCCCATGACTTCCACCAGATCGTGATCGGCCTCCGCGGTGAGGCGGAGTTCGAGATCGAGGGGCTGGGAGGCTCCATCTCGGCCTTGTCAGGCTGCATCGTGCCGGCCAACCACATGCACTACTATGCCGGGACCGGCGACAACTGCCAGCTGATCCTCGACCTGCCAAGCGATGCCCTCGCAGTCACCGGGCATCACCATGAACTGGTCCGGCTGTTCGATGCCCCGCGTTTCTTCGCGCTCGACACCTCGCTTCGCCACTACCTGGACTTCCTGCACCAGGAACTGAACCTGCTCTCCCGCCAGGCGCTCATCGACCCCATCCACAACGAGCGTCTGGCGGGAACCCTGCTGGGCTCCCTGCATGCCCGTCTGGCCTCCGAGCCTCCGGAACCGGGCCGCGCCCTCGACCTGGCCGCCCTCGACCGCTTCATCGACCATCACCTGGGCAGCCGCCTGCGCGTGGCCGACCTGGCCGCCGAGGCCTGCCTGAGTGAGGCGCACTTCAGCGAACGCTTCCGTCAACGCACAGGACTCTCTCCCTGGCAGTACGTGATGCGCCGCCGGCTCGACCGCGCCAGGCAGATGCTGCAGCAGAGTCATCTGCCGCTCTCCGAGATCGCCGCCCTGAGCGGCTTCACCAGCCAGAGCGCCCTGTCGCGGGCCTGTCGCCAGGCCTTCGGTCACCCCCCCAGCCAATTGCGCCGCTCCCGCGGCCAACGGCTCGCTTCGCCTACGCCACGACGCTAGACGAAGGTCGAAATTCCGACCCTTCCGTGGCCAATAACCGTGAAATCGTGAAATCGGGCCGGGAATTCGACAAGCAAGACACCGCCTGCCCCCCTACCCTCAGTGAATGCCCCGCGCATGCCTGCAGCGCTGTGCCGCGGCAGCCGGGCCCTGCCCTCTTGCGACGGGTTTCAACTTGGGGGGACCTAGATGCTCAACGCCCACAACATGCTCGACGCCAGCACCTGGCGCCAGGAACTCGACACCCTCTTCGCGCGCATCAGTGACCACTATGTAGTCGACGAGAACGCTTTCGTCGACGAAATGGTCAAGGTCCTCGATGCCAATAACGAGGACTTCCGGCGGATCGCCGGGAAGACCGCCGAACTGGTGCGCGAGGTCCGCGAAATGGACACCGCCGTCGATACCATCGATGAGCTGCTCCAGCAGTACAGCCTCGACACCCATGAGGGGCTGATGCTGATGTGCTTGGCCGAGGCCATGCTGCGTATCCCCGACAAGGCCACCGCCGATGCCCTGATCGAGGACAAGCTGGGCCCGGCTGACTGGCAGGCCCACGTCGGCAAGAGCGAGTCCTGGATGGTCAACGCCTCCACCTGGGGCCTACTGATGACCGGTCGCGTGGTCACCATGGACAAGCCGCGCGAGGGCAGGCCATCGGGCTTCATCAACAAGATGGTCAACCGCATGGGCGAGCCGGTGATCCGCCGCGCCATGTACGAGGCCATGAAGATCATGGGCAAGCAGTTCGTGCTCGGCCGTGACATCGACGAAGCGCTGAAGCGCTCGAAGCCGCTGTTCGACAAGGGCTACACCTACTCCTACGACATGCTCGGAGAGGCCGCCCGCACGCGGGCTGATGCCAAGCGCTATTTCGATGACTATGCCCGCGCCATCGAGCAGGTCGGCAAGACCAGCAAGGCGCTGTCCGCGAAGACGCCCTCGCCCTCGATCTCCATCAAGCTTTCAGCCCTGCACCCGCGCTACGAGTTCGGTCGTCGTGAGCAGGTTCTGCGTGAGCTGGTCAGCAGCGTGCGCGAGCTCGCCGCCCTGGCCCGCGAGCGTGACGTCGCAATGACCATCGATGCCGAGGAGGTCGACCGCCTGGAGATCTCCCTGGAGGTATTCCGCGCCGTCTACGAGAGCGAGACCTGCAAGGGTTGGGGGCACTTCGGCCTGGTCGTGCAGGCCTACGCCAAGCGTGCCCTGCCGGTGTTGCACTACATCAATGGCCTGGCCGAGTCCCAGGGCGACGAGATACCGCTACGCCTGGTCAAGGGCGCCTACTGGGATACCGAGATCAAGGAGTCTCAGCAGCTCGGTGTCGACGGCTACCCGGTCTTCACCCGCAAGGCCTCCACCGACGTTGCGTACCTGGTCTGCGCCCGCTTCCTGCTCTCCGACGAGACCCGCGGCCGCATCTTTCCCCAGTTCGCCACCCACAACGCGCACACCATCAGCACCATCCTCGAGCAGGCCAACGAGGCCACCCGGGCCTTCGAGTTCCAGCGCCTGCACGGCATGGGCGAGGCGCTCTATGACGCGGCTCTCGCGCGCGCCCCCGAGGGAACCTACTGCCGTATCTATGCGCCAGTGGGTGCCCACAAGGATCTGCTGCCCTACCTGGTGCGTCGCCTGCTGGAGAACGGCGCCAACTCCTCTTTCGTGCACCAGCTGGTGGATCCCAAGGTGCCAGTGGAGTCACTCTGCGTGCATCCGGTGGAAACCCTGCACCAGTATGACAGCTACGCTAACCCGCAGATCCCCCTGCCGGTCGACATCTACGGGCCGACGCGTCGCAACTCTCGCGGGTTCGACCTCAACATCCGCAGCCAGTACCAGCCACTGATGGACGCCATGGCAAAGACCATGGACAAGACCTGGAAGGCCGGCCCCCTGCTGGCCTTCGAGGTAAAGGCCGATCCGGCCAATACCCATGAGGTGACCTGCCCCTACGACCGCCGTCACCGGGTCGGCAGCATCCAGTGGACCACCGCTGAGCAGGCCAGCAAGGCCCTGGATGCCGCCTGGGCCGCTTTTCCGCGCTGGGAGGACACCCCGGTGGCCGAGCGCGCCGCCATCGTGCGGCGCCTCGGCGACCTGATGGAAGAGCACATGGCCGAGCTGATGACGCTCTGCTCCCGGGAGGGCGGCAAGCTGCTCACCGACGGTATCGACGAGGTTCGCGAGGCGGTGGACTTCTGTCGCTACTACGCCATGAAGGCTGAGGAACTCTTCTCCGCGCCAACCCGCCTTCCGGGACCGACCGGCGAATCCAACGACCTGATGATGAGTGGTAAAGGCGTATTCGCCGCCATCAGCCCGTGGAACTTCCCCGTGGCAATCTTCTGCGGCCAGCTGGTCGCCGCCGCCGTGGCCGGCAACACGGTGCTCGCCAAGCCCGCCGAGCAGACCTCGCTGATTGCCCACCGGGTGATCGAACTGCTCTTTGAGGCCGGCATGCCGCGTGACGTGGTACAGCTGCTGCCGGGCGACGGTCCCACCGTGGGCAGCGTGCTGACCAGCGACCCGCGCATCACTGGAGTCGTCTTCACCGGCGGCACCGACACCGGCCAGGCCATCAACCGCACCCTGGCGGCC
>NZ_JAVLBC010000243.1:0-4204 GCF_031581305.1 Halomonas sp.
CCGACGTTGACGAACAGCGAGTCGGCCTCGATGTTGAAGGGCTCGAGCCCGGAGAGGCGACAGGCGCGCAGCCGTTCGGGCACCCGGCGTGGAGCGAGGCCCTGGATGGCTTCATGGATCGCCGCGATGTGCTCGGGGGTGGAGCCGCAGCAGCCGCCGATGATGTTGACCAGGCCGCTCTCGGCGAACTCGGCAACGATCGCCGCCATCTCCTCTGGAGTCTGGTCATACTCGCCGAACTCGTTGGGCAGGCCGGCGTTGGGGTGGGCCGAGACGAAGGCGTCGGCCTTGGTGGCAAGCTCCTCGACATAGGGCCGCAGCTCCGCCGCACCCAGGGCGCAGTTGAGCCCGACGGAGAGTGGACGCGCATGGCGTACCGAGTTCCAGAACGCCTCGGTGGTCTGGCCCGACAGGGTGCGTCCCGAGGCATCGGTGATGGTGCCGGAGATCATCACCGGCAGCCGTTCGCCGTGTGCCTCGAACAGCTCCTCCAGGGCATAGATCGCCGCCTTGGCATTGAGGGTGTCAAAGATGGTCTCGATCAGGATGAGGTCGGCGCCACCCTCGATCAGCGCCTCGGCAGCCTCATAGTAGTTCTCGCGCAGGGCGTCGAAGGTGACATTGCGCTTGGCCGGGTCGTTGACGTCCGGCGAGAGTGACGCCGTGCGCGAGGTCGGCCCCAGCACGCCCGCTACATAGCGCGGCATACCGGTCTCCTCGGCCACGGCGTCACAGACCACACGGGCCAGGCGCGCCGATTCCCGGTTGAGTTCGGGCACCAGCGCTTCCATGCCGTAGTCGGACTGGGAGAGACGCGTGCTGTTGAAGGTGTTGGTCTCGACGATGTCGGCCCCGGCCTCCAGGTACTGGCGGTGGATCCGCGTCACCAGGTCAGGGCAGGTCAGGGCCAGCAGGTCATTGTTGCCCTTGAGGTCGCTCGGCCAGTCGGTGAAGCGTTCGCCACGAAACTCCTGCTCGGAGAGCCCGGCATTCTGCAGCATGGTCCCCATGCCACCGTCGAGCATCAGGATGCGTCGCGACAGGCTGTCATGGAGCGTGGCGGTCAGGGCGGTGGGAACGGCGGCCATGGGTCGAATCAATCTCCAGCGTGGGCATCAGGGGTCGAGCCGGCAGCGGAGCGCCTGAGGCGTCTTGTCGAGGGGATGCGCTGCGGGCAAGGGGCAGTCCTGCCGAATTCCGGGATATCGGGCAGGCCGCCGGGAAAGGGGTTCATCTTAGCAAATGCCACGGCGCCGGGGCAGGGGGCAAGCTAAAACCTAGCATTTCAGTCGGGATTGTGTCGGCCGCGCAGGTCGCTTACCATTGAGACCATCACACTTTCTGTACATGTCGCGACGTTACCCCGGCGCGGCACGTCACGATAGCGAGAGTACCATGAGCGACAGCATTCAGATCACCGACAGTGCCCAGGACTACCTTGCCGAACTGCTCGAAAAGCAGAACGTCGAGGGCATCGCAGTCCGTATCTTCATTACCCAGCCGGGTACCCCCTACGCCGAAACCTGCTTAGCCTACTGCCGACCCGGCGAGGAAGAGCCCAGCGACGAATTGCTGGAACTGGAGAAGATCCGGGTCTACCTGGACAAGAACAGCCTGCCCTTCCTCGAAGAGGCCGTTGTCGACTTCAACGCCGACCGCATGGGTGGCCAGCTGACCATCAAGGCGCCCAATGCCAAGATGCCGAAGGTCAATGCCGATAGCCCGCTCGAGGATCGTGTCAATTATATCCTCTACAGCGAGATCAATCCGGGGCTGGCCTCCCATGGTGGCGAGATCAAGCTGATCGAGCTGACCGATGACCAGGTGGCAATCCTGGCGTTCGGTGGCGGCTGCCAGGGCTGCGCCGCGGTGGACCTGACCCTCAAGGACGGCGTGGAGAAGACCCTGATGGAGCGCATCCCTGAGCTCGCCGGCATCCGCGACGTGACCGACCATACGGACACGACCAACGCCTACTACCGCTAGGCAAGACGACGAACGAGGGGGCGATGCCCCGGGGGAAGCCATCGGGCTTCCCCGATCTCACTCTGAATCCGCTTTCGAAGGCCCCGCATCCGCGGGGCCTTCGTCGTTCTCGCCCTGCTCCTCGCCAGCCTGATCCGCCACCGGGGGCTGCCAGAGGCAGCGGTGGAGCTGGGCCTCCAGGTCGCGCAGGCGGCGCACCTGCTCCTCCAGCAGCTGCTTCTGCTCGTCGATGCGCGCCTGCATCAGGGCCTGCTCACGCTGCAACGTCCGGGTTCGCTCCTCGGCCTGGCGGCGGGCCCACTCGGTCTCGCGGTGGCGCTTCTCCTCCTCGGCCTGCGCGCCGCTCGCCTCCTGCACCAGCTGCTGCGCGCGTTCCAGCCGTGTCTCGAGCTGTTGCAGCCGCTGGGCATGGCGCTTGTCGGCGGCCTGTCGTTCCTGACGCGCCTCGTCGACCAGCCCCATCAGCCGCGCCTCGCTGCTCTCGTGACGCTTCTCCTCCTGAGCCAGGCGTTCCTGGTGACGCGCCGCCTGCTCGGTCAGGGTCTCCTGCTGCTCACGACCCTGGCGCTCATGCTCCTGCTTCAGGCTCTCCAACTGCGATTCCAGGCGCGCCTGCCGCGTGGCGAGCTTCGCCTCGCGTTCGGCCAGGACATCGCGCTCCGACTCGCGGCGCGCCAGCTCGCTGCTCTTCTCTTCCAGGCGCTGCTCAATACGTGCCAGGTGCGCCGCCAGCGCCGATTCACGCTGCTCGGCGTCCTCAGCCCGGCGTGTGGCCTCGCCGGCTTCCTCTCGCGCCGTCTCCACCCGGCTCTCTGCCTCCTCCCGGTAATGGGCGAGGGCCTCGTTGGCACAGGCCTGAGCCTTCTCCCACAGCGACTCGGCGAGTTCCTGCAGCGCCTCGGGCATGCCGCCGGGCGGTGGCACGTCGCGGTTCTCCTCCCGCCGTGTCCGCCACTCGCGGAGGTGCTCGCTGATGGTCGTGAAGCTGCCCGTCCCCAGCACCTCGCGCACCTTGTGAACGCTAGGCGCCTCGCCCTGCTTAAGCAGGGCATCGATGGCCCGCTGAACATCCTCATATCGCACACCGCTGCGCGCCATGCCCATCTCCTCGTCGTTACCTGCCGGGTCTTCCCCTGGGCTCTCAAGCCGTAGTGTACCCGCCAGGAACGCGATATTGAAGATAATTACATATTACGTATTACGTTATTTTATTTATGGATTAGCGGTGAAAATCAAGATTACGCGGCTTATCTTGATTTTCGTGCAAGAAAGGCCCGATACTTGCCAGCAAGGAGCAAGGAGCAAGGAGCAAGGAGCAAGGAGCAAGGAGCAAGGAGGGATATGGACAGGACGGTGAGGCCGGCAGCACCCGGCAAGGTGCTCAAAGAGATATCGACGGCAGTCGAGCGACACGCGTTGCCGTCTGTCAGGGTGGAACAGCGGGGAGAAGGCCTTCATATCGCCGCCGGCACCGATGCCGAGGCCGTGGCGCAGTGGCTCGACGAATACCGGGCAAGCCCCCGGACCCAGCGCGCCTATCGCCGCGAGGCGCAGCGCCTGCTGCTGTGGCTGGCGGAGCAGGGCAGGGGCCTCGATGAGCTTCGCCGCCAGCACCTGGATACCTTCGAGTCCTTCCTGGCCGATCCGCAGCCCGCCGAGCGCTGGATCGGGCCGGTGCGTCCCAGGCGGGACCCGCGATGGCGTCCCTTCCGCGGGCCGCTTTCGCCCGCCAGCCGCCGTCAGAGCCTGGTGATCCTGCAGGGCATGTTCGCATGGCTGGTGGAGGCGGGCTGGGTCCGCCACAACCCGTTCCGCCTGATGCGCGACAAGCGACGACGCCTGGACAACCGTCAAGGTGGGATCGAGCGTTACCTGGAGCGCCCCCTGTGGGACTGGCTGTGGGGCTGGTTGAATCGGCCGGCGGAGGAGGGTGCCTCACCCCGACAGCACTACGAGTTGATTCGCTGCCGCCTGGTGTTCGGCTTTGCCTACCTGCTGGCCCCGCGGATCAGCGAGATGAGTGCGGCTCGCATGAACGACTTCCAGCGTCGCGAGGGGCGATGGTGGTGGACCGTGGTGGGGAAGGGCGACAAGGCAGGTTGCATCCCGGTACCGCCGGACATGATGGGTCTGCTCGGCGAGTGGCGCAGGACACTGGGGATGGCAGCCGAGCCATCGCCGGATGATGCCTCACCCCTGCTGAGGGCCCTGGACGGTC
>NZ_JAVLBC010000244.1:0-4147 GCF_031581305.1 Halomonas sp.
GCTTTGCCGACCTTCAGCCGGGACGTTTTCTCCTGCCGGGGGAACTCGAGGGCGCGCCAGTGCTGCAGTTCTTCCCCCTGCCGGGCATCGCCGAGACCGACCGCGCCGAACTCGCCAACCTGCCGGCCGAGAGCCTCTACGCCACCCTCACCCGGCGCTTTCGCCACTACCAGCAGCACATCGTCAAACCCTTCTATCGCGAGCATTTTCGTCGCTTCGATCGCCAGATCGTGCTGGTCGACGTGCTCGGGGCCCTGAACGCTGGGCCGGAGCGCTTCGAGGACCTCTCCCGCGCCCTGTCGAACCTGATGCAGAGCTTCGACTATGGCCGGCGCAGCCTGATCACGCGGCTGTTCGCCCCGCGCATCGACCGCCTGGCCATCGCCGCCACCAAGGCCGATCATGTCACCCCCGAGCAGCACGGTCGCCTGGTCGCCCTGCTCGAGGCCCTGCTCGCCGACCCGCTGAAGGACCTGCGCTTCGCCGACGTGCCGGTTCGGGCCCTATCCCTGGCGGCGATTCGCGCCACGCAGAGCCGCGAGGTGGACCAGAAGGGGCACCGTACCCCGGCTCTGCGCGGCACCACCCTGGCCGGTGAGTCACTGCTGCTGTTTCCCGGCGAGGTTCCCGACCGGCTGCCGGAGGCGGGCTTCTGGTCCCGCCAGGGCTTCGACTTCATGGCCTTTCGCCCCCTGCCCCGCGACAAGGGAGCACCGCTGCCGCACATTCGCATGGACGCCGCCCTGGACTGGCTGATCGGAGACAAGTTGACATGACACCTTCCCGCGATCAGGACCCACGCCCGGGCGTGCGCTTCACCCCCGATGACGCCCCCGACCGGGACACCGACGCCCGGGATCCCCAGCCCGGGCGGCACTTCGACACCAGGCTGCAGAGCCAGCCCCTGTCCGACTCCCAGGCCGATGCAGCCCCCGGCGAACTGGCGCTGGAGCATGGCCTGATGCGTCCACGCCGGCGTCGCTGGGGGCTTCTTGCCCTGCTCGGCGGTAGCCTGGGGCTGGGCGCACTGGAAGCTGGGCAAACCCTGCACGCCGCGAGCCTGGGCGGCGACTGGCTGGCCGGCGGCTGGAGCCTGCTGCTGCTGCTCGCCCTGGGGCTCGGCGGCTCGGCCATCCTGCGCGAACTGTGGCGGCTGCGGCGCCTGACACGACACGCCCGGCTACGCGAGCGCCTCGCCGTCCTGCCCGAGGCTACCCCGGCCCAGGCACTGGGACTGGCCGGGCAGCTGCGCCGTGACCTCGACCTGGACGATGACCACCCCCACTGGCAGGCCTTCCTGGCCGCCCGCGAGCCCCATCATGATGGGCGCGACACCCGGGCGCTGCTCACCCATCACCTGCTCGCCCCCCGCGACCGGGAGGCCCGCCGACTGATCTCGCGGATGTCCGGCGAGACGGCGGTGATGGTGGCGGTAAGTCCCCTGACGCTGGTCGACATGGCGCTGGTCACCTGGCGCCACCTGGCAATGGTCGACCGCCTGTGCCGGCTCTACGGGCTGGAACTGGGCTATGCGGCCCGACTGCGGCTTCTGCGCAGCGTGCTCTATCAAATGGCCTTCGCCGGAGCCAGCGAGATCGCCAGCGAGGCGAGCATGCAGATGCTGTCCATGGACCTGGCCGGCAAGCTCTCGACGCGTGCCGCCCAGGGCCTGGGCATCGGGCTACTCGGGGCGCGCCTGGGGCTGCGAACCCAGCGCCTGTCCCGGCCGCTGGAGTTTGCCACGGACGAGGCGCCTCGGATGGCCGACCTGCGCCGAGACCTCTGGCAGCAGCTGCGCCGCCTGGACGCCGCCGAGGAGAAGGCAAAGGCACGCCACCCTTGATCCGAATCATGACAGCGAGCGTTCGAATGACTAGGCTCCTGACTTAGCACCTCAATCACCGGCCGAGAAGGATATCACCATGTTCCACTCCATCCTGGTTCCCGTCGACGGCTCCGAGCACGCCAAGAAGGCGCTCTCTGTGGCCTGCCAGTTGGCCCGTCAGGAGGGCGCCGCCCTGCACCTGCTGCATATCCCCGAGGAACTTGCCCACGAGACCACTCTGGTCTGGGGCATCGGCGCCATCGCCGTCGAGGCCTCACGCGAGGAGCGCAACGCGGCCGGCAAGCAGGTCATCGACCGGGCCGCCGAAGCGGCCCGTGAACTCGGTGCCACCAACATCGAGACGGCCATCGAACAGGGCGACCCGGCCCGCACCATCCTTAGTGAGGCCCGTCGTCGCGGCGTCGATGCCATCATCATGGGCAGCCGCGGCCTCAGCGACCTCAAGGGACTGGTAGTCGGCAGCGCCTCCCACAAGGTCAGCCACGCCGCCGAGTGCACGGTGATCACCGTGCACTGACGCCGGGCGGCAAGCCAATCCATCGACGGCGCCCGCAGGCACTATCCTGCGTTCAGGCAAGACCAAGGCGCTCGCGCAGGAATGCGGCCACCGCAGACGCGGCGTGGTGACCAATGACCTGAACGTTCGGTACCTTTTCTTCCCTGCCGATAGCCAACCGAACCCAGCCTCGAAACGCACCAGACGCCTACCCTCTGAACGGGCGCCATCGCAAGTGACTGATTCCGCATGGCGCCCCGGCACGCCGTTTGGCGCCGGGGGCGCGAATCCGTATAGTGAGCCCTCTACTCGCCAACCGATCGAGACCATGCTGCAGAACAACTCGGCGCTTGCCCAGCTCAAGCAACAGATCCGCACCAACACCCCTCGCGTCGAGGGCGTGATCAAAGCCACCGAAAGGGGGTTCGGCTTCCTCGAGACAGATGACGGCGAATCCTACTTCGTGCCGCCCCCCGCCATGAAACTGGTGCTGCATGGCGACCGCGTCGAGGCCATTCTCCACGAGGAGGGTGAAAAGAAATCGGTCGAGCCCGACACCCTGATCGCGTCCGGCATGCAACGCTTCATCGCCCGGGTGCAGAAGCGTGACGGTCGCCTGGCCGTGGTGCCCGATCACCCCTCGATCAAGACCGCCCTCAAGTCCCGCATCAAGCGCAGCGTCGACGAGGCGAGTATTGACGACGGCGACTGGGTGGTAGCCCGCCTGGTGCGACATCCCCTCAAGCCCGACGATCGTGCCTTCTTCACCCAGATCGACGAGCTGGTGGCCAAGACCGACGACCCGGCCGTGCCGTGGCGCGTGACTCTGGCCCGCCATGCTCTGGAGCAGGAGTGCCCGGATGCCGGTGACGACTGGCCGCTGCGCGACGAAGGCCTCGAGCGCGAGGACCTGACCGCCGAGCCCTTCTTCACCATCGACGGCGAGAAGACCCGCGACATGGATGACGCCCTGCGCATCCGTCCCCGCGAGGATGGTGGCTGGTCGCTGACCGTGGCCATCGCCGACCCCACCGCCTACGTGGAAGAGGGGCATGCCGCCGACCTGGAGGCCCGCACCCGCGCCTTCACCGTCTACCTGCCGGGCCAGAACGTCACCATGCTTCCCGAGCAGCTGGCCGACGACCTCTGCTCGCTGTGGGAGGACAAGGATCGCCCGGTGCTGGCCTGCACCCTGGAGGTCGGCGCCGACGGCAGCCTCGGCGACTACCGCTTCTTCGCCGCCACCGCGCGCTCCCATGCCAAGCTCGCCTACGACCGGGTCTCCGACTGGCTCGAAGGCCAGGGTGACTGGGCGCCCGCCGAGGAGATCGGCGAACAGCTCAAGGCACTCGAAGCCATGACCGAGGCGCGCAGCGCCTGGCGGGCGGCCCACGCCCTGGTCTTCAAGGACCGGCCCGACTTCGTCTTCGACCTGGACGAGGCCGGCAACGTGCTGGACATCCGCACCGAGCATCGGCGCATCGCCAACCGCATGATCGAGGAGTCGATGATCGCCGCCAATGCCTGCTGCGCACACCTGCTCGCCGAGCATGTCGGCCACGGCATCTTCAACGTCCACCGCGCCTTCGAGCCGGAGAAGGCCGAAGCCGCCCAGGAGTTCCTGGCCAGCCAGGACATCCAGGTGGAGCGCGAGCAGCTCACCGAGCTGCCCCGTTACACCGAGCTCAAGCGCGAGCTCGAGGGCCGCGACGACGCCTGGCTGGATGCCCGCCTGCGCCGCTTCCAGGGCTTCACCAGCATGTCCGCCCAGCCCGGGCCGCACTTCGGCCTGGGGCTGGCCGCCT
>NZ_JAVLBC010000245.1:0-4088 GCF_031581305.1 Halomonas sp.
AGATCTCCGAGATCATCGCGGTGGAGAGCGCCGACACCTTCAAGCGCCCGATTTACGCCGGCAACGCCATCGCCACCGTGCAGAGCGAGGATGCGCTCATGGTGATCACCGTGCGCGCCACCGCCTTCGATGCCGTGGGCGATAGCGGCAGCGCCACCATCGAGGCGGTCGACTTCGTCGCCGACAACACCCAGTCCACCTTCGTCAAGGAGGAGCTGGCCCAGTCCGACCGCCCCGAGCTGGGCGCGGCCAAGGTGGTAATCTCCGGCGGCCGCGGCATGGGCAACGGCGACAACTTCAAGCTGCTCGACGGCATCGCCGACAAGCTGGGCGCGGCCATTGGCGCGTCCCGCGCCGCGGTGGACGCCGGCTTCGTGCCCAACGACATGCAGGTGGGCCAGACCGGCAAGATCGTTGCCCCGGACCTCTATATTGCCGTGGGCATCTCGGGGGCCATCCAGCATCTGGCCGGCATGAAGGACTCCAAGGTGATCGTGGCGATCAACAAGGACGAGGAGGCGCCGATCTTCCAGGTCGCCGATTACGGGTTAGTGGCGGATCTCTTCGAGGCGTTGCCGGAGCTGGAAAGCAAGTTGTAACCAGCATGGCTTCCAGGTCGCGTTATGCGGTTATGGGCCGGTCTCCAGGGGCTGGCCCGCTGCTGCCCGGGGTATTGATTAACATCTCCTATACAAGGGATAACAGGAATCATTAGCAACAAATGCGGTTCCCTGCCATCCTTATGGATGAAACCGGACCACGGGTCCTCTCTGACATCAACATGGAGGCGTGATCATGGCGCATACCCTTCCCGATCTTCCTTATGCCTACGATGCTCTGGAACCGCATATCGATGCGTTGACCATGGAAATCCACCATTCCCGTCACCACCAGACTTATATCAACAACCTCAACGCCGCCCTAGAGGGGACAGGCCTCGAGGACGTGCCTGTCGAGGAGCTGATTGCCAACCTCGATCGTGTCCCTGATGGAAAGCGCCAGGCGGTCATCAACAACGGTGGCGGTCACGCTAACCACTCGATGTTCTGGCAGATGATGTCACCTGGGGGGGGAGGAGAGCCTCAGGGTGAGGTGGCCCGCGCCATCGATTCGGAACTGGGTGGTTTCGAGGCATTCAAGGAGGCCTTCACCAAGGCGGCCCTGGGCCGCTTCGGCAGTGGCTGGGCCTGGCTCAGCGTGACACCGCAGGGCCAGCTGGTGGTGGAGAATAGCCTCAACCAGAATTCCCCCATCATGGACGGCAATACCCCCGTTCTGGGGCTGGACGTCTGGGAGCATGCTTACTATCTGAAGTACCAGAACAAGCGTCCGGACTATGTGGCAGCCTTCTTCAACGTGATCAACTGGGAGGACGTCGAGCGTCGCTACCGCAGCGCCACGGCTTGAGGCCCGGTCTTCCCACCAGATGAGCCGCACCCCAAGGGTGCGGTTTTTTTCGCCTCGGGTATGCTCATCCCCGAGGTTGTCCCAGGTCAGGGCTTGGGCGAACGGGTTGAGTTTCCGCGCCGCCTGGTGCCCTCGGATGACATCATACGAGAAGCGCAGGGGATTATGCCTTGCATTGATAATCGTTCGTATTTGTGGCATGGTGAGCGCCCAGCCCGGGATCACGACGGAGAGCCATGGTGAGGACCTTTCGCTTACAATTGCCGCTCGGCATTGCCCTCGGGCTGTTAACCCTCGGTCTGCTCCGGGCACAGGAGACTGGCGTCGAGGAGGTCAGCCAGGCCCAGCGTGCCCAGGCCGAGCTGCAGGCCCGTATCGACGAAGCCGACGACGAGAGCCGCGAGCTGCTTCGCGAGTTGCGGCGGGTGGAGGTTGAAACCCGGCGCCTGGAAGCGCGCAGCGATGCCCTGGCACCACGCCTTGAGCGCCGCGGTGAGCGCCTGGACCGCCGCGAGGCGGCCCTGGACACCCTGGTCGAGACCCGCGAGGTGCTGCCGGAGCTGGAGCAGGCCCTGGTGGCGCGCCTGCAGGCCTGGATAGAGCGTGACCTGCCGTTCCTGCAGGAAGAGCGCCTGGCTCGCGCCGAGGGTCTCGAGGCCGGCCTGGCCGACCCCGACGCCACGGCCGCAGAGCGTCTGGATCGACTCCTCGCCGCCTGGCGAACCGAACTTGACTATGGCCGCGAACTGGATGCCTGGCGCGGCATCCTGAACGAGGGCAGAGGCGAGGGTGATGCCCGCCGTGAGGTGGACTTCTTGCGGCTGGGGCGAGTGGGGCTCTACTACCTGACGCCCGACGGACGCCAGGGTGGCGTCTGGCGCGTCGAGGCCGGCCGCTGGGAGGCACTGGACGAGGCCGGGCGCGTCGAGCTGCGCCACGGCCTGCGCATTGTCCGCGACCAGCGGGCGCCGGAGCTGCTGACCCTGCCGATCTCCCGGCCGCTCGAGCGCACTGACGCGGAGGCGAGCTCATGAGCCATTCCTGGAGGCGTGCCGCACGCCGTGCCCTGGCAGGGCTGGTGATGGGCGTGCTGATGATCATCGGAGTGCCTGCCCAGTCCCAGGATGAGCCCCTGACCACCTTGCGCGCCGAGCGCGAGACGGGCGTGGCCCGCGATGCCGCGCGGCTGGCCGAGCTCGTCGCAGATCGTGACGCCCTCGAAACGGCCCTGAAAGCGGCCCGCGAGGCCCACGACGAGGCCGAGGCGCGCTTTACGGCCCTGTCGGAAGTGCAACAGGCCCAGCAGGCGCGCCGCGACGCGCTCGACGAACGCCAGGCCGAGCAGGGCGAGGATCTCTCGGCGGTGTTGGACACCCTGGCGCGACACAGCGTCGAGTTGCGCGATGAGCTGACAGAGAGCTGGATCACGATGGGTGGCGCCGAGTTGCCGCCACGCCTGGACGACGCCGAGGTGCTCCGGCCCGGTCACCTTGAGACCTTGGGTGATAGGCTGATGGCGCTGACTGCCGAGACCGGCCGGGTCGTCGCCTTCGAGGCGCCGGTAGCGGGCAGTGACGGCGAGGTTGCCACCCGCGAGGTGGTTCGCCTGGGCGACCTGGTTGTCTTCAGCGAGGGGCAACTGCTGGAGCGCGGCGCGGAGAAGGGCGTGTTCGCCACGGCACCCCGCACTCCGGAGGAAGTGAGTGCGCGGCTCGCCGACTTCCAGGTGGGAGAGGGCGAACGCCTGGCGCTGGATCCCACTCAGGGGCAGGTCATCGCTGCCCTGGCCCAGCGCCCCAGCCTTACGGAGCGCTTTCACCAGGGGGGCGCCGTGGGCTATGTGGTAGTGGGCCTGGGCGGCGTCGGCCTGCTGGTGGCCCTGCTACAGTACGCCTTCTTGCTCAGGGTGAGCGTGGCCATGCGTCGCCAGTTGCATGATCTGGCCCAGCCGCGCGAGGACAATCCCCTCGGCCGGGTACTGCTGCGCTTCCGGGCGCTGGCCGACGATCCGGTACCCGAGGCCCTGGAGGCGCGCCTCGACGAGGCAGTGCTCGCCGAGCTTCCACGGCTCGAGAGGGGCCAGCCTCTGGTTAAGCTGCTCGCCGCCGTGGCCCCACTGCTGGGGCTGCTGGGCACCGTTACCGGCATGATTGTCACCTTTCAGGCGATCACGGTGTTCGGTACCGGCGACCCCCAGCTGATGGCCGGCGGGATCAGCCAGGCCCTGGTGACCACTGTGCTGGGCCTGATCACCGCGGTGCCCCTGCTGTTTGCCCATACCGCTCTGGCGGGCCGCAGCCGCCACCTGACCGGGGTGATGGAGGGCCAGGCCAGCGCCGCCCTGGCCGAGCAGCTCGAGCAGCGCCAGGTCACCCCGAAAGCCGCCGGGAGCGAGCGCCGTGCTGCCGCTCTGGCTTGAGCCCCTGGCACGGCTGGTCGATGCCGGCGGGGTCATCCTGGTGGGCATCGCCGGGGTGGCGGCGCTGCTCTTCAGCCTGGCTCTGGAGCGGGTGCTGTTCTTTCGTATCACCTACCGCCGTGCCCGCCGGGCCTTGATCGCGCGCTGGATGGCGCGCCCCGACCACCACAGCTGGAGCGCCCTGACCCTGCGCGAGGCCTGGACCCGTGAACTGATCGCCCGGCTGCAGCGCCCGCTGCCCTGGCTGAAGCTGCTGGTGGGG
>NZ_JAVLBC010000025.1:0-8552 GCF_031581305.1 Halomonas sp.
ACGGGGGGCCACGGGATGAACGGGCCGCAGGACCCCACCATCATCGCGGCACTGCTGCCGGACGCCTTCGGTCCCGAGAACCCGGCTCCTAGCCCCTGAATTCGTAGCCCCTGGACTCATAGGCCCTGGCATGAGCGGCACCTGACTGGCCTCTCTGCGGGGGATCTCCCGCCGGGTGGCCGGTGGCTAGCGGGAGGTCTCCTCGGATTCAGCGCCCTCCTCATGAACCAGCTCCACGTCGACGATGCGCGAGCGGCTCATGACGATCTTCCAGCGCTGCAGCAGTGGCGTGCCATCGCCCTCCACCTCGCGGATCACCAGGTTGATCAGGTGGCGCTTCTCCACCGGCTCGCGGACCACCTGCCCCTTTTCCCCCAGCCGGTAGACATGGTGGCTGCCCTTGTCCATCAACCGTGCCAGCGACGAGAGGTCCAGGGTCAGGGTCTCGCGGGTGCGGTCATAGCCGCTGAGAAACCGGGTCGGCGACATGCGCGAGCTGGAACGATAGTGCAGCACCACCTCCTCGCGCTGGGCCAGGTTACGCTTGCGTACCCGACGAATCTGCTCGTCCAGCCGAGCATAGCGCTGGTAGTCGAACCACTCGAGCTGTCGTCCCAGGACGGTATTGCTGGTGGGGTCCAGGTACTGGCGCCGCCATTTGGGACGCCCCCGACGCAGCCAGCGCCACAGGGTGATACGTAGGTCATCCTTGAACACCTCACGCAGCGCATAGATCACCGCCAGGGTCAGGACGAAAAGCGCGGTGATATCGCCCAGCGACTCCCGGGCCTGCAGCAGGCCCAGGGAGACGAAGCTCATTACCACCGCCGTGGCGAAGGCCTTGACCGCCTTCTGCTCGCCGCCGCCGAGCTCCTGGCTATGCTGCTTGAGGGTCACGGGATACTCGATCAGCCGCCGCAGCAGGCGCATCTTGTTGGACATCCGGGTGGGGGCCCGGATGACCCGTTCGGAGTTGTACTCCCGAGCCCGACGATGCTCGACCTCATCGCGGCAGATCGCCAGCAGGCGCTCGCGAATCGCCCGGTAGCCGTTGCCCCGCGGCAGGTGGGCGACCAGCGCCAACAGGTTCTGCTCGGTGAACCAGGAGAGGTAGTTGTCGATGTTGACATAGTAGCGATGCAGGCTCTCGTCATCCGGTTCCTGGCGGCGCAGCCGCCCGAGGATGCCCCGGGCCAGGTCGGCAGCCTCCTCGAGCCGGGTACGCAGCCGGTCGGCCTCCTCGCCCTCCTGGGCCGTGCCGGCCCGGGAAGGGACCTGCGACTTCGCTGCCTTGTCGTCGCCTCGCTTCTCCGACTGTCGCGCGCGGCGCGACAACTCCAGCAGTTCCTGGGTAGAGCGCTCCAGGGCCACCACGTACTGGTAGGCATAGAGGCTCAGCCCCAGGCGATACTGGTCGGCATCGAGCCGCTTGCCCGCCAGGCGGCTCATCACCAGCGGCAGCCGGTGGCGGTCACTGTAGTAGGTGCGCTTGACATGAATGGCGCCATGATAGAACGCCTCCTCCGAGAGCACATGGGGGTTCAGGCCCAGCTCGGCAGGCACGAAGAGGAAGACATCCAGCCGGTGGGAGGTCTCCTCGCGGAGCACGCGGGAGACCTTCAAGTACAGGCTGTCCCGGCTCTCGACCGTGATCTGGTGAGTCGCCATTCGCGTTACCCGGGATCCGGGGCACCGCCCCGGGCACTGGTGTCGCCGGCGGGGTCGGCGACACCGGCCTCACCGGGTCGCCGGCCGCTGGCATCACGGGCCTCGGCCCCCTCACCGGCTCCCTCCAGGCGGCCCCCGCCACGCCCCTCCATGCTGACGCTGAGCCGCGGCACGCCGAGGTCGACGGACTGCGTCTCCATGCGCTGCTTGAGCAGCAGGTTGAAGGCCCGCGCCACGTCCCACTGCATCTCCGGGGCAGTCCGGAAGCGCATGCGCAGGATGGCGCAACCATCGTCGAAACTGTCGATGCCCTGCATCTCCAGCGGCGACCAGATGTAGTGGCGCATCATCGGGTCCTGGCGCAGCTCCAGGGCGGTCTCCTGCATCATCGTGGTGGCATCGTCGATCTTCATGTCGAAAGGGATGCGGACCCGCATCAGGGCGATGCCGAACTGGCGCGACATGTTGTGGATGGATTCGATGCGGCTGAAGGTGATGATATGGACGATGCCATCCAGGTCGCGCAGGCGCACGGTGCGCAAGGTCAGCCCCTCGACGGTGCCCATGTGGCCGTTGATCTTGACGAAGTCATCCACGGCCAGCGAATCCTCGATGAGGATGAAGATGCCGGTGATGAGGTCCTGCACCAGGGTCTGGGCGCCGAAGCCGACGGCCAGACCGATCACCCCCGCACCGGCCAGCAGCGGGGTGACGTTCACGCCGAGATTGGCCAAACCGACGATGGCGGCGATGATCACGATGGTGGCGAAGATGATGTTTCGGATCATCGGCGTAATGGTCTGCGCCCGGGCCAGGTTGACCCGCCGCCCTCGGGCACGCGCCGGGCTGGTCAGTGCCCGCTGGATAGCGGTGTCGGCAAAGATCCAGATCAGCCAGGCCGTCAGCACGGTGAAGCCGATGGCCAGCAGGGCCTGGCCAATGCGCACGCTGGCCACCCCCTGCTGGCCGATACCGATCAGCGAGGCCCCCCACACCTGCAGCGAAAGCTCGGCGAAGGCGATCCAGGCAAGCACATGGGCCAGGGCATAGCCGAAGCGCTCCAGGCGCCGGCGGTAGTCGCTCAGCCGGCGGCCCTTGGAGCGACGTTCGCCGTGCCGGCGAATCAGGCCGGTGACCACCAGCGTGAGCACCAGCAGCGAGGCCGAGATGATCGAGCGGGCCAGCGCCGTGCCCACGTCGCCCACGGTGATGAAGATCGCCACCAGCGAGCCCCCCACCAGCAGCAGGGCCGGCACATGCCACAGGCCGCCGACCAGCCGAACCACCTCTGCTGCGCTGCCCCTGTCGCGCCGCAGGGTATAGGGACGGTTACGGATCAGGTGCTTGATAGGACGCTTGAAGCGCAGGATGAAGCGCCCGCTGATCAGCGCCGCCACCACGTTGGCCAGCACCGACATCAGGCCCGCCAGGTCACTGCCCATGATCCCCGAGAGGCGGCTGGAATTGAAGGCATCGCCCAGCGCGATCAGCGCCGCAATGATGAACAGCGGCCTCAGGCTCTGCTGCTGCAGGATCTGCACGGCGATGAAGCGATGGCCACTGGTGAACACCGAGATCACCGTCTCGACCACCACCGAGAGGGTACGCCCGCACAACGCCACATAGGCGATCACCAGGGCCGCGGTGCGACCCGAGCTCTCCGGCACCAGCTGGGCGATCCCAAGCACCAGCAGGAAGGCCAGCGCCCAGGGCAGCATGCGGCGCAGGAAGTGCACCACCAGCAGCCAGGCCCGAGGCTCGCGTGGCAGGTCCAGGGGCCAGCCCCGGCGTCCGGCCAGCAGCCGCCCCAGGGCGATCAGGATCACCAGCAGCCCGGCCCAGATCACCAGCAACACGGTCAGTTCGATGATGAAGCGCAGCAGCTCGGTGTTACCGGTCTGTACCATCAGGTCGACAAGATCAGAGCCGCCCTGCCGCAACTGTCGCTGCCACTCGTCCACCGGCGACCGTCCGGCCTCGGCCTGTTCGCCGAGGTCACTGATGGTCTCTGCCAGGGCGCCGAGCAGGCCCTGGGGTCGCGTGAGACCCGACTCCTCGGCGGTCGGGTCGTGGGCCTGCTGCAGCTGGCGCAGGCTCTCCAGCAGGGCCTGGCGCTGCTCGGCATCCTCGAGAGTGGTGATCACCTCGTCCAGCGAGGCCTGGAAGGCCTGGGGATCGTGGGAGGCCGGTTCGTCCCCGCTCCCCGGTGTCAGAGCGGAAAGGGGCATGGTCTGGGCCGAGGCCACCGTCGACAGCAGCATGGTCAGCAGCAGCCACATCAGCAGGCCCCGCACGATAACGAACAGGCGGTTCGCTTCAGGCACTCTCGCGACTCCCCCTCTCTCGACTCCCTGGCATGTCGTCTCCCTGGTCTCTCGTCTTCGGTGAACGGATGTCGGCCGGAACCGCATCCGTGATGGCCGAGGCAGTGTGATAGGCTGCCGACATCATGCCCTACAGGATGCCGTCATGACGCCGCAACCGCCACCCGAACCCCGCAACGCCGACGGTGAGACGCGTCGCGTCGGCGTCGAGATCGAGTTCGCCGGCCTGCCGCCCCGGGAGACGGCCGAGGTGGTGCGCGAACTGTTCGGCGGCGAGGTCGAGGTTCTCAGCCCCCATCGCCTCAAGGTCTGCGGAACCCGCTGGGGCGACTTCGGTATCGAGCTGGACACCCAGTACGCCCACCCCGACCAGACCGTGGTGGAGGCCGAGGCCGCGGTCGACAGCGAATGGGAGCGCATGCGCCTGGACTTCCATACTCGGACCCGGGAGCTGATCGGCGACGTGGTCACCGGCCTGGTGCCCACCGAGATCGTCTGCCCGCCAGTGCCCTGGGATGAGCTGGAAGACCTCGACGCCCTCTTCGAGGCGCTGCGCCACCACGGGGCCAAGGGCACCGACGCCAGCCTGCTCTACGGCTTCGGCCTGCACCTCAACCCCGAGGTACCGAGCCTCGAGGCGGAGAGCCTGCTGGCCTACCTGCGCGCCTACCTGCTGAGCGCCGCCTGGCTGCGCGAGCAGATTCACGTGGACATCACCCGGGAGGTCTTGCCCCATGCCAACCCCTTCCCCCGAGCCTACGCCCTCAAGGTGCTCGCCCCGGACTACGCCCCGGATCTCGAGACACTGATCGCCGACTACCTGGCCGACAACCCGACCCGCAACCGCGAGCTGGACATGTTGCCGCTGTTCGCCCATCTCGCCCCCGACTTTCCCCATGAGCTGCTGCAGAATCGAATGGTCAAGGCGCGGCCGACCTTCCACTATCGCCTGCCCAATGCCCAGCTCTCGGAGCCGGGATGGGGGGCCGTCACCGAGTGGAATCGCTGGCTGGAAGTCGAGCGCCTGGCCACCACTCCCGAGACCCTGGCCGAGCGCAGCGCACAGTTTCTCGCCCGTCACCGCCCCTCGGCACCGCGCCGTTGGCTGACCCGACTGCGCCGCTGGGTGTCTCGCCAATGAGCCGTACAACGCGTCCGTTGATCGGCATCACTACCTCCGACACCAAGAGCCGGATCGCCTGGTGGTTCGACTGGTTCGCCGTCTGGCGCCACGGTGGCCGGCCGCAGCGGCTGTCGCCCTCGCGCCCCTTCCCCGATGCACTCGATGGCCTGATCATCGGCGGCGGCGACGATATCCAGGCCCACCTCTACGACGACGAGGTGCGCCTGGACGTCCGCGTCGACCCGCAGCGCGACGAACTCGAGCTCGAGCTGCTGGAGCGCTTCATCCCCCTGGGCAAGCCGGTGCTGGGCATCTGCCGCGGCGCTCAGCTGATCAACGTCTACCAGGGCGGCACCCTGGACCCGGACATCTACACCACCCATGAGGGGCTCAAGCGCCGACGCACGGTGCTGCCGCGCAAGACCGTGGACATCGTCGCCGACAGCCAGCTGCATCACATCCTCGAGGTGAGCTGGTGTCGCATCAACAGCCTGCACCACCAGGCAGTGCAACGGACGGGCAAGGGCATCGAGATCGTCGCCCGAGATCGCGATGGCCTGGTGCAGGGTATCGAGTCCCGCAACCATGAGTTCCTGATCGGCGTGCAATGGCATCCCGAGTGGCTGGTCTTCAATCGCCCTCAGCAGCGGCTGATCCACGCTCTGGTGGAGGCCGCCCAGCGCGGCATCCCCTCGGCGTAGCTCGACCCGGGAAAGGCGCAGTGCCCGGGAAGGCGCATCGCTAGACACAAGGCGCCGGGGCCACCTCACGGTGGCCCCGGCGTGATGAGACCGACCCGGCCGATCAGGCCGGCGCCTGGCTCAGTTTTCCAGCTTGGCCGACAGGCTGATCTCGGCGTTGAACAGCTTCGATACGGGGCACCCTTCCTTGGCCTTGTCGGCCGCATCCTGGAAGGCCGCCTCGTCGGCGCCCGGGATCTTCGCCACGGTGTCGAGGTGGATGGCGGAGATGGCGAAACCGCCCTCGACCTCCTCCAGGGCCACCTTGGCCTCGGTGGCGATGCGCTCGGCGGTCATGCCGGCCTCGCCCAGGATCAGCGACAGCGCCATGGAGTAGCAGCTCGCATGGGCGGCGCCGATCAGCTCCTCGGGGTTGGAACCCGCCTCACCCTCGAAGCGCTTGGCGAAACTGTAGGGGACGTCCTGGATCGAGCCACTCTGGGTGGACACCGTCCCCTTGCCGTCCTTGAGGCCGCCCTGCCAGACGGCGCTGCCGGATTTCTTGATGCTCATGTCGACTCCTTCTCGTCGTCAGGGGAAATCATTTTCTCTTCACCCTACACCATGGGGATGCTCCCCTCCTGGCGCAAGGTCGATTGCATCGACGACGGGCAGCGACCAAAATAAATAAAAAATATTTCCAAATTACTGCAGACAGGAGATCCCCATGTCGACTTCGCCCAGCGTGCGACTCGCCGCTACCGACCGGGAAGCGGCACGCGACCTGCCGGCTATCGGCCAGGGCACCTGGTACATAGGTGAGGGGCTAACCCCGCGCCGCGACGAGGTGCGTGCCCTGCAGCACGGCCTGGCGCAAGGCCTCACCCTGATCGACACCGCCGAGATGTATGGCGACGGCGGCGCCGAAGAGGTGGTCGGCGAGGCACTTGCGGATCGCCGCGAAGAGGCCTTCCTGGTCTCCAAGGTCTACCCCTGGAACGCCGGGCGCGACAGCGCCATCGCTGCCTGCGAGGCGAGCCTCAGGCGCCTTCGCACCGACCATCTCGACCTCTACCTGCTGCACTGGCCGGGCAACATCCCGCTGGAAGAGACCCTGGAGGCCTTCGAGCGGCTGCTCGAGGCGGGCAAGATCCGCCGCTACGGCGTCTCCAACTTCGACGTGGATGAGATGACGGCGCTGACTGCCCTGCCCGGCGGCTCGAGCTGCGCGGTAAACCAGGTGCTCTACCATCTGGGCTCGCGCGGCATCGAGCACTCGCTGCTGCCCTGGCAGCGCACGCAGGGCATCCCCACCATGGCCTACTGCCCGCTGGCCCAGGCGGGCACGCTGCGCCGCGACCTGCTCGGCCACCCGGAAGTACGGGAGGTCGCCGCGAGGCTGGGCATCACGCCCACCCAGCTGCTGCTGGCCTGGGCAATTCGCCCCGCCAACGACAAGGCTGGCGATGTCGAACGCGACGTGATCGCCATTCCCAAGGCCACCCACCTCGCGCACGTGGAGCAGAACGCCGCCGCACTGACGGTCGAGCTGGATGCCGAGAGCCTGGCCCGCCTCGACGCCGCCTTCCCGGCACCGAACCACAAGACGCCGCTGGATATCGTCTAGGCCCGGCCCTGCCACCTAGCCGCGCAATCTGGCCAGCACATCAGACAGGGCTTCATGGCCCAGTTCGCGCATCAGCGCGATATTGCGTTCGGGAATGCCCGCCGGATCCGGATGATGCGCCAGCCCTCGCTCCAGCCCCGCCTCGCGCAGCAGGTGCCACATCGGGAAGGGGGAACGGTTGGTGAAGTTGGCGGGATCCTCCGGCTCGGCGTCCGCGAAGACGTAGTCCGGATGGAAACTCGCCAGCTGGTAGATGCCTTCATAGCCCTGTTCGTCCAGCAGCGCCTCGGCGATGGCCAGCAGGTCCAGATAGTCGTCGAAGTCCTCGAGCCCCTCGGTCAGCACCAGCAGAGTGGTCTCCACCCCGGGGGTCTCGTCCAGGTGGCGACACGCATCGAACAGCGTCAGCAGTGCTGCCTCGCGATCCGAGGCCGGCACCGCCACATAGCGAACGGTGTCGCGGGCCACCTCGCGGCCGGCGAAGGGACAGACGTCGCGGTCGACCACGAAGGTCTCCACCCAGGCTCGGGTGGCGGCAAGAGGATCAATGGGGGCAGTCATGGTCGCCTCGGGCAGAGTAAGGGTGAGAGAAAAGGGAGTGAGCGTCGGGGAGCAAGAAAAAGGAGCAGCAGTATAGCCCAGGCGGCCACCCGACCCTATCGGCCCCGCCGCGAGGCCAGGCGATCGGCCAGCCGGGTCGGCTCCGGCAGCTTGGTACGCCCCAGGCAACGGGTGACCCACTCCAGCGCCGTGTGCAGCGACACCCGATGGCCCGGCGAGACGAAGATCGGCTTTACCTTCACCCGCGAGCGCAGCACTGCGCCGATCACCTCGTTATCCGGACCATCCACCAGCGGCGTCCAGTCGCCACGCTCAGGGCCCGGCTCAGTGTGGCGACCACACAGCCGCGACTTGGCCACGCCGATCGTGGGCAGGTCGAGCCACAGCCCCAGATGGCTGGCCACGCCGATCCGCCGCGGATGGGCGATGCCCTGACCATCCACCATCACAAGCTCCGGTGTTACCTCCAGCCGTTCGAAGGCTTCCAGCGCCGCCGGCACTTCGCGAAACGACAAGAGTCCCGGCACATAGGGCATGCGCGTCGGCTCGCGATGCACCACCTGCTCCAC
>NZ_JAVLBC010000025.1:8652-21411 GCF_031581305.1 Halomonas sp.
GCCCGGGTGATCTCGCCGCCCTGCTCGAAGCCGATGTCCACGCCGGCGAGATGGCGCACTGGGTCCACACGGTCGGCCCGTTCCACGCGGGAGGCCAGGCGCTTCTGCAGGGCGATGGCCTCGCTCGGGGTGAGGTTCCAGTCGTGCAAGGGGGTAATCGACATCTTGGCTCCCTGATTCGTCGGCCTCGCTCGGGTTAGACTACGGCTTTTGCCGCGTGATGGAACACCGGGGAGCCGATGCTGAGACTGATCCATACCGCCGACTGGCACCTGGGCCAGAGCTTCCATGGCCAGGAGCGCCACGCCGAACACCGCGCCTTCCTCGCCTGGCTGCTCGACATCCTGGTGGAACGCCGCGCCGACGCCCTGCTGGTGGCCGGCGACATCTTCGACGTAGTCAATCCCTCGCTGCAGGCGCAGGCGCTGCTCTATGATTTCATCGTCAGTGCCCACGAGCGGCTGCCCAAGCTCGAGATCGTGCTGATCGCCGGCAACCACGACAGCGGGAACCGCATCGAGCTGCCCGCCCCGCTGATGCGCCGGCTGCGCACCCACGCCCTGGGTCGGGTTCGCTGGTTGGACGACGGCACCCTGGACGCCGAGCACCTGCTGGTGCCGCTGACCGACGAGGACGGCGAGACTCGCGCCTGGTGCCTGGCGCTGCCCTTCCTGCGCCCCGCCGAGGTGACCGGCGCGTCGCTGGCAAGCGAGGCGACGGACGAGGAAGTGCCCAACAACTACGTCAGCGGCATCAGCCGGGTGCACACGCAATTGTTCGAGGCCGCCCGCGAGAGGCGCGAGCCCGGCCAGGCGCTGGTGGCCATGAGCCACGCCCACCTCCACGGCGCGGCGGTCTCCGAGGCCAGCGAGCGGCCCATCGTGATCGGCGGCGAGGAATCGATCTCCGCCGCCCTCTTCTCGCCGGAGATCGCCTATGTGGCGCTGGGCCATCTGCACCGCGCCCAGCAGATCGGCGAGGCACGCATCCGCTACAGCGGCAGCCCCCTGCCACTGGACTTCAGCGAGGTGGCCTACCCCCACCAGGTGGTGGAGGTGACCCTCGACGGCGAGACGCTGGCCACAACCGAGACGATCCCCGTGCCACGCCCAGTGGCCATGCATCGCATCGGTCCCGCTCCCCTCGATGAGGTGCTGGCCGAGCTCGAGGCCCTGGAGGACGACGGGGCGCTGCACCGCGAGCAGTGGCCCTGGCTGGAGGTACGCGTCGAGCTCGACGCCCCGATTCCCGACCTGCGCGCCCGGGTAGAGACGGCCCTAGAGGGCAAGGCGCTGCGCCTGCTGCGCCTCGAGCGTCGCCTGCCGAAGGTAGAAGATGATACCCCCTCGGCCCGCGTCGATCTGGAAACCCTCGGCCCGCGCAAGCTTTTCGAGCTCACCTGGGAAGCGCGCTGGGGCCAGCCACCGGGTGACGACGTGCTCGCCGACTTCGACCGGCTGCGCCAGGACGTACTCGACGCCGACGCCGCCGGGGAGGGTCGCCCATGAGGATCCTCGCCCTGCGCCTGGAGAACCTGGCCTCGCTACCGGGGCCGCTTTCGCTCGACTTTACCGCGGCCCCCCTGCGCGATGCTGGCCTCTTTGCCATCACCGGTCCCACCGGGGCCGGCAAGAGCACCCTGCTCGACGCCCTCTGCCTGGCACTCTATGGCGGCACGCCGCGGCTGCGCCAGGCGCCGGCCCGCGACAGCCAGATCGACGACACCCCGGATTCCACCCTGACCACCAGCGACCCGCGCACTCTGCTGCGCCGCGGCACCGCCGCCGGCTATGCGGAAGTAGACTTCCTGGGCCGCGATGGGCGTCGCTACCGCGCCCGCTGGGCGGTGCGCCGCGCCAGGGAGAAGGTCGGAGGCAAGCTGCAGAAGGCCGAACAGTCGCTGCGCGACCTCGAGGACGACCGCCTGCTCACCACCCAGAAGCGCGAGTTCGACCGCCTGCTACCGGAACGCCTGGGGCTCACCTTCGACCAGTTCACCCGCGCCGTGCTGCTGGCCCAGAGCGAGTTCGCCGCCTTCCTCCAGGCCGACGACAACGAGCGCAGCGACCTGCTCGAGCGCCTCACCGGTACCGCCGAGTACTCGGCGATCTCCATGGCCGCCTACCGCCGCGCCAACGAGGCAAAGAAGGCCGTGGACACCCTGGAAATGAGGCTCGCCGACGATCGGCCCGCCGAGCCCGACGGTCGCGCCGAGCTGGAGCGCGCCGCCAGGGCCACCCGGCAAGCACTCACTGACCTGCAGACGCAGTCGGAGACACTCAAGGCGCAACGCCGCTGGCACGATGACGATACCCGCCTGCACGAGGCCTATCGTCAGGGCCTGGCACAGCAGCGAACGGCCCAGGAGGCGTGGCAAGCGCTCGCTGACTGGCGGGCCGACCGCGCCTGGCGTCGGCTGATCGCCCCGCGGCGCCACGCCTTGCTGCGCCTGGCCGAACTGCCCGACGAGATCGCCGCCCTGGCAGCGAGCCATGCCAAGACCCTCAAGGCGCGTGAGGCCGCCGGCACCGAACAGCAGGCGGCGGAGACCGCCCGGGCGCAGGCCGAGCAGGCCCTGAGCGAGGCCTCTGATGCCCGCCGCCGGGCCGAGCCCGAACTGCGCGAGGCCCGCGACGAGGCCCAGCGCCTCGCCACCCGGGAGAAGCAGCTCGCCGACCTGGAGGCGGCCCGCACCCGCCAGCAGGCAAAGGCCGATACCCTTGCCCGCGAGCAGCACCAGGCCGCGGCGAACCAGCAGGCCCGACAGCGGCAGCGCGACGACTGGCAGGCGACCCTGAAGCGGTTGGTGGGCGCTCACCCTCGCCTCGATGACGCCCGCCAGGCCGCCCAGCAGGAACACGATCAGGCGGCCCAGCGCCACCTGGCCCTGGGCGAACTGGCCAGCCGCTGGCAGGAGCTCGGCCACTCGGAACAGGGCCTCGAGCGGCTGGCCAGGCAGGTCATCGACGACCAGGCCCGCCGGGACAGGCTGCTGGCCGAGGGCAAGCGCGCCCGCCAGCGCCTGGAACGGGCCCAGACCCACCTCGACACGGTGTCCGAACTGATCCAGCGCAGCCGTGCCGTGCGCAGCGAGAGCGTGGAACGGCTGCGCGAGGCCCTGCAGGAAGGGGAGCCCTGCCCGGTGTGCGGAGCACTCGATCATCCCTGGCGCGAGCACCCCCCCGCCACCCCGGAGGCCGCCCAGCTCGCTGCCCAGGAAGCGGAGGAAGCGCGCCAGCTCGACGAGGCCCGCCAGGCCCGCGACACGGCCCAGCAGCAGCGCGATGAGCTGCTGGGCGAGTACCGCGCCGTGGAGGCGGCGCTCACCCGGCACCGGGAAGATCGGGAAACCGCCGAACGGCAGCGCGACGCGGCCCGCCATGCCCTGGAGGCCCACCCCCTGCAGAAGGAGCTCGCCACCGTCAGCGAGTCCGAACGCAACGACTGGCTACAGACGCAGCGCGAGCAAAGCGACACCCACCGCCGGCAGGCGCGGCAGCGTCTGGATGAACTGGCCCGGGCCGAGAGCGAACTGGCCCCGCTGGAACAGTCGCTCCAGGAGGGCCGGGTGGCGCTGGCACGTCTGGAGGCCGAGAAGTCAGGGGTCGATAGGCAGCTGGACGAGCTGGACGAGCAGCTGCCGCCCCTGCGTGAGCAGCGCGATGCGCTCGCCCGAGGTCTCGCCAACCGGCTCGGCGAACACGCCTCACCGGACGCCTGGCAGCAGCAGCTCGATGCACGTCAGGAACATGCCCGCCAGGCGCGAGACGGCGCCCAGGCGCGGCTGCATGATGCCCAGCGTGAGTACCAACGCCTCGCCCAGCAAGCGGAGCACGAGGCCAGGCAACTCGACAAGTTGCGCAAGGAGCAGGAGACCCTGGCCCGCGAGCTTGCAGATTGGCGCCAGGCCTATCCCGAGCTGGACGATGCCACCCTCGCCCGCCTACTGGCCCAGCGCGACGACGAGGCCCGCGAGGAGGAAAAGCGGCTCGAGGCGGCCGACCAGGCCCTGCAACGCGCCGCCGCGACCCTGGCCGAACGGCGAGACGCCCTGTTGCGCCACCGCCGCGACCAGGGCCTGATCGAGGCCGACAGCGACGAGGCGCTGCTGAGTGACACCGTGGCCGACGAGATTCATCGCCGCCGCGAGGCCCTGAGCGAGGCCCAGGCCGAGCTGGCGCCTCACCTGGACGAGGCCCAGCGGGCCCGCGACAGCGCTGCCTTCGCCCTGAGCGATGACGAACGCCGGCGCGAGCGTCGCAAGACCGCCCAGGCCGCGCTGGACGCTGCCCAGGCCGAATACCGCCGCTGGGGCCAGATCAGCGACCTCATCGGCTCCGCCGACGGCAAGATGTTCCGGCGCATCGCCCAGGCCTACAACCTGGATCAGCTCCTCGAGCACGCCAACGCCCACCTGGCCGGCCTAAGCCGCCGCTACCGGCTGGTCCGCGGCGGCAGTCCCCTGGGCCTGTTGGTGGAGGACCACGACATGGGTGACGAACGTCGCTCGGTCCACTCCCTCTCCGGCGGCGAGACCTTCCTGGTCTCGCTGGCGCTCGCCCTGGGGCTGGCCTCCATGACCTCGGGAGAACTCACCATCGAGTCGTTGTTCATCGATGAGGGCTTCGGCAGCCTCGACCCCCAATCCCTGGCACTGGCCATGGAAGCGCTGGATGGTCTTCAGGCGATGGGGCGCCGGGTGGGGGTGATTTCCCACGTGCAGGAGATGCACGAGCGCATCCCGGTGCAGATCCAGGTGGAGCCGCTGGGTAACGGCACCAGCCGAGCGACGTTGGTCAGCGCTTGAGCGATTCCCGGTAAACGTCTGCAAGCGGTGCCAGTGCCATCACCTCTTCCCGTAGGCCCTGCTTCTGCTCCTCCAGGACAGCACGCCAGGCGTCGCATTCGCGCTTGCGCCTGGGGGCGTTGCGAAAGCTAGCGGCAAAGGCCGCGATCCAGGCTTGACGAGAGCACAGGTCCTGAAAGTCACCCAGCAAATCCTGGCGATGCTTCAGCCCCGACAGGAAATCGCGGTGGCGCTTCGGGTCCAGCTCTGCCAGGTAGCGGATACGTTTCACTGCCTTGCGCAGATCGTGGAGCGTCTCGTCATCGCTCTCGGCGGTCAGCGTTGCCAGCATCTGGTCGTGGCGATCGATCCGCTCGGTCAGCACCGTTGCAATACGCTTGGCAGAGAGGGCGGTCAGTGCTTTCTCGACGTGCCGGGAGCCGGTGAAATCTCGCCAGTCCTGCATCTCCTCGGCATAGTCGGGGTCGCTCAGCTGTTGGCACAGCGCAGCATGTTCCTCGTCTCGACGGGTCAGCAGCCAGCGCTCGAGGACCTGACGAGAGCGAGCTATCAGCGGCGGCGGAGCCTCGCTCAGGCTTTCCAGAAAGACATCCAGGTCACGCAGGTCACTGGTGGCCTGGGCGTGGCGCTTGAGGTGCTTCAAGCGCTTCTTCAAGCCGGGCACCTTGATGGCAGACCGCACGGACTCGCCGATCGCACGACTGCGGCGCAGATTGACGCGATACTGGTGCAGGAATTCGGGGTCGATACCGGCCGCTACCCCCGGCTCCAGGGCCCTGACCATCAGATACTGGTGCTCCAGCAGGCCGCGAATGCGCTTGGCCAGGCCGGCCTTGTGCAAGGACGGTATCTCAGGGGCCTTGCGCTTGAAGAGCGCATGACTGGCCAGCTCCGGTATCAGGCTGTTTACGCTCTCGGCGGCATGGTGTTCCAGCGACTGCCAGGGTATATCGGGGATGGAAAGGTGCAGCACGCTGCCGGTGGGGAGCTCGCCGGGGGCGTCGGGGCAGAGCCAACGGGCAACATCCAGCAAGGCCGGGTGGTGGCCGATCATCAGCACCCTCTCGGTGGCTTCGGGCAGCCCCTGCAACCAGGCAAGCAGTGCTTCGCCGTCAACGGTGTAGAGCCCCTCGTCGACATGAACTCGCTCGCTCAGGGAGTGCTCGGTCAGCTGCTCGGCGATCGCCTCCAGCGTTTCTCGCGCGCGCGCCGCACCACTGACGTGAATCTCGCCCTCCAGGGCCTTCCAGCGCTGCAGGACCGGTGCCATGGCGGCCGCCTGACGCCTGCCTCGCTTGCGTAGTGGCCGGTCGTGATCGGCCATCTCCCTGTCTCCCCGTTTCGCCTTGGCGTGGCGCATCAAGAAAAGTTGCCGCATAAGCCTCTCCCGGTCGGGATCCTTGCAGCCATGATAGGCCAATACGCCGCATTACCGCTCATTCGGCACCGCCAACGCTTTACCTTCTTCCAGACAATGCTGCGCGACATTGGCGCTCACTGGTCGGCGTCGGAAGCCCGCTCCACCGGTGGCCTGAAGGCGGGTAACGCCTACTTCGTCGGCACCGCCAATGTCGCCTGCGAGGACGAGCGTGAGCTCGATTTCGCTACTCTGCGTGAGATCGCACAGCGTCACCTGACGACCCATGCCCGTGAAGCCGGCGATGGTTCACGCCAAATGCAGCGTTAAAAACTGAAAACATCTCAAGAAGAGGTAAATTTAACTATCGAGTGGCTGATATCTGGTATACTCCTTGCAAAGGATTCACGAGGGCCTACCCGGCCCGGGTGAACACGGCGCCCTACCCGGGCGCGATGCACAAGGAGATACACGATGTCCCCTGACCCCGTGACGCTGATGGTGGCGCGCCGCGTGGCCCGCGGCCGCTATCGCGACTTCACCGCGTGGCTGGAGGAGGGCCGCGAGCTGGCCAGCGACTTCACCGGCTACCTCGGCTCCGGCGTGCTGGCCCCACCGCCGAGCGACGACGAATACCAGATCATCTTCCGCTTCCGGGACGCCCAGACCCTGGCCAACTGGGAACATTCAGCCTCGCGCCGGGCCTGGCTGGCCCGCGGTGAGGGGCTTTTCGAGGCACCCCACGAGCACCGTGCCACCGGCCTCGACGGCTGGTTCCAGGACGCCACCGGCCAGACACCGCCCCGCTGGAAGCAGGCCATCGCCATCTGGCTGGCCTTCTTCCCGGTATCGCTCCTGTTCCAGGCGCTCTTCGGTGGGTGGCTTGTGGCCCTGCCGCTGGTGCCGAAGGTGCTCATCAGTACCCTGGCGCTGACGCCCCTGATGGTGTTCCTGTTCATCCCGCTCTCCATGCGCCTGCTGGGCTCCTGGCTGCGCGGCGAGGTGTCCTTCATGGAGCGCCTGGGCCACCGCCTGCACCAGCGCGGCGCATGAGGCGACCTCAGCGGCCCAGATGTGCCTCGAACACCTTCATCAGCTCGTGCTTGTCCTCGAAGCCGATCCCCGGGACCTGCGGCAGGGCCACCTCCCCCGCTTGGATGGGGGTGGAGTCGGCAAAGCCGCCGAAGGGGGCGAAGACCCGCGGGTAGGACTCGTTGCCCCCCAGCTTGAGGCCGGCGGCGATATTGAGGGCGAACTGGTGGCCGCCATGGGGAATGCACTGCCGCGATGACCAGCCGTGGGCGCGCAGCACCTCGAGCATCCGCAAGTACTCCACCAGGCCATAGCCAAGCACTGGGTCCATTTGCAGGACGTCGCGATCGGGGCGCATGCCGCCGTAGCGCAGCAGGTTACGCACATCCTGGTGGGAGAAGAGGTTCTCGCCGGTGGCGGTAGGCGGCGCATAGTGCTCGCTCAGCTGCTGCTGGAGGGCGTAGTCCAGGGGATCGCCGGCCTCCTCGTACCAGCGCACGCCATAGGGGGCCAGGCCATCGGAGAAGGCCAGCGCGGTGCGCAGGTCGAAGCGGCCGTTGGCATCCACCGCCAGACGCCCCGCGTCTCCCACGATGTCGATGGCGGCCTCGACCCGCTCGAGATCCTCGGCCAGCAGCACCGCGCCGATCTTCATCTTGGTGCAGGTGTAGCCCAGGTCGAGGTAGTCGCGCATCTCGTCCTGCAGACCCTGGACCTGCTTGCCCGGATAGTAGTAGCCGCCCGCCGCATAGACGGCGACACGCTCGTCGGGCCGGCCGTCACCGTGGCGCTCGGCCAGCAACTGGGCCAGGGGCACGTTCTCGACCTTGGCGACGATGTCCCAGATCGCCATGTCGATAATGCCCACCGCCACGCTGCGCTCACCATGGCCCCCGGGCTTCTCGTTGGCCATCAATACCGACCACACCTTGAAGGGATCCAGGTTGTGGCCGCTGTCATCGAGCAGCGCGACCGGCTCGGCGTCGCGCAGGCGCGGCAGGAAGCGCTCGCGCAGCAGCCCGCTCTGGGCATAGCGACCGTTGGAATTGAAGCCATAGCCGACCACCTGACGACCCTCCACCCACGCATCGGTGTAGATGGCCAGGATGGAAACGTCCATGGTGGCGAACGAGATGTAGGCGTTGGCGATGTCGGAGGCGATCGACACGCGGGCCTCGCGAATATCGGTGATTCTCATGAATGACTCCTAGAACAGCAAGCCCGTCGGCAGGCGCACGTTGAGTACTTCCTTGAAGGTCAGGTAGAAGACGATGACCAGCCCCAGGATCACCGGCGTCCACTTCAACAGGCGTTGCCAGGTCACCCGCGTCTCGACCCGGGCCAGGTACCAGGTGAGGGAAAAGAAGGCGACCAGCGTAGTCACCAGGAACCCCAGCACCTCGACCAGCCCCCACCAGAGGAAGAACCCGGCGATCACGGTGAACAGCCGCCTGGGGCTGCCGGTGATCTCGACCTGACGACCACTGGGACGAATGACGCCCTTGACGATCAGAGCGACCGCAATCAGGCACAGGAGCACCAGGATGGCCCGCGGGAAGATGATGCTCAGCCGCCCCATCTCCTCACGTGGCAGCCAGAGCACGGCGGCGAACACCAGACCGACGGTGCCCGCGGCGATATCGGTGTTGAGGCGCAGGATCATGGCGACCTCCCGTCATCCTCGTCGACCCTGTCCAGCAGCCCCTTGCGCGCCAGCCACATGGGCACCAGCGTGGTCGCGGCCCCCAGTACCACCATGCCAGCGAGCACCATGGAGAGTGGGTTGTGCAGCAACCTCAACCAGGGGATGGGATCGACGACCGCCGCCATCAGAGTCTGCACATAGCCCTCCTCGGCGATCCCGCCGAGGATCAGACCAAGGACGATGGGCGCGGGCTGGATGCCGATCAAACGCAGGAAGTAGCCGGCGGTGCCCAGGATCAGCATGATGCCGACATCCAGCAGGCTATTACGCAGGGCAAAGGTCCCCAGGATGGTCACCATGGCGATGCTCGGCACCAGGAAATAATAGGGCGTTCGAATCACCACGCGGTGGATCAGCCGTCCGCCGAGCAGCCCGACCGGCAGCAGTAGCAGGGCCGCCATCCCCATGGAGAGGATGAAACCGTTGGTCAGCACCCCGGACTCGGTGAACAGGTCGAGCCCCGGGCGCAGGCCGTGCATCAACAGCACGCCGAGGATGATGGCATCCGGCGGCGCCCCCGGGATGCCCAGGGTCAGCAGCGGCACCATGCTGCCCGCCACCATCACGTTGTTGCTCGACTCCGAGGCCACCACGCCATCGACGTTGCCCTTGCCGAAACTCTTGGGGTCACTGGAGAAGCGCCGCGCCTCGTTGTAGGCCACCAGGCTGGTGACGTTACCGCCCGCACCGGGGATGATGGCGATGATCTGGCCGATCAAACAGGAGCGGATCAGGTTGACCGGCTTGATGAAGATATGGCGGGCGATACTGATGATGGAGACTTCTTTCTTGCGCAGCTCCGTCTGTCCAGGGAGCGCCCCCCGGCCCTCGGCGGCCATGGTCAGCAGTTCAGGGATCACGAACAGGCCGATCAGTGCCACGATCAGTTCAATGCCCCCCTGCAGCGGCGGATAGTCGAAGATGAAGCGGGTCTCGCCCCCCACGGGCGAGACGCCGATGGTGCTGAGCATGATCCCGATGCAGCCGCCCAGTAGCCCCTTGAGCAAGGAGTCGCTGGAGAGGCTCGCGACCAGGGTCAGCCCCAGCATCGCTACCCAGAACATCTCCGATGGCCCGAAGGCCACGGCCCATCGCGCCAGCGGGGGCGCCAGGACCAGCAGAAAGATGACGCCAATGATCCCCCCGGCGACCGAGGCAATGGTCGCGGCGGCGATGGCTTCATAAGCCCGGCCCTGTCGAGCCATGGGATAGCCGTCGAAGGTGGTGGCGATCGATGAGGGCGTGCCGGGCGTGTTGATCAGGATGGCCGTGAAGGCACCGCCATAGATGGAACCCATGTAGACCCCGCCCAGGGCCATCAAGCCCTGCAGGGCTTCCATCGAGAAGGTGAAGGGCAGGAGTACCGCCAGCGCCATGGTGGCCGTGAGCCCCGGCATCGAACCGATGAAGAGGCCCGCCGAAACGCCCACCAGGACGGTGAGGACGCTCTCGAAGGTCAACAGGGAGGCCAGGGCCTCGAGGAGCATATCCATGCATCACCCCACCTGAGGCCATGCGCGCATGGCCCCGCAGTGTCAGGAAAGAAAGGGGGGGCCTAGCGGCCCCCGCGGCAGGAGGAAGGGTTACTCGGCATCCTCGAGGATCGGGCCATAGGCATCGCGAAGCATGCCGATCACTTCGTCGATCTCGTCACCGGTGATGGATTCCATCACGAAGCCCAGCGGCTCCTGCTTCTCGGCGATCTGACGGTTGGCCTCGGCGAAAGCCGCCTCGAGGGTCTCGACCACCTCGTCCGGGGTCCCCTCGGGAACCGCCACGCCGCGATAGGCACCGCCGACGATGTCATAGCCCTGTTCCTTGAAGGTGGGCGCCTCGGGCAGAGCCTTGACGCGCTCCTCGGAGGCCACGGCCAGCACCTTGACGCTGTCGGCCATCTCGGTGCCGAGCATGGTGTAGTTGAAGATGCCGCCGACATGGCCACCCTCCAGCGCCCCCTTGAGCGGTCCGGTGCCGGAGAAGGGAATGTAGGTCAGATCGATGTCGGCTTCCTTCTCGAAGCGCAGCATGTCCAGGTGGTTGGCACTGTAGGTACCGCTGCCACCCAGGGTGATCGCCTCGGGGTTCTCCCTGGCATCCTCGATGAGGTCCTCGAGGGTGTCGTAGGGACTGTCGTTGTGCACGATCAGGGCATTGGGCGTGGAGTGGAAGAAGGTGACGATCCGCCAGTCGTCGGTCTCGTAACCCGCGTTGCTGCGCTGGATCGGCTGGCCGATGATATGCGGGATGTTGACGCCGATGATCTCGTAGCCATCCGGCTCGGCGCTGTTCTGGAATTCGCTCCAGGCCACGGCCCCACCGCCGCCAGGCCGATGGGTGACATTCACCGAGACGCCCAGTTCCTCTTCCAGGACCGGCTCCTGGAAGCGTGCCGTGACGTCCGATTCTCCACCCGGATCGAAGGGGATGATGTAGGTGATGTCCTCTTCCGGATACTCGGCATGGGCGGCCCCGGCCAGCCCCACGGCGGCGACGGCCGTCATGGCCAGCGCGAGCTTCTTGTACGTGAACTTCATGGCTTGCTCCAGACGTTGTTGTGTCGTAATCGTCTCGTGGCAACCGAGTCCTCTCGTTGTCGGTGTTGTCCCACCCGGCTACCGGGCCTCAACGCCTCGACCCTCGCCGCTGAAGCCCTGATCTGAAGCTAGCCGAGTTGTAAAAGTTGTCAAGTTACTCACCCCTCGAAGACCCGCCGCCGCGAATTGCGCAGATGGCGCTGCATGCAGCGGCCGGCCCGTTCGTCATCGCCGGCCAGGATGCTGTCGTGGATGTCGCGATGCTCCTGCTGGACCTCCGGGACATGATGCTCCGGGCGCCTCAGGCCCAGCCCCCGTGCCAGTTTCTGGCCATAGGTGATCGCTGCCTCGAGCGAGAGCAGGGTGTCGGAAAAGAAGCGGTTGTGGGTGGCCTTGGCGATGGCGAGGTGGAAGCCGAAGTCGGCATCCACCCCCAGGGCGTTGTTGCGGATGCGCTGTTCGAGCAGCGATAGCGCCTGGGTGAGCGCCGCGCGGTCCTCGCGCGTGGCCTTGAGCGCCGCCAGGCGCGCGGCCTCGGGCTCGACGGCGATCCGGAACTCGAAGCAGCGCTGGATGTCCGCCAGGCTCTCCAGCGGGGCAAACTCGAGCATGGCGCGATCGGGGCGACGCTGGACAAAGCTGCCGGAGCCGCGATGCGAGCGGACCAGGCCATCGTCCCGCAGTCGGGCCAAGGCCTCACGCACGATCGGGCGGGACACGCCGTAGCAGCTCGCCAGCTGCTCTTCCGAGGGCAGACGCTCGCCCTCCACAAAATCGCGGTTGATGATGCGATCAATGATGTCGCCATAGACCCGATCGCTGAGCTTCTCTCCCTTGCGGCATGACTCACCGTCTGGCGAGTCGTCGGAGGCGCGTTTTTCCACCCGTGAATCCATGGTCGTCTCCTGCGGCTTTCCCACAGCATAAGCCACCCATCGCCCGGAGAGGAGCGGTCCAGCCGCCCGATCAGGCGTGTTAGGCTTGGCCGACACGACTACCCGGGAGCCTGATCATGACCGCCGCCGAGATACTCGACCGCCTGGTAGGCTTCGCCACCGTCTCGCGGGATTCCAACCTGGCCTTGATCGAATGGGTCGAGGGCTGGCTAGACAACCATGGCGTGGCGCATTGGCGGGTGGAGAGCGACGACGGCCGCAAGGCCAATCTCCTGGCGCGCATCGGCCCCGCCGTTGCCGGCGGCGTGGTGCTCTCCGGCCATACCGACGTGGTACCGGTGGATGGCCAGCCCTGGTCCACCGACCCCTTCACCCTGGTCGACAAGGGCGATGGCCGGCTCTATGGCCGCGGCACCTGCGACATGAAG
>NZ_JAVLBC010000026.1:0-21379 GCF_031581305.1 Halomonas sp.
CCACTGTACCCCGCCGAGAAATGACAGGATGACCGCGCTGTAGTAAAGAAAGACCTGGATCGAGACCACCTGCCAGGCCACGGGGGCCAGCCAGGCCGCCGCCGCAGTGAACAGGAAGGGCAGCAGGCCGGCAAGGCCGAGCCACAGCGACAGCGATGGGATCGAGGCGCGCATCACGGCCCCTCCAGATGGGCAGCGATGGCAGGCGCCTGCCAGAGGGCCGCATAGGTGCCGTCGGAATCGTAGCGCCTGGCCTGATCATGGATGTCCAGGGTGCGCGGCCGGGTATTGCACCTCTTTCCGGCCAGGTAGCGCCAGTTGCCCCAGTTGCTGGCCACGTCGTGGTCGATCAGGCAGTGCTCGAACCAGGCCGCGCCCAGGCGCCAGTCGCCCTCCAGCTCATTAACCAGGAAACTGGCCACATTCTGGCGCGCGCGATTGGATAGCCAGCCAGTGGCGGCCAATTCGCCCATGGCGGCATCCACGAAGGGAAGGCCGGTACGGCCATCGCACCAGGCGCGAAAGCCGTCGCTGGCTACCGGTAGCTCGCGCTTACCGAACAGAGATGCGCCCTCTTGCCGCGCCGCCCAGTGGAAGTAGTCGCGCCACAAGAGCTCAAAGACCACCCAGTAGCTCGAGTCGTTGGCGCCGTGTCTGGCCTCCCAGGCGCGCACCGCATCATGTACCTGGCGAGCCGACAGGCAACCCTGGGCCAGCCAGGGTGAGAGCCGCGTGGAGAAGTCAGTGCCCAACAGACCATTACGGGTCTGCTTGTAGCACCTCACGGCGCCGCTCTCCCACAGGTAGTGATCGAGCCGTGCCCGACCCGCCGCCTCACCGCCGGCAAAGGCAAAGCCACCACGGGGATCCGGGGACCAGGCAGCTGCCCGACTGCAGACCTTGCCCAGCGGGGGAAAGCCTCGCGGGGCACTCGATGGCCAGCCGGGAAGGGTCACCGGTGCCGGGAGGGCGCAGGGTACCGCCCAGTCACGCTCCACCCTGCGACGAAATGCCGAGAACCCGGCGGGCAGATCGGCGATCGCCATGGGCAGAGAGGCTTCGTCGAACAGCGTACCCGCGTCAAGGCATGTCAGGGTCACCTCACTGCCCAGTCGTTCGGCCAGTTGTTCGTTGGCCCTTCTTTCTTCCCAGCCAGCATCGACACGCACCCGCACTTCATCGATATCGTGCTCGCCGGCCAATTCCGCTACCACATCAACGGGATTGCCGATGCGCACCAGCAGGTCGCTGCCGCGCTTGAGCATTTCTCCCCGCAGCGCGATCAGGCTCTCCCACAGGAAGCACAAGCGGGCCACGCCCATCCGTGATGCGTCAAGTCCAGGCAGGGATTCAAACCAGGCCTCATCCAGCACATAGACGCAAAGCAATGACTCGGGAGGCGTTGAAAAGTGGAACAAGGGATTGTCGGCCAGGCGCAGATCGCTGCGCAGCCACACCAGCGTCAAGCTCATGGGGTGACTCCTGCGCGACGTGCCTCGCGCCGGCAGCGCTCACTGCAGTAGCGCACCTCCTCCCAGCAGCGCATCCACTTGCGCCGCCAGGCAAAGGGTCTTCGGCAGTGGCCGCAGGGCTTGCTGGGCAGGTGATGTTTGCGATGCACGATGGAACCCCATAATCATGGACAGATTCTTATTATCGTACAATATATGTACAATTTAAAGTCCTGACGTTCCCCCATCACGGCAGAAGGCCGCCATGAGGCGGCCTTCAACGAGAGGGTGGTGCGATGATTCAGGGTGCGTCGGTCTCCTTGGGTTCGCGCCGGGCGTTACCCTCGGTCTCCCTGCCGCTCTTGAGCTCGTGGGTCAGGGGATCGTAGTTGGGCTTGAGCTCGTCCTTCACCGTGCCGCTCCACAGCCGGGAGCCGACAAAGTAGCCCGCCCGGCCGATCACATGGGCCGCCACCGGTGCGGTCATCATGATGAAGAGGATCACGCCGAAGGCCCGCGCCACCACCGCAACCTGGGCGAAGTGCATTGCCACCGCCAGCATGATCAGAGTGGCCCCCAGGGTCGCGGCCTTGGTGGTGGCGTGCATGCGGGTCAGCAGGTCGGGCAGACGTACCACCCCGAGCGCCGCCAGAAACATGAAGATCGCGCCGGCGAGGATGAGCCCGCCTTTCAGGAACTCAATCATCCCGGGGGCCCCCGCGTTCCAGAAAGCGGGCGAAGCCGATGGCGGCCATGAATGCCATCAGTGCCATGACGATGGCCACGTCCAGCAGGCTCGGCACGTCGGTGGCGATGGCGATCACCCCGATGATGCCGACGAGGATCGACGAGAAGAGCTCCAGGGCCACCACCCGGTCCGGCAGGCTGGGACCACGGAAAAGCCGCACGAAGGCCAGGCACAGTGCCAGGGCCATTACCGCCAGGCTCAGCAGGATCACGGTCGACACGTGTTCACCTCCTTTCACTAATGGAAAAGCGCCAGCGCCCGGCGCTCCAGCTCCGCCAGACTGCGCCTCAGCGCCGGTTCGTCGTCCAGGAACATGGCATGGATATAGAGCACGCGACGGTCGTCCGACACATCCAGGCTCAGGGTGCCCGGCGTCAACGAGATCAGGTTGGCGACGAAAGCGATCTCGAACTCGGTGCTGGCCTTCAGCGGCATGGCGATCACCCCCGGCTTCATGTACCAGGGCGGCGTGACGATGTCGTAGGAGACTTTCAGGTTGGCCATCACCAGCTCCTTGAGGAAGAAGCCGACGAAGCGGATCAACCGCGGTAGCCGCTGGGCATGCCCGGCCAGCGCCGGCACCTGCGGCTGAATCAGTGCCAGCACAAGGTAGCCGAAGAGCAACCCGGCCAGCAGATTGCGGCCGCTGAAGTCGCCGGAGAGCACGATCCAGGCAAAGCCCAGTAGCAGGTTCCAGGCGGCCCCGATCATGGCGTCACCTCGCTGGCCTGGCCAAGCACGGCCTCGATATAGCGCTCGGGCGCCAGCAGCTGGGCGGCGGATGCCTCGGCCAGGGCATAGATGGGCTGGGCATTGAGGCCGATGAACAGGGTGCAGAGTGCCAGTCCCACCACCGGCGCCGACATGAGCCACATCTCCCGCGAATTGACCGCTGGATAGGGATCGATGTCGCCTTCCGGCGGCGTCGACTTCCAGAACACCTCGGCCCAGATCTTGATCATCGAGTAGAGCGTGAGCAGGCCCACCAGCAAGGCGATGAAGGTCACCCCGTAGGCCTCGGCCTCGATGCCGGCGCGGATCACGATGAACTTGGCGAAGAAGCCCGAGAGAGGCGGCATGCCGGCCAGCGATAGCGCCGGAATCAGAAATAGCACAGCCAGCCAGGGGTGACTGCGGTACAGGCCGCCCAGCGACTTGAGCTGATAGGTGCCACGTAACCGATGGACGATGCCGCTGACCAGGAAGAGATTCGTCTTCACGATGATGTGATGCATGATGTAGAAGACCCCGCCGATGACCGCCAGCGGCGTGAACAGCGCCAGTCCCAGGATCATGTAGCCGATCTGGCTGACAATATGGAATGACAGGATGCGCCGGAACTCGAACTGCGCCGCCGCCCCCAGTACCCCGGAGAGCATGGTGAATCCCGCCCCCCACAGCAGGATTTCGTGGGTATAGCTCGGGTTCTGGTGGAAGATCAGCGTGAACACTCGGAACAGGGCATAGACCCCGACCTTGGTCAGCAGGCCGGCGAACAGCGCCGAGACGGCCACCGGCGGTGTGTGGTAGGAGGCAGGCAGCCAGAAGAACAGCGGGAAGGCCGCCGCCTTGATGCCGAAAGCCACCATGAACATCATCGCCAGGACATCGACCATGCCGTCGTCTTCCAGGGTCGCCAGGCGACGGGCGATATCGGCCATGTTGAGCGTGCCCACCATGCCGTAGAGCAGCCCCACCGCGACCAGGAAGATCACCGAGGAGACCAGGTTGAGGGTGACGTACTTGATCGCTCCCTCCATCTGCGCCTTCTCGCTGCCCAGGATCAACAGCGCGAAGGATGCCACCAGCATCACCTCGAACCAGACGTAGAGGTTGAAGATATCCCCCGTGAGGAAGGCGCCAGCGACCCCGGCCAGCAGCAGGTGCATCAGCGGGAAGTAGCCGTAGGCCTCGTGACCGCGCCCTACCGTGGCCAGCGAGAAGAGCGCCACGGCGAAGCCGATGATGCCGGTGAGTACCACCATGATCGCCCCCAGCAGGTCCGCGACCAGGCTGATGCCGAAGGGCGCGGGCCAGCCGCCCATCTGCATCACCAGAATGCCGTCGCGATTGACCGTGGCCAGCAGCCACAGGCTGGTCAACAGCAGGCCGGCGGTTCCGGCCACGGCGACAAACCGCTGCATGCTCCGGGAGCGCCAGAATACCAGCGACACGGCACCCGCCATCAGCGGGATAAGGATGGGCAGCGCGATCTGGGGATTCACGTGTCGGTATCCTTCATCTTGTCCAGGTCATCGGCACGCACGATCTCCCAGGCACGGCGCACCAGCACCACAGCGAACGACAATACCCCGAAGGCGATGACGATGGCGGTGAGCACCAGTGCCTGAGGCAGCGGGTCGGCCACCGCACCCTCGGGTGCGCTCAGACCCTTCGGCACCAGCGGCGGTGCGCCGCGAATCATGCCCGCTGTGGCAAAGATCAACAGGTTGGCGGCGTTGGAGAGCAGCATCAGCCCGATCACCAGCTTGACGATGGAACGGCGCAGCATCATGTAGATGGCAGCAGCGAACAGGATGCCGATCGTGATGGCCATCAAGGGTTCCATGGAGCCTCCTCAGCGTTCGTCGTCTTCCTGATCCGTCTTGACCAGGGCAGTGATCGCCGTGAGCACCGAGCCCACCACCACCAGGTAGACGCCGATATCGAAGATCAGTGGCGTCGAGGCCTTGAAGTCGATGACGGGGATGGTCCACCACTGGGCGGTGAAGAAAGGCTCGTCGACCCACCAGGCCGGCAGCGTCGAGAGCACCCCGAGCAGCAACCCCATGGCGACCAGGTCACGGGGCGACACCTTGAGCATCGCCTTCAGAGCTCGCCGCCCATAGGCGAAGAGATAGAGCGCGAAGGCGCCCGCCGCCACCAGGCCAGCGATGAAGCCGCCCCCCGGTTCATCATGCCCGCGCAGCAGCAGAAACAGCGAAAAGAGCAGCTGCAGCGGCAGCAGCAGTCGCGCCGCGGCCTTTAGAATCAGGGTGCCCGATCTAACCATCGTCTCGCTCCGGCGGCGGCACATGGTGCCGGGCATCGTACTCCTCGGCATGGAAGCGCAGCATGGCATAGACGCCGATGGCCGCCAGCGCCAGCACGAACATCTCGCCCAGCGTATCCAGCGCCCGAAAGTCCACCAGGATGACGTTGACGATGTTGTGGCCGTGACCCAGCGGCTGACTGTTCGCCACCATGTAATCCGAGATCCGCGGCAGCCGCTCGCCGGACAACACCGAGAGCATCAGCAGGGTAATCATTCCGCCGGTAAGACTCGCCACCGCCAGGTCACGAAGTCGCTCCACGGGCGTGGAGAGGGTGGCGAAGCGCGGCAGACGGAACAGCACCAGCACCAGCAGAATCACCGTCAGAGTCTCCACGAGCAGCTGGGTGATCGCCAGGTCCGGGGCGCTGAACAGCACGAAGGTCAGCGCGATGGAGAAGCCCATGACGCCAAGCGCCGCCACCGCCGCCAGGCGCGAGCGCATCACGCAGGCTGCCACGGCACCGGCGATCATCAGGCCGGCGACAACGGTTTCATGGAGGTAGAGCGACAGGGCAAAGTCGAACTCGAGGGTGTGTCGGAAGAAGAGCGCGTGGCCGACCAGGCCCACCAGCACCAGCAGGGTCATCACCAGATAGTTGCGGAGTTGCCCATTCTGCAACATGCGCGTCTGCCAGCCAGCAAAGGCCACCATGCCCGCCATCAGCGCCTCGTAGCCGGCCTCCGGGCCGCGGGCCATGAGCGGCTCGAGGCGAGCCAGCACTGCCCGCAGGCGATCCCAGTAGCGGTAAACCAGCAGCCCCAGCAGCAGGCTTGCCAGCGACAGTAGCAGAGGCAGATTGATGCCGTGCCAAATCGCGAGGTGCGCCTCGACAAGAGTCACCCCCGGCGCCACCCGGATACCCGCCACGGTGGCACTCACCAGGGGATCGAGCAGGCCCGGCGCCAGACCGAACAGCAACGACAGCACAGCCAGCAGAGCGGGCCCTGCAAGCATGGCATGCGGCGCCTCATGGGGCGCCCGGGGAGTCTCGCGGGGCGCACCGAAGAAGGGGCGCAGGGCGACGATGGCCGCCACGGCCAGGGTGAGGAAGGCCGCCGTGAAGGCGAGCAGCAGGATCAGCGGGCGCCAGGCGGACGCCTCGAGCACCGATGCGAACATCAGCTCCTTGCCCACGAAGCCCAGCAAGGGGGGCAACCCGGCCAGCGACAAGGCGGCGAGCCCGGCCACCACGGCGGTGAGCGGCATCACCCGACGCAGCCCCCCCATGGCGGTGACATCCTTGGTGCCGATCTCATGGTCGAGGATGCCGGCCACCATGAACAGCGCCCCCTTGTAGAGCGAGTGGGCCAGCAGGAAGGCCACGAAGGCGACCAGCGCCCCTTCGGTGCCGATGCCCAGCAGCATGGTCAGGGTGCCCAGCGCCATTACCGTGGAGTAGGCCAGCAGCTTCTTGACGTTGGTGTGCTGGATCGCCATGAAGGCGCCGGTGGCCATGGTCAACGCGCCCACCAACGAGAGGGTGATCACCCAGCCATCGGTACCGCCCAGGGCCGGATGCAGGCGGGCAAGCAGGTAGACACCCGCCTTGACCATGGTCGCCGAGTGCAGATAGGCGGAGACCGGCGTAGGCGCCGCCATGGCGTTGGGTAACCAGAAGTGAAAGGGAAACTGCGCCGACTTGGTGAAGGCGCCCAGCAGTACACAGACCAGTATCGGCGCATAAAGCGCATGTTCGCGCAGCAGTTCACCGCGGCGGGTCAGCTCGACCAGCGACCCGCTATCGCCGGCAATGGCGAGCATGACGAACCCGGCAAGCAGCGCCAGGCCGCCGCCCACGGTGACGAAGAGCCCCTGGAGGGCCGCCTTGCGGGCGGCGAGGTCGGTATGGTTGAAGCCGATCAGCAGGTAGGAGGTGATGCTGGTCAATTCCCAGAATACGAAGAGCGTGACCAGGTTGTCAGCCAGCACCAGGCCAAGCATCGACATCATGAAAGCGGTGATCACCACCAGGAAGCGCGGCAGGTCGCGATGGCCACGCAGGTACTCCCCCGAGTAGATCAGCACCAGGGCACCGATCACCGTGATCAGCATGGCGAACAGCCAGGCGAGACCGTCGATCAGGAAGGTCAGGGTGATATCGAGCCCCGGCACCCAGGCCCACTCCAGCAGCAGGACCTCGCCGGAGGCGACCGCTGGCCACTGGACGAGTAGCCAGGCCGCCAGGGAGACGGGCAGCAGGGCCATCACCAGCGGCGCCCGGGCCCCGAACCAGTGATGCAGCAGCGGGGCCATCCCCGCCACCACGAAGCCTCCCAGCACGGCAAGTTGCATCAGGCGCCCCCCTGTCATGACGGCGTTCGCGGGACCATCGCCGCCCCTAGCGCGTCGACCGATCAACTCTATAGAGACAAGGTGTTGAAAGGCAAGGAGGCGGCGAGCGAGTTCCCTTTGCGTTAGAGTGGAGAGAACCAAGCCATGGGGGGGGCACCCCGACCCAGGGACGGGGGTGCGACCGCATGCCGCTTGCGCCATCCTGTCCCGCGGGCACGCTGTGCCCTCCCCGTTTCCGGACTCTCGCAGGATGACCGATCGATGACATTACTGTGGATAGCCCTGTTGCCCTTGCTGGGGGTGCTGGTGCCCGCGTTCACCGAGCAACGCGGGCGACGTTTCTGCTCCCTGGCCACTGCGCTGCTGCCCGCGCTGGCCCTGCTGTTGACCCTCGGCCAGCTGCCGGCCCTGTCCGCCGGCGAGGCACTGCGCTTCGCCGTGGACTGGGTGCCCACCCTGAGCCTCGACCTGGCCTTCCGGCTGGACGGCCTGTCGCTGCTGTTCAACCTGCTGATCATCGGGATCGGCCTGCTGATCCTGCTCTACGCGCACTACTACCTGTCGCCGGAGGAGCCCTTCGGGCGTTTCTATGCCTACCTGATCCTGTTCATGGCTTCCATGGTCGGCATCGTGATGGCCGACAACCTGCTACTGCTGTGGCTCTTCTGGGAACTCACCAGCATCTCCTCGTTCCTGCTGATCGGCTTCTGGTCGCACCGCAGCGATGCCCGCAAGGGGGCGCGCATGGCGCTGACCGTGACCGGCGCCGGTGGCCTGGCGCTGCTCGCCGGCCTGCTTTTGCTGGGCGACATGGTCGGCAGCTATGCCATGGACGAGGTGTTGGCCAGCGGTGAAATCATCCTGGCCGACCCCCGCTACCCTCTGATGCTGGGGCTGGTACTGCTCGGCGCCTTCACCAAGTCGGCGCAGTTTCCCTTCCAGTTCTGGCTGCCCCATGCCATGGCCGCCCCCACCCCGGTCTCCGCCTATCTGCACTCGGCGACCATGGTCAAGGCCGGCATTTTCCTGATGGCGCGGCTGCACCCGGCTATCGCCGGCAGCGAGCTTTGGTCGGTGACCGTCTCGCTGGTCGGCATGGCCACCCTGCTCTACGGCGCCTGGTTCGCCCTGCTCAAGACCGACCTCAAGGGCATCCTGGCCTTCTCCACGGTCAGTCACCTGGGACTGATCACCGTGTTGCTGGGGATCGGTACGCCCATGGCCGTGCTCGCGGCCCTCTTCCACATCCTCAATCACGCCACCTTCAAGGCGGCGTTGTTCATGTGCTCGGGTATCATCGACCACGAGGCCGGCACTCGCGAGCTGAGACGCCTCGGCGGCCTGCGCCGTGCCATGCCGGTCACCGCGGCGCTGACCAGCGTGGCAGGGGCCGCCATGGCCGGGGTGCCGTTGCTCAACGGCTTCCTGTCCAAGGAAATGTTCTTCACCGAGACCCTGGCGAGCCCGGTGCTGGGTGGGCTGAGCTGGTTGCTGCCGGTGCTGGCGACCCTGGGCGGCGTCCTCTCGGTGGCCTACTCGCTGCGCCTGGTGCATGCGGTGTTCTTCAAGCCTGCCCGCGAGGCTCCGCCCAGGTCGCCCCATGAGCCGCCCTGGCTGATGCGCGCCCCGGTGGTGCTGCTGGTGGTGCTGTGCGTGGTGGTGGGCCTGGCCCCCGTGCTGGCGGAGGGGCTGCTGGGCCTGGCCCTGGTGCCAGTGCTGGGCGAGGCGTTCGACTTCCACCTGGCGCTCTGGCACGGCCTCAATCTGCCGCTGTTGATGAGCCTGGTGGCGCTGGTCGCTGGGGTGGCGACCTACTGGCGCCATCCCGACCTGCGCCGCTTCCTCAAGGTATTCCGCCCGGTGGATGCCCGCCAGGTGTTCGAGGCCGCCATACAACGGCTGGGACGCGGCGCCGAGGCGGGCCTGGCCTGGTTCGACGGTGGTTCGCTGCAGCGCTACATGACCTGGCTGCTCCTCGCCGCCCTGCTGATGGGGGGGCTGGGCCTGGCCGGCATGCCGCTGCTCACCGGCAGCAAGGGCAACCAGCCCGTGGACGGCATCCTGCTGCTGGGGGCCGGCCTGCTGATCTTCGGCGGCATCGGCACCGCCGTCACCCATCGCTATCGCCTGATCTCGCTACTGATGCTCTCGGTGGTCGGTCTGGTGGTCGCCCTGACCTTCGCCCGCTTCTCCGCGCCCGACCTGGCACTGACCCAGCTCTCGGTGGAGGTGGTGACCATGATCCTGCTGATGCTGGCGCTGTTCTTCCTGCCCCAGAAGACGCCCCGGGAATCTTCGCATCGCCGCAACCTGCGCGACTTAGTACTGGCCGGCGCCCTGGGCATGGTGGTCGGCAGCCTCAACTATGCGGTGCTGACGCGGGACAATGCGCCCATTTCAGGCTTCTTCCTGGAGAACAGCGTACCTGGCGGCGGCGGCCACAACGTGGTCAACGTCATCCTGGTGGACTTCCGGGGCTTCGATACCCTGGGCGAGATCACCGTGCTGGCGCTGGCGGGCCTGGCGATCTTCAAGCTGCTCAACCGGCTGCGGCTGTTCATGCCACACAGCGACGGCGAGGGCCGCCTCTGGTCGCCGGACCGCTATCCGGCGATCCTCACCTCCATCTCCATGGCGCTGCTGCCGCTGGCGTTGCTGGTGTCGGCGTTCATCTTCCTGCGCGGCCACAACCAGCCCGGCGGCGGCTTCATCGCCGGGCTGGTCACCGCCGTGGCGCTGATACTGCTTTACATGGCCCGCGGCGTGGAGTGGACCCAGCAGCGCCTCGACTTCCCTTACCAGCCGGTAGCGATCGCCGGGGTGGCCATCGCCACCCTCACGGGGCTGGGCAGTTGGCTGTTCGGCCACCCCTTCCTGACCTCGGCGTTCAGTCACGTCCACCTGCCGCTGGTCGGCGAGTTCGAGCTGGCCACCGCCATGCTCTTCGACCTCGGCGTCTACCTGGCCGTAGTGGGGGCTACGCTGATGATCCTCGCCAATCTGGGCAAGGTCACCACCCCACACCGTCCAGCCAAGGAAGCTGCCGGCAGCTCCGATATCCCTCCCACCTCACGACCCGGCAAGGAGAAACGCTGATGGAAAGCCTCTACGCCACCACCACCGGCGTGCTCACCGCCTGCGGGCTCTATCTGGTCCTGCGCGGCCGCACCTTCCCGGTGGTGGTCGGCCTCACCCTGCTCTCCTATGCGGTCAACCTCTTCCTGTTCTCCATGGGCGGGCTGACCACCGACGGGGCCGCCATTCTCGACGGGCCGGCGGACTATGCCGACCCGCTGCCCCAGGCGCTGGTGCTCACCGCCATCGTGATCGGCTTCGCCATGACCGCCTTCGTGGTGATCCTGGCCATGCGCGCCCGCAGTGAGGCGGGCAACGACCATGTCGACGGCCGCAAGCATGAAGACGGGGAGGGCCGCCCGTGATGCAGCATCTGATCGTCCTGCCCGTAGTGCTGCCGCTGGTTGCCGGCATCCTGCTGCTCTATCGCCGCCAGGGGGCCACCCGGGCCAAGCGCCTGGTCGGTGTCGTGGCGACGGCACTGCTGGTGGTGGTCGGCATCGCCCTGGTGGCCCGTGCCGCCAGCGGCGAGATCACCTACTATGCGCTGGGCGACTGGCAGCCGCCCTTCGGCATCGTGCTGGTGCTCGACCGCCTCTCGGCGCTGATGGTGCTGCTCACCGCGGTGCTCGCCCTGGGGGCGGTGGTGTTCGCCTGTGCCGGCGACGACGAACGCGGCAGCAACTTCCATGGCCTCTTCCAGTGGCAGCTGATGGGCATCAACGGGGCCTTCCTCACCGGTGATTTGTTCAACCTCTTCGTATTCTTCGAGGTGCTGCTGCTGGCCTCCTACGCCCTGCTGCTGCACGGCGGCGGCAAGGCACGCATCAAGGCCGGGGTGCACTACGTAGTGCTCAACCTGGCCGGCTCCTCGCTGTTCCTGATCGCCGTGGGCGTGCTCTACGGCGCCACCGGCACCCTCAACATGGCCGACATGGGAGTGCGCCTCGGCGAGCTGCCCGCCGAGCGGGCCGGGCTGGTGACCGCCGGCGGCCTGATGCTGCTGGTGGTGTTCGGTCTCAAGGCGGCGATACTGCCGCTCTATTTCTGGCTGCCGCGGGCCTATGCCGCCGCCCCGGCGCCAGTGGCGGCGCTGTTCGCCATCATGACCAAGGTCGGCATCTACGCCATCCTGCGCGTCTATTCGCTGGTCTTCGGCGATCATGCCGGGCCACTGGCGAACCTCGAGCAGGCCTGGGTGTGGTGGCTATCGCTGGGCACCCTGGTGGCGGCCGGGGTCGGCGTGCTGGCCGCCCGGGACCTGCGCCTGCTGGTGGCCTATCTGGTGCTGGTCTCGGTCGGCACCCTGCTGGCCGGCATCGGCATGGGCTCGCCGGCCGCCGTCTCCGCCCTGCTCTACTACCTGGTGCACACCACCCTGATCACCGGCGGGCTCTTCCTGCTGGCCGAGCTGATCGGCCTGCAGCGCGGCAAGGCCGGCACTCGCCTGGTCAGGGGGCGCCCCCTGCACCAGGGCGGCTGGCTGGCCGGGCTGTTCTTCATCGGCGCCGTAGCGGTGGCCGGCCTGCCCCCGCTCTCCGGGGCCATCGGCAAGGCCCTGCTGATGGCCTCGGCCGAGGGGGGCCAGCGCGCGTGGCTGTGGCCGCTCCTGCTGGGCACCGGCCTGTGCGCGCTGATTGCATTGTCCCGCGCAGGCTCCACGCTGTTTTGGCGCAGCCAAGGGGAGCCGATGGGCCTGCCCCTGCCTCGACGCCAGTGGTTCGGGGTCGCCTGGCTGCTGGGTGCCTCGCCTCTGCTGGTGGCCCTGGCCGGCCCGGTGAGTGACTATACCCGGGCCACCGCCGACCAACTGGCCAACCCCCAGGTGGTGGTCAACGCCCTGATGAACGATGCCGGAGGCACGCCATGATCAAGCCCCGTCCCTGGTTGCCGACCCCACTGCTGTCGATCCTGCTGCTGGCAGTGTGGCTGCTGCTGGTGCGCAGCACCGCCTTCGGCCAGCTCCTGCTGGGCACCGTCCTTGCCGTGGTGATCCCGCTGGCCACCCACCGCTTCTGGGATGCCCAGCCGCATGTGGCCCGGCCCTGGAAGCTGCTGCGCTTCGTGCTGCGTGTACTCGGCGACATCCTCGTCGCCAACATCGAGGTGGCCTGGCTGATCGTCAATCCCTGGCGCCGGCTGCGCCCGCATTTCGTCGAATACCCGCTGATGCTGGAGGACCGCTTCACCATCACCCTGCTGGCCAACACCATCAGCCTGACGCCGGGCACGGTATCGGCCAACCTGCGCCTGGACGGCCGGACCCTGCTGATCCATGCCCTGGATGTGGAGGACGAAGCGGAGCTGATCGCGCATATCCGCGAACGCTACGAGCGGCCGCTGAAGGAGATCTACGAATGCTAGACATTGCCCTGTGGACCAGCATGGCCCTGGTGGTGGCGGCCCTGCTGCTCAACGTCTACCGCCTGACGATAGGGCCGGACATGCCAGACCGGATCCTCGCGCTCGACACCATGTACGTGAATTCCATCGCGCTGATCGTGCTGATGGGACTGTGGCTGAACACCAAGACCTACTTCGAGTCGGCGCTGCTGATCGCCATGCTCGGGTTCATCAGCACCGTGGCGGTCTGCAAGTACCTGCTGCGCGGCGATATCATCGAATAGGAGGCCCCATGACGCTGTACGTGTTCCTCGAGGGCGTGATCGCCTTCCTGTTGGTCGCCGGAGGCGCCTTCGCCTTCATCGGCTCGCTGGGCATGGCCCACCTGCGCGACTTCTACATGCGCCTGCACGGGCCCACCAAGGCCACCACCCTGGGGATCGGCTGCATGCTGGTGGCCTCGATGCTCTATTTCTGGGTGATCGATGGCAAGCCCGACATCCAGGAGATGCTGATCACGCTGTTCCTGTTCATCACCGCCCCGGTCAGCGCCCACCTGCTGGCCAAGACCGGCCTGCACCTGCAACTGCGACACGAGGACAAGACGCGCGGTACCCCGCCCGAGCTGCGCAACGAGGAGGTCGGCGAGAAGCCGGTGCCCCACCCCGATCGCGGCCACGGCTGACACGTGTCAGGCGGGCCGTTGGCGGGCCCGAGGCTGGGTGGTAAGGGGCTGACAGATCTAGAGCCAGCCGCCCAGCTCGTTGTCGATGATCGAGAGCAGCGCGGCAATATGATCCTCTCGGTCATTCAGGCAGGGGATATAAGTGAAGGTCTCGCCGCCGGCCTCGAGGAAGCTCTCGCGAATCTCCTCCTCGATCTCCTCCAGGGTCTCAACGCAATCGGAGGAGAAGGCCGGCGATATCACGGCGATATGCTTCCTGCCCAGGCGGGCCAGCTCGGCGACGTGCTCTACGGTCGCCGGTCCCACCCACTCCTCGGGTCCGAACTTGGACTGGAAAGCGGTCTGGATTGCATCCTCCTCCCAGCCCAGCCGCTCTCGAAGCAAGCGTGTAGTCTTCTGGCACTGGCAGTGGTAGGGGTCACCTTCCAGCAGATAGCGCTTGGGCACCCCATGATAGGAGGCGACCAGCACCTCGGGTGGCATCTCGGCGGCGTCGAACGCCTCGCGCACGGAGTTCGCCAGGGCATCCATGTAGGCAGGGTGCTCGAAATAGGCGGGCACAGTGCGGATCGCTGGCTGCCACTTGAGCTTCATCAAGGTACGAAAGGCCTGATCGTTGGCCGTGGCCGTGGTCGGCGAAGCGTACTGCGGATAGAGCGGGAAGAAGAGAATGCGTTCGCAGCCAGCGGCCTGCAGGCGAGTCAGCACGCTGTCGGTGGAGGGATTGCCGTAGCGCATGCAGAAGTCCACCACCACGTTCTCACCATGCTGCTCGTGAAGCCCAGCTGCGATCTTGCGGGTCTGCTCCCGGGTAATGGTCAGAAGTGGGCTTTCATTCTTCTCGATGTTCCAGATACCGCGATAGGCTTCACCGGACTTGAAGGGGCGCCGCGAGAGGATGACCAACTGCAGCAGCGGCTGCCACTTCCAGTCCGCATAGTCGACCACCCGCTTGTCAGAAAGGAACTCGCTCAGGTAGCGGCGCATTGACCAGTAGTCGGTGGCATCCGGCGTACCCAGGTTGGCGAGCACTACGCCAACCTTGGGCTTGGCCACCGGCGGGTGGTCGGCCGGGGCATGGGCCAGCCGGCCCCTGCCCGGTGAGTCCAGGTCGGGGGAGGCCTTGTCCGGGTTCGGAGGGGTCATGCGGGAGCTCCTTGGGTCGATGAGACGATGTATTCTAGTCTATCAGTCTGCTCGCCTGGGGTGATATAAAGTTGTACTATTAAAGATATTTGTATAACTAGAGAGAAATCTCATGCCCCGACCGCTTGCGCTGCTGCTCGGCGACCAGCTGAGCCACGACATGGCCAGCCTGCGCGACCTGCCGGACGACGCGGTGATCGCCTTGTGCGAGGTGTCCATGGAGGGCACCTATGTCCCCCACCACCCTCAGAAGATCGCCCTGATCCTGTCCGCCATGCGCCACTTCGCCGCCGAGCTTCGCGAGAGGGGTCATCACGTCCACTACAGCGCCCTGGACGACCCCGACAATACTCAGGCGCTGATCGCGGAAGCGGAACGGCTGGCCAACGTCTACGACTGCGACGAGGTGCAGGTGGTGCGCCCCGGCGAATGGCGGCTGTGGCAGACGATGCGCGAGCGTCAGGATGCCTCCCTGCCCTGGCGCCTGATCGAGGATGACCGCTTCTTCACGACGCCGGAGGAGTTCGCCGCCTGGGCCGAGGGCCGCAAGGCACCGCGCATGGAGCATTTCTACCGCGAGCAGCGCCGCCGCACCGGCCTGCTGATGGAGGATGACACGCCGGCCGGTGGCCAGTGGAACTTTGACCATGACAACCGCGAGCCGCTGCCCCAGGCGCTGGCCATACCCGACCCGCCGCGTCACCGCCATGACGCCGTCACTCGAGAAGTGCTGTCACTGGTGACAGAGCATTTCGCCGAGCATTTCGGCTCCTTGGAGCACTTTCACTGGCCGGTAACGCGTCGTGAGGCCCTGGTAGACCTGCGCCACTTCCTTGAGCATCTGCTCCCCGACTTTGGCCGCTTTCAGGACGCGATCAGCGACGCCGAGCCCTTTCTCTTTCACTCTCGACTCTCAGCGGCCCTCAATATTGGCCTCCTCTCGCCCCACGAGGTGTGCGAGACGGTCGAGCGGGAGTACCTCGAGGGACGTGCCCCCCTCAACTCGGTGGAGGGCTTTATACGCCAGGTGCTGGGCTGGCGCGAGTATGTGCGCGGTCTCTACTGGACGCGGATGCCCGACTACAAGCGTCGCAATGCCCTGGGGGCAGGGCGTTGCCTGCCGGCTGCTTTCTGGAGTGGTGACACCGAACTACACTGCTTGAAGCGCGCCATCGAGATGACCCACGATCATGCCTATGCTAACCATATTCAGCGGCTGATGGTCACCGGCAACTTCGCGCTGCTCTGCGACGTAGCGCCCGCGGCACTCTGCGACTGGTACCTGGCCGTCTATGCCGATGCCTGCGAATGGGTAGAACTGCCCAACACCCTTGGCATGGTGCTGCACGCCGATGGGGGGCTGATGGGCTCAAAGCCCTACTGTGCTTCAGGAAAGTACATCGATCGCATGTCGGATCACTGTCGGCATTGCCGCTTCGACCCGAAACAGGCCACGGGCCCCGATGCCTGCCCCTTCAACAGCCTCTACTGGGCCTTTCTCGAACGTCATGCCGATACCCTGAGCGGTAATCCGCGAATGTCGCTGATCTACGGCAGCCTCCGACGCATGAAAGACGACAAGCGCGCGGCCATGCGCGAGCAAGCCGCGGCCTTCCTGGCGGAACTCGAGACCGCGCCGGCCTATGGGCAGGGCGAGCACCTAGCGGGCTATGACGCCACTCAGGAGACGACGCCATGACAAGAGGTGAGCCTCTCGAGGCCCGCGCCCCGGTGACCCTCTATCACGACGGTCACTGCCCGCTGTGCCAGCACGAGGTGGCCTGGCTGGGGCGCCACCCGCACCGCGCACGAGTCAGGCTGGTGGATATACAGGCAACGGGTTTCGACGCTGCAGCGCTTGGCACCAGTTTCGAGGCGATGATGGGCCGGTTACACGTCCGCGACGCAGAAAACCGCTGGTACATCGGCATGGAGGCCAGCCGGGCGCTCTATGCGGTGCTGGGCTATCGACGGCTGGTGTGGCTGAGCACCCTGCCAGGGGTGGCGGGCATGATGGATGCAGGATATCGGTGGTTTGCCCGCCGCCGTCTGCGCCTGGGGCGCTGGCTGGAAAGGCGGCGGTAGGGGGAGGTTCAGAAGACCAACGGCATGCGTGACGTCAGCGGATCTTGGTAGTGGGTCTCACGCCCGGTGACCTCATCGTGAGGCACCTGCTGAACCAGGTAGGCGCGGTGAATGCCGACGCGCTTGAGCTCCAGATAGACATCATCCAGCGAGCGGAAAAGCATCGGCTTGGCGGCACGGGTCAGCATGTGGCGTTGCCCCTCCACGTCCTCCAGTTCAACCTGGTAGAACCGGTTGCCGGCATGACCGATCACGCGAATTTCGAAGTTGTCGTGGCTCGCCACGAAGGCTTTCAGTTCCTGGAATTCCATGGCTCCTGCCTCCTGATGTCCGGGTCGATGATGTCGAGATACACGATCAGGCACAGCCTGACTGCACCCGATGACAGTATCGTGTCGTCGACGTTACCTTGCTGTGACCCTGACCATATCGTCAGGTTCCGGACCTACTGATATTCGGAGGGGTCGATCGCCTTACCCAGGGAATTGCGGTCCACCCAGTTGCCGGCCTTGGTCTCCTTGTAGCGGAACACCACCCGGTCGCCCACCTGAACCGGCAGCTCGGCGTCCTCGGTCTGGTAGCTGTAGGCCTCGCCGTCCACCACCAGGTGGTAACGATAGAGATCGGGCATGCCCAACCACTCCTTGAAGGGGCCTTCACGCTCCATCGACTGAAGCTCTCCGCGCCCCTCGAGCTTGGGGGTGCGTTGGCGATTGCTGCGTCGGAATCCGCCTGCCATGGTGCCTCCTTCCTGTGTGATACGAGGGCTCGGCATTATACGGGGCCGGCCACGGGACTCAAGAGCGGTCTTACTCGCCGAAAGCCTCGCGATAGCTGTCCGGTGCCAGGTCCTCGAAGCGGGTGTACTTGCCGATGAACGCCATGTGCACGGTGCCGATGGGACCGTTACGCTGCTTGCCGATGATGAATTCGGCCAGTCCCTGATTGTCAGGGTTATCCGGATTGTAGACCTCGTCACGATAGACGAAGCCGATGATATCAGCATCCTGCTCGATGGCACCGGACTCGCGAAGGTCCGACATCACCGGTCGCTTGTTGGGGCGCTGCTCCAGGGAGCGGTTGAGCTGGGACAACGCTACCACCGGACACCCGAACTCCTTGGCGATGCCCTTGAGCGAGCGGGAAATCTCGGAGATCTCGCCGGTGCGGTTCTCCGAGAAGCCGGGGATCTGCATCAGCTGCAGGTAATCGACCATGATCAGCGACAGGTTGCCCTGTTCACGGACCACACGACGGACGCGAGAGCGAATCTCGCCGGGTGATAATGCTGCGGTATCATCAATGAACAGCTGCTTGTCCTTGAGCAGGTTGACTGCCGAGGTCAACCGCGGCCAATCCTCGTCCTCCAGCTGACCGGTACGTACCCGAGTCTGGTCGATACGCCCCAACGAGGAGAGCATGCGCAACATGAGCGAGTCCGCGGGCATCTCCATGGAGAACACCATCACTGGCCTATCGCTGGAAATCACCGCATGCTCGACCAGGTTCATGGCGAAAGTGGTCTTGCCCATGGAGGGCCGACCGGCAACGATCACCAGGTCCGAGGGCTGCAAACCCGAGGTCATCTCGTCCAGGTCTCGGAAGCCAGTGGAAAGCCCTGTCATCTCGCCCTGCATATTGAACAGCTCGTCGATGCGATCCACCGCCTTGGTCAGCAGCTCGCTCATGCCGATCGGCCCTCCCGATTTGGGGCGCTCCTCGCTGATCTGGAACACCAGCCGCTCGGCCTCATCGACCAGTTCGTCAGCAGGGCGCCCCTGAGGGCTGAAGGCGCCATCGGCGATCTGGCTGGATACACGGATCAGCTTGCGCAGGGTAGCGCGCTCGCGGACGATGTCGGCATAGGCTCGGATATTGCTCGCCGAGGGTGTGCTGCGGGCCAGCTCCGCCAGATAGGCCAATCCACCCACGGTATCAAGCTGGTCGCGCCCCTCCAGCGCCTCGGATAGGGTCACCACGTCCAGAGGACGCTCTGCCTCCGCCAGGGTCGACATGACGTTGAAGATCAGGCGGTGCTCATAACGATAGAAGTCATCCGCCATCAGGCGTTCGGCCACGTTATCCCAGGCCTGATTATCGAGCATCAGGCCACCGAGCACGGACTGTTCGGCCTCCACTGAATGCGGTGGCACCTTGAGAGCGGCGGTTTCCCGATCGAGGGTGAGGGAGTCATTCATGGGGCGCGGACCTTCAGGGTGAAAGGGGCAGGCTCATTCTACGCGATGGCACGCACCGACCCCATGCCCGAAGCAAGACGACGACGCAAATTGATGTAACGAAAAGGGGGCGAGGATTGTCTCCTCGCCCCCTCCCTTGCCGAGGCACGCCCGCCAGGGGGTGCCGTCGCGCTAGCCTTACTCAGCCACGACCACCACACGGACGGTGGCATCGACTTCGGCGTGCAAGTGAAGGTTGATGTCGTACTCGCCGGTCTGGCGGATCGGGCCCTGCGGCATACGCACTTCGCTCTTGGCGACCTCGATTCCGGCGCTGGAGATAGCCTCGGCCAGGTCGCGCGGACCGATGGAGCCGAACAGCTTGCCCTCATCGCCTGACTTGGCGACCAGCGACAGCTCGATATCGTTGAGCTGTTCGGCACGCGACTCGGCTACGGCCTTGCGCTCGGCGGCCTCGGCCTCGAGCTCGGCACGCTGGGCCTGGAATGCCTCGATGTTGTCCTTGGTGGCCGGCACGGCCAGACCGTAGGGCACCAGATAGTTGCGGCCATAACCGGGCTTGACGGTGACCTGGTCACCCAGAGCGCCCAGCTTGCCAATCTTGTCGAGCAGAATGACGTCCATTCTCGTAAACCTCTTGTCAGTGGCTGCGGGCCAGTCGTCCGCGGAAGTCCGCGAACGTGTCGATGAAGGCCACGAGCAGCACAATGAGAATCATGGGCCAGGTGGTGATCAGCAGCACATAGAAGGCGACCAGCCACAGCCCGTTCATTCCCTTCAATCCGATAAAACCATGCACCAGCGCGATGCCGGCCACCAACAGCGGCACCCAGACCAGCATGCCCAGAGCTGGAAGCCCCAGCACCGCCCCCAATACCCCGAGCACCACCAGCACGGCGAGCTCGCGGGGGGCCAGGCGCAGGCCGTGAAACTCCTCACGAAACCCGCCAGGGTTGTAGAGCCCGGCCTGCCAAGCGCGCGCCAGGGCCAGGCAGGCCACGGCGGCGAGCAGCACGATCAGCGCGGTCACGCCACTGATCAACAGGCCGGCCATCTGCTCCGTATCCATGCCTTGGCGGGAAAGTTCGGCGAGCATCGACGCGATGTCCGGCGATCCCTGGCGAAGCTGCTCCAGCACGGGACCGGCCCCGCCCGGCGGCAGGAAAATCTCCAGCTGGATCATCACCGCTCCTGCCAGCATGCCGGCGAGCAGCGCCTCGCTCCAGCGCAGCCGTGAACGCAGCACCACTGCCATCAGCACGACCAGCAGGACGCTGGCCAGGGGGATGACATCCCCCTGGGTCCACCACCAACCGGCCGGCACGGCCGCGGCAAAGATCACGGGCAGCGACGCGGCCAGGCCGTGTCGTAGCGTGACCAGGGCGGCCACAGCGGCCCCCAGCCAGAACAACCAGGGAATCGCGGTGGCCACGGCAGCCCCAGCAGCGGCGTGGGGCGTGCCGCGCATCATCCAGCGGGCAACGGGTAACATCACGCGCGGTACGTTACTGGTGGCTGTCGGAGTAGGGCAGCAGCGCCAGGTAGCGTGCCCGCTTGATGGCGGTGGACAGCTGGCGCTGGTAACGGGCCTTGGTCCCGGTGATGCGGCTGGGAACGATCTTGCCGGTCTCGGTGATGTAGGCCTTGAGCGTGTCCAGATCCTTGTAGTCGATCTGCTTCACGCCTTCAGCGGTGAAACGGCAAAACTTGCGGCGACGGAAAAAGCGTGCCATGGAAAGTCTCCTTCAGCGGTGCGATGGGGTGGCTCAGGCGGATTCGGTGCTGCGCGGCTTCTCGTCGCGACGGACACGCTTCTCTTCCACCGGCTTCATCATCGGTGAGGCCTCGGTGACAGCTTCCTTGGCGCGAACCACCAGGCTGCGGATGATGGCGTCGTTGAAGCGGAAGATATTCTCGATCTCGTCGAGGGTCTCGCCGCTGCACTCGATGTTCATCAGCACGTAGTGAGCCTTGTGGATCTTGTTGATCGGGTAGGCCAGATGGCGACGACCCCAATCCTCGAGGCGATGCACGGTGCCGCCGTTCTCGGTGACGAGGCCGGTATAGCGCTCGACCATGGCCGGGACCTGCTCGCTCTGGTCCGGGTGGACCATGAAGACGATCTCGTAGTGACGCATGAAATCTCCTTGCGGTTTGGCAGCTTCCTCAGTGGCGATCTCGGATCGCTCAGGGGAAGCAAGGAGTGATTGTCAGCAGACAAATTGTCATAAGACAGAAAGGCCCGCTCGCAGGACGAACGGGCGCTAGCATTCTAAAGACTGTGCGCGGGGTACGCAAGC
>NZ_JAVLBC010000246.1:0-4048 GCF_031581305.1 Halomonas sp.
GGTCAAGGGGTCAAGGGGTCAAGGAAAACTTGGCGAGGAACCCTGCCAGCGCCAAGCCAGCGGGGTTCCTTGCTCCTTGCTCCTTGTTACCTCGTCACGCCAGTGACGCGGCGGTGACATTGGGCGCCGGCGCCTCGGTGGAGAGCTTGCGGTTGATGGCGCTCATCACGCCCTTGATGGAGGCGCTGGTGATGCTCTCGTCGGTGCCGACGCCGAACACCGCCTCGCCGCCGACGCGCACCTCCACGTAGGCAATCGCCTCGGCGTCGGCGCCCTGGCCCCGGGAGTGCTCGTGGTAGTCGATGATCTCCACATCGTGGCCCTCGGCGGCCAGCGCCTTGACGAAGGCGGCCAGCGGGCCGTTGCCCTCGCCCTGGATGGTGCGCCGCTCGCCGTATTCCTCGATGGTCGCCTCGAGACTCACGGTCGGGCTCTCCGGCTCCGAGGACATACGGTGGCTGATCAGGGCAAAGGGCTCGTGCTGCTCCAGGTACTCGTCGACGAAGGCCTGGTAGATCATCTGCGAGGTGACCTCCTTGCCCAGCCGGTCGGCGACTTCCTGCACCACCTGGCTGAACTCGATGGAGAGCCGGCGCGGCAGCTCGATGCCGTGCTCCTGCTCGAGCAGGTAGGAGATGCCCCCCTTGCCGGACTGGCTGTTGACGCGGATCACCGCCTCGTAGCTGCGGCCGACGTCCAGCGGGTCGATGGGCAGGTAGGGCACCTCCCAGACGTCGTTCTCGGCCTCACGGCGCGCGGCCATGCCCTTCTTGATGGCGTCCTGGTGGGAGCCCGAGAAGGCGGTGAATACCAGGTCGCCCACGTAGGGGTGACGCGGATGCACCGGCAGCTGGTTGCAGTACTCCACCTCGCGCATGATCGGCGTGATGTTGGAGAAGTCGAGTCCCGGGTGCACCCCCTGGGTGTAGAGGTTCATGGCCAGGGTGACGAGATCGACGTTGCCGGTGCGCTCGCCGTTGCCGAACAGGCAGCCCTCGACCCGGTCGGCGCCACCCATCACGGCGAGTTCGGCGGCGGCCACGCCGGTCCCGCGGTCGTTGTGCGGGTGCACGCTGACGATCAGGTGGTCGCGATGGGCGACGTGGCGGCAGAACCACTCCACCTGGTCGGCGTAGTTGTTGGGCGTCGCGCACTCCACGGTGGCCGGCAGGTTGACGATCATCGGCGCCTCGGCGCTGGCGCCGAAGGCCGCCTCCACGGCGTCGACGATCTCCACAGCGAAGTCCATCTCGGTGGTGGAGAAGAGCTCCGGGGAGTACTGGAAGGTCCAGTTGGTCTCAGGCGCCGCCGCCATGTGCTCGCGGATCCGGGTGGTGGCGTCCACGGCGATCTGGATGCACTCGGGCTTGTCGACGTTGAACACCACGCGACGGAACACCGGGTCGGTGGCGTTGTAGACGTGAACGATGGCGTTCTTCGCGCCCTTCAGCGCCTCGAAGGTGCGATCGATCAGGTGCGGGCGGGCCTGGGTGAGCACCTGGATCCGCACGTCGTCCGGCACCTTGTCCTCCTCGATCAGGGCGCGCACGAAGTCGAAGTCGGTCTGGGAAGCCGAGGGGAAGCCCACCTCGATCTGCTTGAAGCCAATCTTGACCAGCAGGTCGAAGAGGCGCTGCTTGCGCTCCTGGTCCATGGGGTCGATCAGCGCCTGGTTGCCGTCGCGCAGGTCGACGGCGCACCACTGGGGCGGCGTCTCGATGCGCCGGCTGGGCCACTGGCGGTCGGGCAGGTCGACGGCCACGAAGGGGCGGTACTTGGTAGCGGGGTTATCGAGCATCATGGTGGCATTCTCCCAGGTGAGCGGCGGCGATAAGAAACGAGTCGTCAATACGTACGTCAGAAACAGCGACGCCCCGTCGGCCAGGGGCAGACGGGGCGTCGAGGAGGCGGGCGTCATCGCACACGACCGGGCGAGATGCCTGGCGGCACCCGTGGGCGATGGCAACAACGGCAATGGTCATGGCGCGGATACTGCGGGTGATGGACATGCTGCAACCTCGTTTCGACCGGGACGTGCTCTCTAGCGGCGGGCGAGGCGACGGCGATGCAGGCGGCACCGCCCATCGCACTCAGCGGCGGGCTAGGGGTAGTCGTAGGTCGAGAACGAGGTGGCGCGATGTCGTGTTCATGCCCCTAGAAGATCAGTCTTCGTCGCGCCTGTCAACACCGGCCGCGCCTTGCCGGGTGCCCAGGGCCGCCTCCATGCGATCGAGCTGGTCGCGCAGCGAGCGGACGTCGTGGCGCAGCCCGTGCAGCTCCGCGGCCTCGCCCTCGCCGCTCTCGATCTCCATCTGCACGCTCTCCTTCTGCATCACGTCGAGCACGATACCGATCATCATGTTGAGGAAGATGAAAGCGGTAAGGAAGATGAACGTCAGGTAGTAGATCCAGCTCCAGGCATAGACTTCCTGGGTAGCGTACATCACGTCGGTCCAGTCCTCGAAGGTTGCCACCCTGAACAGGGTCAGCATGGCGATCGAGATGTTGCCCCACAGGAAGTCATCGATGTCCGCGAAAAGGAAACTGCCGAGAGCCGCGTAGATGTAGAAGATGATGAACATCAGCAGGGCCACATAGCCCATACGCGGGATCGACTTGACCAGCGCCGCCATCAGCATGCGCAGTTCGGGAATTATCGAGACCAGGCGCAGCACACGAAAGATGCGAAGCAGACGCGCCAGCAGCACCATTTCCGAGTCGTCCAGGGGAATCAAGCTGGCGGTGACAATCAGGAAGTCGAAGATGTTCCAGCCCTTGCGGAAGAAGTCACGCAGGCGCTTCTCCGCGGCCATGCGGATCAGGATTTCCACCAGGAAGAAAACCGTCACCGCCACGTCCATGACCAGCAGCCACTGCTGGAAAGGACTGACTTCCTCTTCGTAGGTCTTGGCGCCGATCAGCAGCGCCGAGACGACGATGATGGCGATGACCACAGTCTCGAACAGCTTGTTGGCGCGCAGCCGCTCGAAGCGCTCGCGCCAGCTAACGAAGGCAGTACTCATGGGGTCTCGGGTCTCACAGCTTGCAACATCAGGCACGGCTGGCGACGGGCACGGCCGCCCTGCTCCATCGCCATTCAGCGGTCGGGTCAGGATTCTGGACGGCGCGATAGTACCATGAGCAGGCAGGACGCCATCACCCAGCATGACTGTCGGCAAGGGCGCGCGTGCTCAAGGCTCGCCGCGGGGAGAAAAAGAACGCTGGGCTGCCAGGAAGATCGCAGGACGCTCGGCGAGCGACGCGATCAAGCAGGGTAGGAGAAAATGGCCGGCCCTGGCCAGAGGAAACTTTCCTGATGAAGTCAGTGAAAGAGGATGACCGTCCTTGGTCAAGGCCATCAACCGATAAAGGCAGCGATGGCGTCGTAGGCGGCCCGCTGGGCAAGGGCGTTTTCGGCCCAATGACTGAGAACTTCACTAGCGAGGTTGAGAGCATCCTGATGCATGGGCATGACATTCCTCCTGCTTGATGGTGAGAAATAATCATGCCCTAGGCGCCGCTGCCGCGCAAATTCGCGTCAAACTGTCGCAGTTTAGAAAAAACCACTGAAAGCCGGGGCAATAGCACAAAAGTGCAAAGGGAAACCAAGCGTCATCCGAGCGGCTACCGCCCCCCCTCCTCCAGGTCCCCCTGACGATAGCCGATCAGATAGAGCACGGCATCGAGCCCCAGGGTGGAAATCGACTGACGGGCCTGAGCCCGCACCAGGGGCTTGGCCCGAAAGGCGATCCCGAGCCCGGCGGCGGCCAGCATCTTGAGATCATTGGCGCCGTCGCCCACGGCGATGGTCTGCTCCATGGCCAGGCCCTCGCGGGCGGCGATCTCGTGAAGGAGCTCCGCCTTGCGGTCGGCGTCGAGGATCGGCTCGCGCACCTCGCCGGTGACCTTGCCGTCCTCGATGATCAGCTCGTTGGCATGGATCTCGTCGAAGCCGAGCCTCTCCTGCAGGTGGCGGGCGAAGTAGGTGAAGCCACCGGAGAGGATCGCCGTGCGATAGCCCAGCCGCTTGAGGTGGCGCATCAGCCGC
>NZ_JAVLBC010000247.1:0-4021 GCF_031581305.1 Halomonas sp.
GTTCGCGCAGCTCCTTGCCGGGCTTGAAGTGTGGCACGAACTTGCCGTCGAGTGCGACAGGTTCCCCCGTCTTGGGGTTGCGACCCACTCTGGGCTCCCGATAGTGCAGCGAGAAGCTGCCGAAGCCGCGGATCTCCACGCGTCCCCCCTCGGCCAGGGTGTCGGTGATATCGTCGAGGATCAGGCGCACCGCCGCCTCGACCTCCTTGACCGACAGCTCCGGCTGTCGCATGGCGATCTGTTCGATCAGTTCGGACTTGGTCATCGGCTCTACTCCGTGCGGTCCTGCCTGGGTCGACGCGATCCGGGCGTTGTTGTTTTTCCAAAGCATACTGTGCAAGTCTCGAGAAAACAACGCACTACGACCATTTCTCGAGTCAGCGGCGAGTAAGGCGTCAGCGGGCTGCCGGCAGGGCAGGGCTCGGGTATACTGGTAGGACACTTATCCGACCCAACGAGGCCGACCTTGAACGATGATTCGTCTCCCGAAGCCACTCTCCGCAAGCGTCTCTACTGGCACTCGCGGCGCGGCATGTGGGAGCTCGACCTGCTGCTGATTCCCTTCCTCGAGCAGTGCTATGGCGACCTGGGCGAAGCGGACCGTACGGCCTTTCGTTCGCTGATCGCGGAGGAAGACCAGGACCTGTTCGCTTGGCTGATGCGCCGCGAGTGGCCCGAGGAGCCGTCGCGGCGGCGCATCGTCAAGATGATCGTCGAGCATGCCGAGACCACCGACAACGATCACTATCGTAACCTCTAGGCTCTCGCTGGCCGCCCATGGCCTGGTGGCCGGGGCAGTGGCCGGCCTGATGTCGGCAGTGGCGCCGCCCTGGGCCGGTGTGCTTGCGGTGGTGGTGTTGGGTGGGGTGCTGGTCACGCTGGCCAGGCAATGCCCGCGTGGCCAGTTGCGCATTACGCCGAAGGCGGCGGGCGGCGTGGAGTGGTCATGGCGCGACTCTGCCGCTCAGGCCTGGCGCTCGGTGAGCCTGCATTGCGACTATCTCGGTCCCTGGCTGATCGGATTGAGGGTCGAGGGGCGGCGCCTGTGGCTGTGGCCCGACAGCAGCGACACCGAGTCACTGCGTCGCCTGCGTCGGGCGCTGCTGCCGCTGCCCTGAATGCCTCGATTCACGCCGGTCGTGTTACATCGTCTCCAGGGCCTGCAAGCGGATCCGTGAGGGCTGCGGGTTTGTCTCGCCGTGGACCGCGCAGTCGGGGTTGAAGTGAAGACCGCGAGACTCGCGTCGCGCGCGGGCGCAGGCCACGGTGAGGCGCGCCAGGCGCAGTGCATGCCAGAGGTTTGCCAGGGGCACCGAGGGGGCGGCGTCCCTTACCCGGGAAGCGAGCTGATGATGCATCCGCGCCAGGTCCTGGGCGGCCTCGCCCAGCCCCTGGTCGGTGCGGACGATGGCCACGCGGGCGCTCATCAGCTGGCGCATCGTCTCGCGGATCTCCTCGGTGCTCTCCTGGGAAACGGGCTGCTGGCCCCAGTGTGCCGGGGTCAGCTCGGCCTCCGGCTCCACCTCGGCGCTGCGCAGTCGTTGCGCACAGCTGCGGGCATAGACCAGGCACTCCAGCAGGGAGTTGCTGGCCATGCGGTTGGCCCCGTGCAGCCCGGTGCACGCGACCTCTCCGATGGCGTACAGCCGCGGGACCGTGCTGGCACCTCCCAGGTCGGTGGTGATTCCGCCACAGCTGTAGTGGGCGGCCGGCACCACCGGGATCGGCTGGTGCAGGATGTCTATTCCGCGACTGGCGCAGTGGGCATGGATGGTCGGGAAGTGATGACGGATGGCGCTCTCGCCGAGGTGACGAATGTCCAGGTAGACATGGTCGGTGCCGGTGCGCTGCATCTCGGCATCGATGGCTCGGGCAACGATGTCGCGGGGCGCCAGCTCGGCTCGGGGATCCACCGCCGGCATGAAGCGCTCGCCCGCTGCGTTGAGCAGCTGCCCCCCCTCGCCGCGTACCGCCTCGCTGATCAGAAAGGCGGGACCCTCGGGATCGTAGAGGCAGGTGGGGTGGAACTGCTGGAACTCCAGATTCATCAGTTCGGCGCCGAGCTCGGCGGCCATCATCATGCCCTCGCCGCTGGCCGGCTGGGGGCTGGTGGTATGGCGATAGAGGCCGCTCGCGCCGCCGGTGGCGAGCACGGTGTCCTCGGCCAGCAGCTCATGCAACCGGCCTGAGCCGTCCAGGCAACGTACCCCACGACAGTGTCCTTCGCCGTCACCGATCAGGCCGATGGCGGTGAGGGTGTCGTATAGCCCGATGTTCGGGTGGGCCTCCACATGCTGCCTGAGGGTCTCGATCACGGCACGACCGGTGGCATCGTCGGCATGGATGATGCGCCGTGCGCCATGGCCGCCCTCGCGGGTGAGGTGGTAGGGGTAGCTCGCATCAGCGCTGGCGTCCGGCGTGAAGGGGACCCCCAGCGACAGCAGCCATTCGATGGCCGATGGCCCCTGCTCCACGGTGAAGCGCACCGCCTGCTCGTCACACAGGCCATCGCCCGCCACCAGGGTGTCCGCCACATGGGCCTCGATGTCGTCCTGGGGGGAGAGCACGGCGGCGATGCCGCCTTGGGCCCAGCGGCTGGCGCCCCGGTCGTCACTGGCCGGTCGCAGCAGCGTGACCCGGCGATGGTCGGCAACCTCCAGTGCCAGTGCCAGTCCAGCGACACCGCCGCCGATGACCAGGACTTCATGCTTGCCGTCTGTCATCTGCCTTTCCTTCTTTCGTCGTGTCGCGCGCGATGGCCGAGGGGTCTTCGGTGAGACCGTGGTGGGGGGCTCGGCGGCGCAGTCGCCGGCTGGGAAGCCGCCCGAGGCCGCCCAGGCGATGGGTAAGGTCGGTGGTGAGACGCGCCAGTTCTCGATTGAGCCACAGGTAGCCGCTGGGACTGAAGAGCATGCGGCCATCGCTGGCACGGGCATGGCCGGCCAGTTCGGCATGTCGCTGGAGCTCGAAGGGGGTGATGGTCACCTCGACCGGTTGGCCGGTGCGTACCTGGAAGGCCAGGGTGCCGATGCCGCGAGCCAGGGCATGCTGCTCCTGGCGTAGGCCGCTCATGGCGTCGATGCGCTCGTGTCCGTCGCGACTGCTCCAGTGGGTCTCGAGCAGCAGTTCGATGGTGGAGAGCATGCGTCGTTGCAGCGAGATGAGGTCGTCCAGCTCGTGGCGGCTCAACCGTCGCTCGCGATGGATGGCATCCACCAGGCCGCGTTGCTTGACCAGTAGGCCGCTGGTGGCCTTGAGCATGCCCCGAGCATCGATGTCGGGGGCCGCCGTGGCCGAGGTATGGGCATGGTAAAGGCGAGCCATGCGGTCCAGGTTGTCGGCGAGCATGAAGCGCAGCATGTCGGTGGCCTTCTGCGGCAGCACCAGCACCGTGACGGTGATGCCTACCAGGGTGCCGAGCAGCACGTCGAAGGCCCGCCACAGGGCGATATCGAGCTGCTGGGTGCCGTCGCCGATCACCAGCAGCAGGCTGATGGCGAACATCAGGCCGCTGTAGCCATGCCGGTTGCTGAAGGTCACCCAGGTGGCGACGGCGATGCCGGCCAGTGCGGCAACGGGGACGAGTGCTGGCCAGGGCAGTGGCAGCAGAATCAGTAGCAGGCCCCAGCCGGCACCGAGCAGGGTGCCCAGCAGGCGCTGGCGACCCTTGTCGAGCACGCCGCCGATATGCGGAAGGTTGCCCATCACCATGATGGTGCTGACCAGCGCCCAGCCACTGTGCTGGATGGCGAAGAACTCGATGATGCCGAAGGTGAGGCACAGGGCCAACACGATACGCAGCACATGAAGCTTTCGCCGGTGCTGGTAATTGAAGTAGGGGTCACGTAGGCGCGGCAGTATCATGACACGGCGTCCCGTTGGAGGGTCGTGCCCGATGCTTGCCGGAAGGGTGCAGGAAAGCTGGTGCCCGGAGCCGGGCTCGAACCGGCACGGTGTTGCCACCGAGGGATTTTAAGTCCCTTGCGTCTACCAATTTCGCCATCCGGGCGGCACGGTTCCG
>NZ_JAVLBC010000248.1:0-4015 GCF_031581305.1 Halomonas sp.
GGGCTTCGCTATGCCTTCACCGACATCCTCGACGACATCAGCCTCTGGCTGCTGGTGGGCCTGCTGGTCGCCGGGGGCCTGATCGCCCTGGTGCCACCGCAACAGCTGGCCGCCCTGGGTAGCGGCCTGGGGGCCATGCTGGTCATGGCAGTAATCGGCATTCCGCTCTACCTGTGCGCCACCGCCGCCACGCCCATCGCCGCCGGGCTGTTGCTGGCCGGCGTCTCGCCCGGCACCGTGCTGGTCTTCCTGATCGCGGCGCCGGTCACCAGCCTGGCCACCCTCGGGGTCTTCCGTCGCGAGATGGGCAACCGGGCCCTGGTGGCCTATCTCGCCGGTATCCTGACAAGCGCGGTGCTGCTGGGGCTTGGGGTGGATGCGGTGGCAAGCTGGTGGCAACTCGACATCGCTCGCCAGATCGAGGCAGTGGGCGAGCTGCTGCCAGCCTGGGTCGAGTGGCTGGGGCTCGTCGTGCTGGTCAGCCTTGCCGTTAAGCCACTGCGCCGCACCCTTGCCACCCACCTGCCCCACCACGCCTGATCCCGGCGACCCGGCAGGCTGCGCCCAACTCGATAAGTCACTGCCGGGAGAACGATGGACCCTGAAGGAGCCAACATGACGGATCGCCAGCCTCACCCCCGCATCCTGGTCTTTGCCGGCAGCAGCCGCGCCGGCTCGTACAACAAGGCGCTGGCACGCCTGGCCGCCGAGCGCATCGAGCGGCTGGGCGGCCGACCCACCTTCATCGACCTGCGCGACCACCCCATGCCGCTCTACGATGGCGACCTGGAGGCCGAGCAGGGCCTTCCCGAAAACGCCCTGGTACTGCGTCGCGGCCTGGCCGACCACGAGGGCCTGCTGATCGCCACGCCGGAGTACAATGGCTTCATCACGCCGCTGCTCAAGAACACCCTCGACTGGCTGACCCGCCCCCACGAGGGTGAGAGCGGCCTCGCGCTCTTCGAGGGCAAGCTGGCAGCACTGGTCTCTGCCTCGCCCAGCGGGCTGGGCGGCATCCGCAGCCTGGCGCTGGCCCGCCAGCTGCTGGCCAACATCGGGGTAACGGTGCTGCCCGACCAGCTCGGCGTGGCCCGGGCCGCGGAGGCCTTCCACGAGGACGGCCGACTACGTGACGAGAAGCAGATGGAAAAGCTGGACGCCATCTGCCAACGACTGGTCGACAGCCTGCACCGGCTGCACGGCTGACTGCCGTCCCACGCCACGTCACCCCGCAAGGCGTCACGGCCACCTGCCCCGATGGCCACCGGCCATGACGCCGTGCCTGACCACTGCAAAGGGACATCATGCCAATCGGGACACAACGCCTCTGGCGTAGCCGGGTGAAGAACGGCCTGCAGACCCTGCTGATCATGGGGGGCCTGGCACTGGTACTGGCGGTGCCCGGCTACCTGCTGGCCGGTGGCATCGGCATCGTCGTGAGCCTGGGCGTGGTGGTGGTCGGGGCCTTCGCCAGCAGCTGGGTGCCGGCCCGCTACATCCTCGCCGATACCGGCGCCGGTCTGCTCGACCGGCATCAGGCGCCGACGCTCTATCGGCTGCTCGATACCCTCTACCAACGCGCCGGCCTCACTCGCCCCCCGCAACTCTTCTATGCGCCCTCGCTGGACCTCAACGCCTTCGCCGTGGGCACCCGGCACGATGGCGGCATCGCCGTCTCCGAAGGCCTGCTGCGCACCCTGACGCTGCGCGAGCTGGCCGGCGTGCTGGCCCACGAGGTGAGTCATCTGCGCCATGGCGACACTCGAGTGATGTCCATGGCCGCGGCCATGACCCGCCTGACCCTCTGGCTGACCACGGTGCTGCAGGTCAGCCTGCTGTTCATGGTGCCCTTGATCCTGGCCGGCGACATTCGCCTGCCCTGGGGGCTGCTGCTGGTGGTGGCCTTTGCGCCCAGCCTGAGCACCCTGCTCCAGCTGGGCCTCTCCCGCAATCGCGAGTACACCGCCGATCTGGAGGCCGTGGCTCTGACGGGCGACCCTGAGGGGCTAGCCTCGGCGCTGGCCGCCCTGGAGCGCCACCAGGGACGCTGGCTGGCCACGCTGTTCGGTCGCCATCCGCCCGCGGGGCTCGACTGGCTGCGTACCCACCCGCCGACCGAGGAGCGCATCCGCCGGCTGATGACGGTCGAGGAATCACCGACATCCTCCCTGCATGATAATCTTGATGGACACGCCCACGAGCCACCGGTGATCATCGAGCGTCCAGACCCCATGGGCCGGCGCTACTGGATACGCCGCCGGCGCTGAGACGCTCGCCCCTCTTCCCACTGAATCCCCATTAACGACGTCCCACTGACTGACGACAGAGAGAGAACACCATGAGCGATACGCCGAAGCCCTGGAACAGCCCCATGCCCAACCCGCAGTTCGACCTGATGCGACGCATCCTGTCGGCGCCCAGCCCGGTGGGGCTCGAAGCCGCCATGACCTACGGCGTCCTCAAGCCCCACTTCGAGAGCTTCGCCCCCGCCGGCTGGCAGCTGCAGCAGTTCATGGGCCATGCCGGCGTGGTGCTTGACACCCACCCGGGACGCGACGACCTCTTCAAGGTGATGATCATCGGCCATGCCGACAAGATCCGCATGCAGGTCCGCTCCATCGGCGAGGATGGCAAGATCTGGATCAATACCGACTCCTTCCTGCCCACCGTGCTGATCGGCCATGAGGTCACGCTGTTCAGCGAAGACCCCGCGGCGCCCGGCAGCTACCGGCGGATCGAGGGCGGCACCGTGGAGGCCCTGGGCGCCATCCACTTCTCCGATCCGACACAGCGCTCGGGCGAGAAAGGCATCAAGAAGGAACAGATCTATCTGGACCTGCAGATCCATGGCGAGAACAAGAAGCAGCAGGTGGAGAATCTGGGTGTGCGGCCCGGGGATTCGATCCTCCTCGACCGACCCATCCGCCCCGGCTTCAGCCCGGACACCTTCTATGGCGCCTACCTGGACAACGGCCTGGGCTGCTTCGTGACCGCCGAGGTGGCAAGGCTGATCGCCGAGGCGGGCGGCACCGAGCAGGTGCGCGTGCTGTTCGCCATCGCCAGCTACGAGGAGATCGGCCGCTTCGGCAGCCGGGTGATGGCCGGTGAGATGCGGCCCGATGCCATCATCGCCGTGGACGTGAACCATGACTATACGGCCGCCCCCGGTATCGGCGACCGGCGCATGCAGCCGCTGGAAATGGGCAAGGGGTTCACCATGTCGGTGGGCGCCATCGCCAGCGAGCAGCTCAACCGGATCATCGAGACCACCGCCCGGGAACAGGAGATTCCCATGCAGCGGGACATCGTCGGGGTCGATACCGGCACTGACGGCATGGCCGGGGTGCTGGCCGCCGTGGACTGCGTGGCCACCTCCATCGGCTTCCCGATCCGCAACATGCACACCATCTCCGAGACCGGCTACACCAGGGACGTGCTGGCGGCGATCCACGCCATCACCCACACCGTGCAGGCGCTGGATGCCTTGCCGGACCCGCACCGGGAGTTCCGCGACAACCACCCGCGCCTGGACCAGGCCGGGCCGCTGGCGCACCAGGGCGCCGACAAGCCCGAGCCGGCTGACAAGTAGCCGTAAAATCGGGTGGAAAGCATGCAGCAGGGCGGGCCTCGGGCCCGCCCTGCTGTGTTGGGCGCCGCTAGGAGCCTGTCGGATTTGACCGATCATCACGAGAGAGTCGGATTTCGAGACAAGTTTATCGATCTGATGAGGCGAATAGCCCGCTATTTAACGAATCAGATCGAATGAAATTGGCCGAAAGACCGGCTCTCGCAGTAGGTCAGCGTTAAGTCCGACAGGCTCCTAGCCGAGCGAGGCGAGCGCCTCCGCCAGCACCGGCGCCATGGCGATGGCATTGCTCTCGTGAGCGATGCAGTCAGTGCTCCAGACCTCGCCGACACCGGCCCCGTGGATCACCGCCAGCGCATCGCCGGCGAAGAGCGCATGGGTGATCGCCACGTCCACGGAGGCGGCACCGGCATCGCTAAGCGCCTCGGC
>NZ_JAVLBC010000027.1:0-20874 GCF_031581305.1 Halomonas sp.
CTTACGGCTTACGGCTTACGGCTTACGGCTTACGGCTTACGGCTTACGGCTCCGGACGAAGTCCGGGAAGGGGTTGACGAGGAGGAGGGTAATCAGTAACATACGCCCCGTATTCGAGAGATACGGGGCCTTAGCTCAGCTGGGAGAGCGCGACACTGGCAGTGTCGAGGTCAGCGGTTCGATCCCGCTAGGCTCCACCATTATCTCGCATCGAAGATGTTGCGTCCCATTCGTCTAGTGGTCCAGGACACCGCCCTTTCACGGCGGTAACAGGGGTTCGAACCCCCTATGGGACGCCACCTCGTTCCGCTACACCTCCCTCGTGCTTTTCCTGATCTGCCGGCCAGCTCGCTCGCCTGGCGTTTTGTCGTGTCCGCCTGGCCCGTCGCGTCGGCGCCGGCATTCTGGGCGATATCGGCTTGACATCCCCCTTGACTTGTCCACGTTCCCGCGTCTATCGGGTTGACCTGTGTACAGTCCCGCCCTGAACCCGCATGGCTGCAGGCCTTCAGATAAAATTCTTTTATTTCAACATCTTACATTAGGTTAAAAATTGATCAATCTAAGCCGGTCCCGCTTCTCATGGCGATTCTGCGACCTTTTCGAGAGGTTTTGAACAGGGTTATCCACAGAATGTGTGGAAAACGGGAGGCGCGGAGCGAAGGAGGGGAACGATAATAAAGTCAACCCGAATGAATGAAGGTTCTAGTGCTCCGATGCTGAGCCGCCGGCGTGGCCCGCACATGCAAAAGGCCACCCAAGGGCGGCCTTGCGGAAGCAGCTGTGAGTGCTGCAGTTGGCTTAGCGGGTGGGGTAGTCGCGCTGGTCGTGGCCGATGTAGAGCTGGCGCGGACGTCCAATCTTGTAGCTGTCGCTGAGCATCTCGTTCCAGTGGGAGATCCAGCCGATGGTACGGGACACGGCGAAGATCACCGTGAACATGTTCTTGGGGATGCCCATGGCCTTGAGGATGATGCCGGAGTAGAAGTCGACGTTCGGGTAGAGCTTACGCTCGATGAAGTATTCATCCTCCAGGGCGATCTGCTCCAGGCGCTTGGCGATCTTCAGCTGCGGGTCGTCGGCCAGGCCCAGTTCGGCCAGCACCTCGTCGCAGGTCTCCTTCATCACCTTGGCGCGGGGGTCGAAGTTGCGATAGACCCGGTGCCCGAAGCCCATCAGCTTGAACGGGTCGTCCTTGTCCTTGGCCCTGTCGACGAAGCGCTGGATGTTCTCCTCGGAGTCGTCGCCGATCTCGTCGAGCATGTTCAGCACCGCCTCGTTGGCGCCGCCGTGGGCCGGGCCCCACAGGGCCGCGATGCCGGCGCTGATGCAGGCGAAGGGGTTGGCGCCGGTGGAGCCCGCCAGGCGCACCGTGGAGGTGGAGGCGTTCTGCTCGTGGTCCGCGTGCAGCATGAAGATGCGGTCCATGGCCTTGGCGTAGACCGGGTTGATCCGGTACTCCTCGCACGGGTTGCTGAACATCATGTAGAGGAAGTTCTCTGCATAGCTCAGGTCGTTGCGCGGGTAGTTGAACGGCTGGCCGATATTGTACTTGTAGGACATCGCGGCGATGGTCGGCATCTTGGCGATCAGGCGGATGGCGCTGATCTCGCGGTCCTCCTGCACGTTGATGTCCAGGTGGTCGTGGTAGAAGGCGGCCAGGCCGCCGACCACGCCGCACAGGATCGACATCGGGTGGGCGTCACGGCGGAAGCCCTTGAAGAAGTTGTTGATCTGGTCGTGGACCATGGTGTGGTTGCTGATTCGCGACTCGAAGTCGGCGTACTGGGCATCGTCGGGCAGTTCGCCGAACATCAGCAGGTAACACAGCTCGACGAAGTTGGACTCCTTCGCCAGCTGGTCGATCGGGTAGCCGCGGTGCAGCAGCACCCCCTTGCCGCCATCGATATAGGTGATCGCCGACTGGCAGGAGGAGGTCGCCATGAAGCCGGGGTCGTAGGTGAAGAGGCCTTCGGCACCGAGGCCGCGCACGTCGATGACGTCAGGGCCCAGGGTGCCGGAGTAGATCGGCAGGTCGATCGGCTTTTCCAGACCGTCTACCGTCAATGTCGCTTTCCTGTCAGCCATGCTGGCCTCCTCTCGAGTTCCTGGTGGGACGATAAGTCGCTAGTTCGCAGATGGTGCCGGCGAAAAGGTTTGCCCACTATAGAAGCGTGCCAGCGATTGTCAATTCCACCATCGGGCGGGCATCATTGTACATTTATCCTTTTTATGAACTATTTTTGTACATAAAATGGTGCTCCGCATCATTTGGGGGCGTAACCGCTCCGGTCAACGCCTCTGGATGTCTCGGCAAGCGCCGTCAGCGCCGAGATATCGGCCTTCCACCATGGTCGAGTGCCCTCTGTGTCCATTTGTCATGGCAGGCCGATGTCCCTATAATCTTAGCGCGCGACTGGCAGGAACCGGTGGTCGTGTCCAACTCGGCCACGACCGTGTCCCTTCCCGAAACCACCGCCCGCTCGGGCCCTGTCCGACGACCTCACAGCGGGCCAAGAGAGTGTGTAGAGCCGTGAATAGCAAACGACCCGTAAATCTGGATCTGTCCACGATACAGTTTCCCCTCCCCGCCCTGACGTCGATCGCTCATCGCATCACCGGCGTCATTCTCTTCATCGGCCTGATCTTCGCCTTCTGGGCGCTTGACACGTCACTCTCCTCGCCGGCCGGCTTCGCGGCTGTGAGTGACGCCCTGGCCCACAACCTCCTGGCCAAGCTGATTGCCTGGGGGCTGCTGTCGGCCCTGGCCTTCCACTTCGTGGCCGGTATCAAGCACCTGCTGATGGACATGGATATCGGCGTGACCCTCGAGGGGGGCGTCAAGAAGGCGCAGATCACCGTGGTAGTGAGCGCGGTCCTGATCATTCTGGCTGGAGTCTGGGTATGGTAACCAACATCACGAACCTCGGGCGCAGTGGTCTTTCCGACTGGCTGCTGCAGCGCGTCTCTGCCGTCATCCTGGCGCTCTACACTCTCTTCATCGTCGGCTTCCTGCTGCTCAGTCCCGGCCTGGACTACGCGGCCTGGAGCGGCCTCTTCTCCCAGACCTGGATGCGCATCTTCTCGCTGCTGGCCTTCGTGTCGCTGGCGGCCCACGCCTGGGTGGGCCTGTGGACCGTGACCACTGACTACCTCAAGTCGACCGGCGTTCGCGTCGCCGTCCAGCTCATCATCATCCTGGCCATCTTCGTGTTCCTGGTCTGGGGCATCACCGTTCTGTGGGGAGCCTGATTCATGTCCACCATGCGTAGCCTGTCTTTCGACGCCATCATCATCGGCGGGGGCGGTGCCGGTCTGCGGGCCGCTCTCGAACTGGCCAAGTCCGGCAAAAAGACCGCCGTACTGTCCAAGGTCTTCCCGACTCGTTCGCACACCGTGTCCGCCCAGGGCGGCATCACCTGCGCCATCGCCTCCGCGGATCCCGACGACGACTGGCGCTGGCACATGTACGACACCGTCAAGGGCGGCGACTACATCGCCGATCAGGACGCCTCCGAGTACATGTGCTCCGAGGGCCCCAAGGCGGTGTTCGAGCTCGAGCACATGGGCCTGCCATTTTCCCGCTTCGATAACGGCCGCATCTACCAGCGCCCGTTCGGCGGCCAGTCCAAGGACTTCGGCAAGGGCGGCCAGGCCGCGCGGACCTGCGCCGCGGCCGACCGTACCGGTCACGCCCTGCTGCACACGCTCTATCAGAACAACCTGAAGAACAACACCACCTTCCTCAACGAGTGGTACGCCGTCGACCTGGTCAAGAACGCCAACGGCGACGTGGTGGGCTGCATCGCCATGGACATCGAGACCGGCGAAGTGGTGCACGTGAAGTCCAAGGCCACCGTCATGGCCACCGGCGGGGCGGGTCGCATCTTCGCCTCCACCACCAACGCCCTGATCAACACCGGTGACGGCATCGGCATGGCGCTGCGCGCCGGCTTCCCGATGCAGGACATGGAGATGTGGCAGTTCCACCCGACCGGCATCTACGGCGCGGGCACTCTGGTGACCGAGGGCTGCCGCGGCGAGGGTGGCTACCTGATCAACAAGGACGGCGAGCGCTTCATGGAGCGTTACGCGCCCAACGCCAAGGACCTGGCCGGCCGCGACGTGGTCGCGCGCTCCATGGTCATGGAGATCCTCGAGGGCCGCGGCTGCGGCGAGAAGGGTGACCATGTCTTCCTCAAGCTGGATCACCTGGGCGAGGACGTCCTCGGCAAGCGCCTGCCCGGTATCGTCGAGCTCTCCAAGACCTTTGCTCACGTGGACCCGGCCAAGGAGCCGATCCCGGTCGTTCCAACTTGCCACTACATGATGGGCGGGATCCCGACCAACGTGCACGGCCAGGCGATCATGCAGGACGCCGACGGCAACGACCAGATCGTCAATGGCCTGTTCGCCTGCGGCGAGGCAGCCTGTGTGTCGGTCCACGGCGCCAACCGCCTGGGCGGCAACTCGCTGCTCGACCTGGTGGTGTTCGGCCGCGCGGCCGGCATGTTCATCGAGGGCGCGCTCAACGAGGGCATCGAGTATCTCGACGCCTCCGAGTCGGATGTCGAGTCCGCCATGAAGCGCATCACGCGCTGGAACGAGTCCGAGAATGGCGAGACCGTTCCCGAGCTCAAGCGTGAGCTGCAGGACATCATGCAGACCTCCTTCGGCGTGTTCCGTGAAGAGAAGAACATGGTCGAGGGCGTCAAGCGCCTGGAGGAGCTGCGCAAGCGCATCGCCAACGCCTACCTGCCGGACAAGTCCAACACCTTCAACACCGCGCGTGTCGAGGCCCTGGAGCTGGATAACCTGATGGAAGTGGCCGAGGCCACCGCCATCGCGGCCCTGGAGCGCAAGGAGAGCCGTGGCGCCCACTCCCGCTACGACTACCCGGACCGCGACGACGTCAACTGGCTGAAGCACTCGCTCTACTTCCCGGCCGAGAAACGACTGGGCAAGCGCGATGTGAACTTCGCACCCAAGACCGTCGACATGTTCGAGCCGAAAGTCCGCACCTACTAAGGGGGAGTCACGATGTCCAAGCTTCAGGTATCCCTGTACCGCTACAACCCGGAAACCGACTCCGCGCCCTATATGCAGGAGTTTCAGGTCGACACCCAGGGCCGCGACCTGATGGTGCTCGACGTCCTGCACCTGGCCAAGGAGCAGGATAACGGCCTGGCCTATCGCCGCAGCTGCCGCGAAGGCGTATGCGGGTCCGACGGCATGAACATGAACGGCAAGAACGGCCTGGCCTGCATCACCCCGCTCTCCGAGGTGGTCAAGGGCAACAAGCTGACCCTGCGCCCGCTGCCGGGCCTGCCGGTGATCCGTGACCTGGTGGTCGACATGGGGCTGTTCTATCAGCAGTACGAGCGCATCCAGCCGTACCTGCAGAACGACGAGCCGGCGCCGGCCATCGAGCGCCTGCAGTCGCCGGAAGAGCGTGACAAGCTCGACGGTCTTTACGAGTGCATCCTGTGTGCCTGCTGCTCGACCGCCTGCCCGTCGTTCTGGTGGAACCCGGACAAGTTCGTCGGTCCGGCCGGCCTGCTGCAGTCCTACCGGTTCCTGGCGGACTCCCGTGACACTGCCACCCGCGACCGCCTGGAGGAGCTCGAGGACCCATTTTCCGTGTTCCGTTGCCGCGGGATCATGAACTGCGTTGCAGTCTGCCCGAAGGGGCTCAACCCGACACGGGCGATCGGCAAGATTCGCGACATGCTGCTGGCCAATGCCACTTAAATCGTGGCGTCCAGCTTGTTATCATGGCCACCACTCTCGGACTGCGGCGAGACGTCGCAGGCGAGTCCGGTTCGGATCGTGATGTTGAGAGCCGGTGCCCTGGGCACCGGCTCTTGACCATGGAATTCAGGGTGCCCTCCCTTCGTCAGGGCATCACCGATGCCGATGCGGTCGATTCGCGTCGGTGCCGATACCACCCCATCAGTGCAGGGTGACCAAGAGATGCAACAAGGCATAATGGAGTTGATGTGGCGCTCCTCCCACGTGAGTGGCGGCAATGCCCACTATGTGGAAGCGCTCTACGAACAGTACCTCGATGATCCCTCCGCCGTTCCCGATGAATGGCGCCAGTATTTCGACCAGTTGCCGCGACCCGAGGGTGGGGCCAGTCACGATGTTCCGCTCGAGCCGATTCGCGAGCAGTTCTACCAGATGGGCCGCCATCGGCGTACTGGCCAGGTCGTTGCCGACAGCGGCGAGAACAAGAAGCAGGTCAAGGTTCTCCAGCTGATCAACGCCTATCGCTTCCGCGGGCATCAGAAGGCCGACATCGACCCGCTCGGCCTGCGCAGCCCCACTCCCGTCCCCGATCTTGATCTCTCCTTCCATCAGCTCTCGAAATCCGACCTGGACACCGAGTTCCAGACCGGTTCCTTTTTCCTGGGCATGGACAAGGCGCCGCTCAAGGAGATCGTCAGCGCCCTGGAAAAGACCTACTGCCGCTCCATCGGCTGCGAGATCATGCACATCGTCGACACCGAAGAGAAGCGCTGGCTGCAGCAGCGCTTCGAATCGGTGCGCTCGGCACCCAAGTTCAGCCCGGAGGTGCGCAAGCACGTGCTGGAGCGGCTGACGGCCGCCGAGGGGCTGGAGAGCTATCTGGCTTCCAAGTTCCCGGGAACCAAGCGCTTCGGCCTGGAGGGTGGTGAGGCCTTCATTCCGATGATGGACGAGCTGATCCAGCGCGCCGGCGGCTATGGCACCAAGGAAGTGGTGATCGGCATGGCCCACCGTGGCCGGCTCAACCTGCTGGTCAACATCCTCGGCAAGAACCCCTCGGACCTCATCGACGAGTTCGACGGCAAGAAGGTCATCGAGCGCGGCTCGGGTGACGTCAAGTACCACCAGGGCTTCAGCTCCAACGTCATGACGCCGGGCGGCGAGGTGCACCTGGCGCTGTCGTTCAACCCGTCTCACCTGGAGATCGTTGCCCCGGTGGTCGAGGGGTCAGTGCGGGCCCGCCAGGACCGTCGCGACGATCCGGTCGGCAACAAGGTGCTGCCGATCAACGTCCACGGCGACGCGGCCTTCGCCGGCCAGGGCGTGGTCATGGAGACCTTCCAGATGTCCCAGACCCGTGCCTACAAGACCGGCGGCACGGTGCACATCGTCATCAACAACCAGGTGGGTTTCACTACCTCCCATCCGGAAGACTCGCGTTCCACCGAGTACTGCACCGACATTGCCAAGATGGTCCAGGCGCCCATCTTCCACGTCAACGGCGACGACCCCGATGCCGTCTTGCATGTTACCCAGGTGGCCCTGGACTATCGCCAGCAGTTCAATCGCGACGTGGTCATCGACCTGGTGTGCTACCGCCGCCGCGGCCACAATGAGGCCGACGAGCCTTCCGGCACTCAGCCGATGATGTACAGCAAGATCAGGGAACATCCATCATCGCGGGCCCGCTACATCGAGCGGCTGATCCGCCAGGGGCTGCTCAGCGACGACGACGCCAAGGCGATGATGGAGAAGTACCGGGACGATCTGATGGCCGGCAATCACGTGGCCAACGCCCTGGTGCAAGAGCCCAACACCTCGCTGTTCGTCGACTGGACGCCCTACCTGGGCCACGAGTGGACCGGCCATGCCGATACCACCGTGGAGATGAAGCGCCTTCAGCGTCTCGCCGGCAAGATGTGCGAGATCCCCGATGGGGTCGAGGTGCAGCGCCAGGTCGCCAAGATCTACGACGACCGGCGCAAGATGCAGGCCGGCGGCCTGGCCGCCAACTGGGGCTTTGCCGAGACCCTGGCCTACGCCACCCTGGTTGATGAGGGGCACCCGGTGCGCATCACCGGCCAGGACGTCGGGCGCGGCACCTTCTCCCACCGCCATGCGGTGGTGCACAACCAGAAGGATGGCACTGCCTATGTGCCGCTCCAGCACATGGCCGATGGTCAGCCGCGTTTCACCATCCACGACTCCTTCCTCTCGGAAGAGGCGGTGCTGGCCTTCGAGTACGGCTACGCGACGACCATGCCCAACGCCCTGATCGTCTGGGAAGCCCAGTTCGGCGACTTCTTCAACGGTGCCCAGGTGGTGGTCGACCAGTTCATTTCTTCCGGCGAGACCAAGTGGGAGCGCCTGTGCGGCTTGACCATGCTGCTGCCCCACGGCTACGAGGGGCAGGGCCCGGAGCACTCCTCTGCGCGACTCGAGCGTTTCCTGCAGATGTGTGCCGAGCACAACATGCAGGTCTGCGTGCCGACCACCCCGGCGCAGATCTTCCACCTGCTGCGCCGTCAGGTGATCCGGCCGCTGAGAAAGCCGCTGGTGGTGATGTCGCCCAAGAGTCTGCTGCGTCACAAGTCGGCGACCTCGACCCTCGAGGAACTGGCCGATGGCGGCTTCCAGATGGTGCTGCCCGACCAGGGCAAGCTTGAGACCGGCAAGGTCGAACGCATCATCCTCTGCGCCGGCAAGGTCTATTATGACCTGGCCAACTGGCGCGAGGAGAATGCCCGCGACGACGTGGCGATCCTGCGCATCGAGCAGCTCTACCCCTTTCCCAAGGAGGAGCTGCTGGCGGCCATCAAGGACTACACCAAGGTCACCGACGTGGTGTGGTGCCAGGAGGAGCCGCTCAACCAGGGCGCCTGGTATTCGAGCCAGCACCATATGCGAGCCGTAGCCGACATGCTGCGTGACGGCCTGGGCGGTAAGCTCAAGTTCGCCGGTCGCCCGGCGTCCGCGGCACCCGCGGCGGGCTACATGTCCGTGCATACCGAACAGCAGCGCCAGCTGGTGGAAGACGCCTTCAACCTCTGAGGCGCCCACCGGGACGAGAGAGAACAGACAAGGGAAACGACATGGCTACCGATATCAAGGCACCCACCTTTCCGGAATCCGTTGCCGAGGGCAGCGTGGCAGCCTGGCACAAGAAGCCCGGCGACAGCGTCGAGCGTGACGAGCTGATTGTCGAGATCGAGACCGATAAGGTCGTGCTCGAGGTCGTGGCCCCCGAAGCCGGCACCCTCAGCGAGGTGCTGGTGGAAGAGGGCGACACCGTGGAATCCGAGCAGGTGCTGGGCAAGATCGGCGAGGGCAAGGCCGAGGGGGGCGAGAAGGCGGAGGCCAAGAAGGCCGATGCCAAGGCGGAGACGAAGGGCGACGCCAAGGCCAAACCGGCGGCCGGTGGCAAGACCCACGAGGTCAAGGCGCCGACCTTCCCCGAGTCGGTGCAGGAAGGTACCGTCGCCAGCTGGAACAAGCAGGTTGGTGAGGCGGTCAAGCGCGACGAGGTGCTGGTCGAGATCGAGACCGACAAGGTCGTGCTCGAGGTCGTTGCCCCGGCCGACGGTGCACTGGCTGAGATCAAGGTCGAGGAAGGTAGCCAGGTGACCTCCGAACAGCTACTGGCGACCTTCACAGAAGGTGCCGGTGGCGCTGCCGCGCCCAGCGAGGAGAAGGCCCCGGCCTCCGCCGACGACGGCGCGAGCGACGAGAAGGTGGGGGACAAGATCCTCGCCCCGGCGGCGCGCAAGCTGGTCGCCGAGCATGACCTTGATGTCAATGCCATCGAGGGCACCGGCAAGGGCGGGCGCATCCTCAAGGAGGACGTGCAGCGGGCGGTGAAGGAGGGCTCTGCCAAGAAGTCCGCCAAGCCGGCCGGCGGCGCCAAGGTCGCCGCAGCCCCGGCCCCGGCCGTGGAGGGCGCGCGTCCCGAGAAGCGCGTGCCGATGAGCCGCTTGCGCCAGACCATTGCCAAGCGTCTGGTTCAGGCCCAGCAGACCGCCGCCATGCTCACCACCTACAACGAGGTGGACATGGGGGCGGTGATGGACCTGCGGGCCCAGTACAAGGACACCTTCCTCAAGGCCCACGACGTCAAGCTCGGCTTCATGGGCTTCTTCGTCAAGGCCGCCTCCGAGGCCCTCAAGCGCTTCCCTGACGTCAACGCCTCCATTGATGGCACCGATATCGTCTACCACGGCTACCAGGACATCGGCGTGGCGGTTTCCACCGACCGCGGCCTGGTCGTCCCGGTGCTGCGTGACACCGACAGCATGAAGATCGCCGACGTCGAGAAGGGCATCGTCGACTTCGGCAAGCGGGCCCGTGACGGCAAGCTCGGCATCGACGAGATGCAGGGTGGCACCTTCACCATCACCAATGGCGGCATCTTTGGTTCGCTGATGTCCACGCCGATCCTCAATCCGCCGCAGACCGCGATCCTGGGCATGCACAAGATCCAGGAGCGCCCGATGGCGGTGAACGGCAAGGTCGAGATTCGTCCGATGATGTACCTGGCGGTCTCCTACGACCACCGCATGATCGACGGCAAGGATGCGGTCCAGTTCCTGGTCACCATGAAGGAGCTGCTCGAGGATCCGTCACGCCTGCTGCTGGATATCTGAGCCGCGGGACCCACTACGTTCTTCAGCGACAAGCAACGAAGGAGCCAACATGGCTGACAAGTTTGATGTGATCGTGATCGGTGCGGGCCCCGGCGGCTACGTTTCCGCTATCCGCGCTGCCCAGATGGGGCTGAAGGCCGCTATCGTCGAGAAGTGGATCAGCGAGGACGGTAAGCCCGTCTTCGGTGGCACCTGCCTGAACGTCGGCTGCATTCCGTCCAAGGCGTTGCTCGAGGCCTCCCACAAGTTCGTCGAGGCCAAGCACGACTTCGACGACATGGGCATCCAGGCGGGCGACGTCAGCATGGACGTCAAGAAGATGATGGCCCGCAAGGACACGATCGTGAAGAACCTGACCGGTGGTGTTGCCGGTCTGCTCAAGGGAAACGGTGTCACGGCCATCCAGGGCACCGGCAAGGTGGTCTCCTCCAAGCAGGTCGAGGTGACCGACAAGGACGGCAAGGCGACGACTTATGACGCCGACAACATCGTCGTGGCGGCCGGCTCCGTGCCGGTGGAGATTCCGCCGACCCCGCTGAAGGAAGGCATGGTGGTCGACTCCACCGGTGCCCTGGAACTCCAGGAGACACCCAAGCGCCTGGGCGTGATTGGTGCCGGCATCATCGGTCTGGAGCTCGGCAGCGTGTGGAACCGCCTGGGCAGCGAGGTCACCGTACTCGAGGCAATGGACGACTTCCTGCCGATGGTCGATGGTGCCATCGCCAAGGAGACTCAGAAGCTGCTCAAGAAGCAGGGCCTGGACATCAAGCTGGGTGCGCGGGTCACCGGCTCCGAGATCAAGGGCGAAGAAGTCGTGGTCAAGTACACTGACGCCAAGGGCGAGCAGGAGGCCACTTTCGACAAATTGATCGTCTGCGTCGGTCGTAAGCCCTATACCCAGGGCGTGATCGCCGAGGGCGTGGGTATCGAGACCGACGAGCGCGGCTTCATCCACGTCGACGATCAGTGCCGTACCAACGTGCCGAGCGTCTACGCCATCGGCGACTGCGTGCGGGGCCCGATGCTGGCCCACAAGGCCTCGGAAGAGGGTGTGATGGTCGCCGACATCCTCGCCGGCCACAAGGCCGAGATGAACTATGACGCCATCCCCAGCGTCATCTATACCTTCCCGGAAGTGGCCTGGGTGGGCCTGACCGAGCAGGAGGCCAAGGCCAAGGGCATCAAGGTGAAAACGGGGTCCTTCCCGTTCGCCGCCAGCGGCCGCGCCATGGCCAATAACGCCACCGAGGGGCAGGCCAAGATCATCGCCGATGCCGAGACCGATCGCGTGCTGGGCATGCACATCGTCGGTCAGCATGCCGGCGAGATGATCGCCCAGGGCGTGATTGCCCTGGAGTTCGGCTCCAGTGCCGAGGACCTGGCCCTGACCTGCTACGCCCACCCGACCATGTCGGAAGCCGTGCATGAGGCGGCCCTGGCGGTGGAGGGCCATGCTATCCACATGGTCAACCGCAAGAAGAAGTAAGGACAACAAGCGCCACCGTCAGGTGGCGCATCGCTTCCGGCCAAGTATCGGAGGCGAACGGTGGTGACACGGCGACCGCGGCCCAGAGGCCGCGAGCCGGGTCATCGTTCGAGTCACATGCAACCAATGGCATGAATCGATGAACCTTCACGAGTATCAGAGCAAGCAGCTGTTTGCCGACTATGGGCTGCCGGTCTCCAAGGGCTTCGCCGTCGACACCCCGGAAGAGGCTGCGGAAGCCTGCAAGAAGATCGGTGGCGACAAGTGGGTGGTCAAGGCCCAGGTCCACGCCGGCGGGCGCGGCAAGGCCGGTGGCGTCAAGCTGATCAAGAGCCCGGAGGAGGCCCAGGCCTTCGCCGAATCCTGGCTGGGCAAGAACCTGGTGACCTTCCAGACCGACGAGAACGGTCAGCCGGTCACCAAGATCCTGGTCGAGACCCTCACCGACATCGCCAATGAGCTCTACCTGGGGGCCGTCGTCGATCGTGGCACCCGTCGCGTGGTTTTCATGGCCTCTACCGAGGGTGGCGTGGAGATCGAGAAGGTCGCGGAAGAGACCCCAGAGAAGATCCTCAAGGCCGAGATCGACCCGCTTGTCGGCGCGCAGCCGTACCAGGCGCGCGAGCTGGCCTTCGCCCTGGGTCTCTCCGGCAGCCAGGTGAAGCAGTTCACCAAGATCTTCCTGGGCCTGTCCAAGCTGTTCCACGACAAGGATCTGGCGCTGCTCGAGATCAACCCGCTGGTGGTGACCAACGAGGGCAACCTCCACTGCCTCGACGCCAAGATCGGCCTGGACGGCAATGCCCTCTATCGCCACCCGGATCTGCAGGCCATGCGCGACCCGTCCCAGGAAGACGAGCGCGAGGCCGAGGCGGCCGCCTGGGAACTCAACTACGTGGCCCTGGAAGGCAACATCGGCTGCATGGTCAACGGCGCCGGCCTGGCCATGGGCACCATGGACATCATCAAGCTCAATGGCGGCCAGCCGGCCAACTTCCTTGACGTGGGCGGCGGTGCCACCAAGGAGCGCGTGGCCGAGGCCTTCAAGCTCATCCTCTCCGACGATTCCGTGAAGGCCGTGCTGGTCAACATCTTCGGCGGCATCGTGCGTTGCGACATGATCGCCGAGGGCATCATCGGTGCCGTCGAGCAGGTCGGTGTCAACGTGCCGGTGGTGGTGCGTCTGGAAGGTAACAACGCCGAGCTGGGTGCCGAGAAACTGGCGTCCAGCGGTCTGAACATCATCGCTGCTACCAGTCTGACCGACGCGGCTCAGCAGGTCGTCAAGGCAGCGGAGGGCAAGTAATGAGCATCCTGATCGACAAGAACACCAAGGTCATCTGCCAGGGCTTTACCGGCGGACAGGGGACCTTCCACTCCGAGCAGGCGATCGCCTACGGCACCCAGATGGTCGGCGGTGTGACCCCGGGCAAGGGTGGCCAGGAGCACCTGGGCCTGCCGGTGTTCAACACTGTCAAGGAAGCCGTGGCCGAGACCGGTGCCGAGGCCAGCGTGATCTACGTGCCGGCCCCGTTCTGCAAGGACTCCATCCTGGAAGCCGCCAACGCCGGCATCAAGCTGATCGTCTGCATCACCGAGGGCATCCCGACCCTGGACATGCTCGACGTCAAGGTGAAGTGCGACGAGCTGGGTGTGCGCCTGATCGGCCCGAACTGCCCGGGCGTGATCACGCCCGGCGAGAGCAAGATCGGCATCATGCCGGGCCATATCCACAAGCCGGGCAAGGTCGGCATCGTGTCGCGCTCCGGCACCCTGACCTATGAAGCCGTCAAGCAGACCACCGACCACGGCTTTGGCCAGTCCACCTGTGTGGGCATCGGCGGTGACCCGATCCCGGGCTCCAATTTCATCGACATCCTCGAGCAGTTCGAGAAGGATCCGGCGACCGAGGCGATCGTGATGATCGGCGAGATCGGCGGTACCGCCGAGGAAGAGGCCGCGGCCTACATCAAGGCCAACGTCTCCAAGCCGGTGGTCTCCTACATCGCCGGCGTCACCGCGCCTCCCGGCAAGCGGATGGGCCATGCCGGCGCCATCATTGCCGGCGGCAAGGGCACCGCGGACGAGAAGTTCGGTGCTCTGGAGGCCGCAGGCGTGAAGACCGTGCGTTCGCTGGCCGAGATCGGCGACGCGCTGAAGGCAGCGACCGGCTGGTAAATCAGTGCGTTCGCTGTCTCAGGCACGACGAAACGGGCACCCCCTAGGGGTGCCCTTTTCGTCGGCCGCCGCTCAGGAAGCCCCGGGCCGTGCAAGCCAGCCGGCGGCCAGCCAGAGGAAAACCGGGGCACCGGCGGCCAGGTAAAGGTGGTAGGACACCAGGCGCCAGACCAGCACCGCGGCGGCGGCCTGCTCGCGTTCCATCAGCGGTAGCAGCAGCCCGCCGACCCCCAGCTCGGCCGCACCAGCGCCGCCGGGCAGAAAGCTGAACTGGCTCGCCGCCATGGCCATCATCTGGGTCAGGAAGGTCCATAACCAGTCGGCGTTCCCCCCAGCTCCCAGCACCGCCAAATAGAGGAGACTGTAACGCAGCAGCCAATGCGCCGTGGTGAGCATCAGCATCGCCAGTAGTGTAGCGACGGGGAGACGCAGGGTGGCCTGCAATGCATGCCGACACTTCAGCAGGCGGCGGACAAGCCAGCGGCGCCGATACCCGCTCAGCCAGCATGCTCCCGGTGATGGGGTGTAGCGTAAGAGCCGTGGCAGGCAGCCCATCGCCAGCGTAAAGCCAACGGCCACCAGGGCCAGCGCTGCCAGGGCGATCTGGATCAGCGCCTGGTGGGGCCACTGGGTCTCGCCCAGCAGGGAGTAGGTCACCAGTCCCGACAGCATGCAGAGAAAAAACAGCAGGTCGCAGCCCTGGTCGAGCAGGAAGATGGCAGTCCCCCTGGAGGCCGGTAAACCACGCTGAGCCAATAGTACCAGCAGCGTGGCCGGGCCACCGCTGCCTCCTGGCGTGGCACATAGAGCGAACTTCGACGCCAGTTCGATGCCCAGCGCTCCACGCTGCCCCAGTTGGCCGGCTCGCCCATCCAGCATCAAGCGCAGCCTGGCGGCGTTGAGGTTCCAGCACAAGAATGCCATCAGCAGCATAAGGGCGATTACATCCAGCGGGAACCGCTTGACTGCGCCCAGGGCCTCGGTCCCACCCAGCCAGGCGGTGACTACCAGGGGCGCGATGAGGGCCATCACGATCAGCAGGCCGTGCAGTGGTCGCCACCGCGGCAATGGCCAACGACGGTCAGCCCTTCTGGGGGATAGCATGGCGCTCGCCGCCGTGACGAAGTTGCCGATAGTGCCCCAGCAGATCATCGATGACCCGCTCCCAGTCGAAGTGACGCTCCACGTGGCGTCGGGCATGACGACCCATGGCGACAGGGTCATTGAGAAAGAGTTCTTGCACGGCGCGTGCCATGGCGTCGGGGTCGCGTGGGCGGCAGAGTAGGCCCGCCCCCAGCGGTACATACTCCTTCAGGGCTCCCGCCCGAGCCGCTACCACTGGCACGCCGCAGGCCATGGCCTCCTGTGCCACCAGGCCGAAGGTCTCGCGGCTACCGGCGTGCAGCATGGCATCGGCGCTAGCCAGGGCGCAGGCGACCTCGGAGGGAGGGCAGAAACGGGACACAACGCTGACGTTGGCGGGGACTCGGCGAGGCATCCCCGGACCCATCAGTAGCAGGTGGTAGTCTGCTCCTAGCCGCCGCATGACTTCGAGCAGCACGTCGATATGTTTCTCCGGCGAGTGGCGGCCGGCGAATACCAGTAGCCGCTGGTGATCGCCCAGCCCCAGGCGTCGACGCAGGCCGAGGTCACGATGCCGCGGGTGGAAGGTCTTGAGGTCGACGCCGAGTGGTTGCACGCGCACCTGTTCTACGCCCCAGTCGGCCAGTCGCTCAGCCATGGCGGTGCAGGGCGCCAGCACGTTGTCGAAGTGCCCATAGAGGTTGCCTACGTAGCGCTGCAGGCGCTGGCGGACATCGGCCCCGAAGCGATCGCCCATCAGTCTCGGCAGGTCGGAGTGGAAGAAGCCCACCGTGGGCACCCCCAGGGTCTGGCCGGCCTCCACGGCGGCCCAGGCGGTGACATAGGGGTCGCCGGCCTCGATGAGATCAGGGGCCAACGTCATCAGAGCATCACGCCAGGGACGTCGCCTCAGCGGGAATCGGTAGCCCTGGCCCAGTGGAATCCGTGGGGCGGGGAGAGTATGCACCCCGCCGAGCGAGCTGCGCTCGGCGCCGGGGACCAGCAGGCTGGTCCGCAGGCCTGGCCGCGTGGCCAGCACACGATGTTTGGCCTCGAGATAGGTGCGCACTCCGCCGCTGGCCGGCGCGTGGAACATGGTGACGTCAACGATATGCAAGGAGCCCTCCTGGCGCTGGTGTTTCCTGCCAGCCTAGGGCGGCCATGCGACAGTTGTGCGACAGCCTCAACGAGAGACGGTGACCCTCGGGTCGCCGTCCTGCCTCGTGGCCGACACGTTCGACACTCAGCGTGCGGCGATCAGGCAGCGGTCGCGGCCGTTGCGTTTGGCCGCCAGCAGGGCCTGATCGGCGCGCTGCAGGGTGACGAGAGGGCGCTCGCCGATGCGATGTTCGCTGATCCCGGCGCTGAGGGTCACCGAGAGCCTGATCTCGCCACTGATGATCGTGACGGCTGACACCTTCCTGCGCAGCCGTTCGACGATCCCGCGGGCCTCGTCGAGTCGCGTTTCCGCGAGCAGCAGGATGAATTCCTCGCCGCCCCAGCGACCGCAGAGGTCGGGCTCGCGAAGTACCTCGCGCATGGTGTGGGCGATGGCCACCAGCAGCTGGTCGCCGATGTCGTGGCCATGGCGATCGTTGATGGCCTTGAAGTGGTCGATGTCCAGCAGGGCCAGAGTGTAGGGCTGTTTGGCGGCCTCGAGCTGGCGCAGTCGCTCATCGATCAGCCGGCGGTTGGCCAGCTGGGTGAGCGGGTCATGGTTGGAGGCCCGGTGAAGCGCCTGGTTGCGCTCGCGCATCATTGCCTGGTAGCCGTCCGAGATGCGTGACAGCTTCTGCTGGCGACGCAGGGTGCGTTCGTAGCGCTTCTGGGTCACCTGGCGGGCCTCCAGGACCAGCTGCTGGTAGCGGTCGGAAATGCTGATCAGGCGTTCCAGCTGTTGCTGCTGGTTGCGGTACTGTCCGGCAAGGGCCTCCAGGGCCTCGTGGAGCGGGTGTCCGGTATGGGCCGGGTCCTCCAGCAGTTCAGCGACCCGGTCGAGCAGCACCTGTTCGTTCCGGCGGTTCATGCCGGCGCCATGGTCGGGGTGATGGCGAAGGGGTAGCTGCAGTCTTCGCGGAATTCATCCGCCAGTTCGGCGATGCGCTCGTTGCGCGCGTCATAGCACCACTCCACCGACACGTCATGGCCCTGGCCATGGGCTTCCTCCAGCAGGTCGAAGATATCCATCATTGCCTTGACCGAGCTGGTGTTGAGGTAGACCAGGCTCAGGGAGAGGTGCAACGGCTGCGCCTCGTCGTCGAGATAGCGTCGCACCCAGTCGATTACCTGGTCGAAGAGTTCGTAGGAGTTCTCAGGGTAGGAGTCACCCTGCATGGCAAGCCTCCCGGCCTGCCAGCTGCTCTGGATGGCCGGCGTCGACTGGCTGCCGGGAATGTCGAGGTCACGAGTCATGGTGATCATGGTACCCATCAGATGGTGGCGGTGAGGCTAAAGAAACCTTGCCCGTCAGGCAACGCCTGCAGCGATGCCTGCAGGGGGCGAGAGGCCTTGCGGGCCATGTCCAGCAGCCCCAGGCCGGCGCCGCTCTCGCGCTTTGCACCGCGCGGGCAGCGCAGCTGCTGCTTGTAGGCGGCCTTGAGTTCGGCGCGGTCCAGCGGGGCCAGCGCCTCGATCATGCTCACCAGGCGTTCGCCGTCGGCAAGCTCGACCAGGTTGCCGGCCGAGACCTGGTAATGCCCCTCGCCATTCTGGGCGATCGCCACCGTGGCCGAGGCCTGGGTGTCGTCGTAGCCCTGGCGGCGGGCATAGTGGCGGATGTTCTGGGTCATCTCGATGTAGACGGCGAAGACATCCATGGCCGCCGACGGGGTGGCCTGCTGGGTGTCCAGATAGTTGCGCAGTGCCTTGCCGATCTCCTCGATCAGGCTGCGCGAGATGGGGCCGTTGAAGCACAGCATGACCCGGTCGCGCTGGTAGCTCTCACGCATGCTCAGCAAGTCCATGGGCTCTCCTCAGCGGGTGTCTCCCGTCTTCTCGGATGGCTGGGGGGAAGGGGCGTCGTAGGGCGGCGGCTCCAGACGGAAGGCCAGCAGGGTGATGTCGTCACGCTGGGGGAGGTCCCCCTGGTGGGCCCGCAGGGTTTCCTCGTAGGCCGCCATCTGTTCCTCCAATGGCCGGCTGGCCTGGGCCAGCACCATGGCACGGAAGCGGTAGTTGCCGAAGCCGAAGCCGTCGCTGCCGCCCGCCTGATCGAGGAAGCCGTCGCTGCACAAGGTGTAGGTCCAGCCGGGGCGCAGCGGCGCTTGCTGATTCTCGTAGCGGGCCGGCCGGCGATGACCCAGGGCGCGCCGATGGCCGGCCAGGGTTTCCAGGTGCTCGCCGTCGCTGGCATGGAGGTCGATCTTGGCCCCGGCGTAGGTCAGTGTCCCGGCGACCGGATCAACCCACACCAGACCGATGTCCATGCTGGTCGCAATCGAGGCGGGAAGCTGGTCCTGGGGCAGCAGCATGCGGCCCTGGCGGTCGATTTCACCCAGCACGGCCGCCGGGTCGTCGGCGTCCTCATGGGTCAGAGCATGGTCGATGATGGCGCGGGCAAGCATGGTCATCAGGGCGCCCGGAACACCGTGCCCGGCGCAGTCGACGATGCCCAGCAGGTAGCCATGATCGGTGGCGCGGAAGACATAGAAATCACCGCCCACTACGTCGCGTGGCTTCCAGAGGACACCGTAGCGATGGCGCAGGTGCTGCTCGAGGGCGTCGTCGGGCAGGATGGCCTGCTGAATGATGCTGGCGTACTGGATCGAAGCCTCGAGCTGGCGGTGGGCCGACACCATCTGTGCATGGGCCTCCTCCAGTGCCTGAGTGCGCTGGCGGACCTGGCCTTCCAGGTCACGGGTGTAGCCTTCCACCCGGCGTGCCATGTGCGAGAAGCTCCGAGACAGCTCGCCGATTTCGTCGTTTCGGCCGGTGGGTAGCCGCGGGCTATAGTCGCCGCTGGCGATGGCCTGGGCCGAGAAGTTCAGGCGGTGCAGGGGGCGGAGGATCAAGCGATGGGTGGCATAGGCGAAGGCGCCCATCAGGATGGCCAGGATCAGCCCCAGGGCCATCACCATGGGCCAGAACCAGCGGCTGTCGAGGAGCGGATAGGCACTGAGATCCAGGGCCGTGACCATCAGCCACTGCAGCTCGGGAATGTAGCCCAGGGTCAGTAAGCGGGGCTCGTCCTCCAGAGTCGCCGTCAGGGTGACGATTTCGCCGGGACGGCGGGTGGCCTGCTGGATGGAGGAGCGCAGCGCCTCTTGCTCCGCCGCGTCGCCGACCATGGCATGGAGGCCGAGGTCGCCGTCCAGGGTCTGTGAGGCATTGACGGAACTCAGGGTGATCCGCGAGGGGTCGGCATGGGCCTGGAATGCCCCGCGGCTATCGATGATCATCGGCGTGATGCCCGCCGGGGCCGAGCGGATAAAGCGGTCGAGGAAGTCGCTGAGATCGATGCTGCCGCCGGCCAGACCCAGAGGTTCGCTGTCGTCCATGACTTTGATATTGAGCCAGATCATGGTGCGTTCGAGGGTCCGGTCTTCGTTGACGTTGATATTGTAGCTGGCGCTGCTGTCCATGGTGGCGAAGTACCACGCATCCTCTTCGCGCTGCGGCGATAGACGGTAGGCCGGCTGCCTCGCTTCGGCCCGGTCGCCATCGTTGAAGTAGTAGTCACCGCTGGCATGCTCGATGATAAAGAAGGCACCACTGGTAAACTGCTGTCGATAACCCTCCGCCTCGCGGAATAAGCGCTCGCGGCGCTCGGGGTCGTCCGGTGCGCGCAGCCATTCGCGAGTGACGATAGAATTTGCGAAGCGCCGGGAGAGGGCCAATTCCCGAGTCAGGGGAGCCATGATGCGCTGCATCTGCAGCAAGGTGTACTGCTCGGCATAGGCGCTGGCGAAGTGTCGACGCACCTCGTCCACGGCTTTCCAGCCGATCAAGCCGGCCGGGATCAGTGCCAGCAGGCAGGCCAGCAGTAAGAGACCGACCGACTTTCCGCGCAGGCCGAGTAGAGCTGCCATGGCATTCGGGTCTCGAGAGGGGAAGTGATATCCATTCCAGACCTTGCCATAAAGCGTCGCTGGGGGCGATGGTTCGATCCCGGCTCTGTCAACGCAGGGCGATGTACCGATACTGCCGACGCCGCCAATAGGCAAATGTCTTACACGTGAGGGCGGCAGAGACGACTTGAAGACGATGGATGCCGTGCATTCGTGGGCCATCAACGGTCAGGCCCCGGTGGGAGCTCCACCGGGGCCTGATCGCCACTGCGTCATCATGAGGGCAAGCCGATGTCAGTCAGTCGGTCGGCCCACCAGCGAACGGGTCTCCTCGCGGGCCTCGGTCAGCGCCACGCGGATCACGTCGCCGAGCTTGAAGCGCTCCTCACCCTCGATCTGGATGCGGCCCTCCTTGTCGTCGATCGCCACCTTGGTGCGGTCGCTGTGCATCAGGGGGGCCGGGATGAAGGCGGTGGCGCCGTTGGCAGTCAGGCGCACCCGCATGCCGCCGCGGTTGACGGCGATGACCTCGGCTTCGAAGCTCTCCTGGGCCTCGGCGGCCGGGGTCAAGTAGCGCACGTAGAGCCAGTCCTTGACGTCGCGCTCGGCCATGCGGTTCAGCCGGCGGCGCTCAGTGAGCTGCTCGGTGAGCTGCTGGCTGGCCTCGGCCGGGGCCTGCTCGCCCTTCAGGACCCGCTTGATCAGGCGATGGTTGACCATGTCACCGTAC
>NZ_JAVLBC010000249.1:0-3938 GCF_031581305.1 Halomonas sp.
AATTGTTTCTTGCGTGAGACAACACCCTCGGCCAGGCGAGTATCATCGGCCAGCCGTCGGCCGCGGCATTGAGGCGCCCATCGGCCAGGGGGCTGAAGTCGCGCAGGGCGTAGAGCACCAGGATCATCATCACCGCCGGTGGCAGGTAGCGACCCAGGTGCAGGATCAGCGGATGCTCCGCATGGCGCGCCAGGGCCACGAAGGGCAGCACCCGGGTAGCGAAGGTCGCCGCGACACAGACGGCGATGAAGCCCAGCAGGTCGAGACCGTTCATGTTGCACCTCCGAGCTGCCGACGGCGGTAATCGACCAGCAGCACCAGACTGGCCGTCCCGATCGCCCCCAGCAGCAGGTGGTGCTCCGGCAGCATCAGCATGGCCCCGAGCCCGGTGGCCAGGGCAATGGCGAAGGGCAGCCACTGGCGCAGCCGTCGTGCCTGTTCCAGGGTCAGGACGATGAACAGCGCCGTGAGGGCGAACTCGATGCCGCGGCTGTCGAACGCCAGGGTCGTGCCGACCAGCACCCCGGCCATTGACCCCAGCACCCACCAGAGCTGGTTGAGCAGGCTGACGCGAAAGGCCTGAGCATGGTCCAGGCCGGCATCCCCGGCGTGGGTGGTGAGCAGCGAGTAGGTCTCGTCGGTGAGGGCGAAAACCAGGTAGGGCTTGCGCCAGCCGGCCCCCTGGAAGCGGCGCAGCAGTGACAGGCCATAGAAGAGGTGGCGGGAGTTCAGCATCAGGGTGGCCACGGCCACCTCCACCAGACCGGCCCCGCCGGCAAGCAGTGCCACGGCCAGGAACTGGCCGGCTCCGGCATAGATGACCAGCGACATCAGCAGTGCCCCCCAGGCGGGGATACCCACCTCGACGGCGAGGATGCCGAAGGCAGCCCCCAGCGGCAGGTAGCCGAACATCACCGGCAGAGTGATGATACCGGCCTCCTGCCAGGCGTGACGCTCGAGCAACGTGGACCTCCTTGTCGTCATGTGGCGTAACGGCGACACTCCGTCAGGCAAGTATTATACGCCGTGGACGGCTACACCTCACTCGAAAACAAGGACTTTCTCCTATAAGCGCAAGGAGCCAGCAAGATGCACCATGTAAGAGTCTGGGATCTGCCGACCCGTCTGTTTCATTGGGGCCTGGCAAGTGCGGTGGCACTCGCCTTCTACACCATGGAGACCGGGGGGGCGCCCTTCGTGTTTCCCGTGGAGATCCATGGCCGCGCCGGCCTGGTAGTGCTGGGCCTGCTGCTGTTTCGCTGGGGCTGGGCGCTGGCGGGCAGCCACCATGCGCGGCTGTGGCATTTCCTCCATGGGCCAGGGGCCATCCTGGCCTACCTGCGTGCCCTGCGTCGCGGGCCGCTGCCGCCCTATGCCGGCCATAACCCTCTCGGCGGTCTGGCGGTCCTGGCGATGCTGGTGTCACTGAGCGTCCAGGCGATCAGCGGACTCTTTCTCACTGACGACATCTTCTTCCAGGCGCCACTTCATGACCGGGTCTCGGGCGAGGTCAGCGGCACGCTGCGAATCCTGCATCACTGGAACGCACAGCTGTTGATGGTGCTGATCGTGCTTCACCTGGTGGCCCTGGTGGTGCATCGGCTGAAGGGGGAACGCCTGGTGGGCGCCATGGTCACGGGGTGTAAGCGACTATCGGCGCATCCCGAGGGCATGGCCGACGACAGCGTCGCTGAGTCGCGCGGCAGTCCCTGGCTGGCGGTGGGTCTGCTGCTGGTGGCCGTCGGGGTGGTGGGGTGGCTATGGCAGCTCTGACAGTCGAAGACGTGGCAGGGGTCGAGGCGGTGCAGGGCACCGCCTCGGTGTGACGGCGTTGCGCCGGATCACTCGGCGCGATAGTTGTCGTGGCAGCCCTTGCAGGTATCGGCAACGGACGCCACCTGCTGTCGCATGGCAGCGAAGTCATCCCCCTGGGCGAGTTCGGCCAGCTTGGCGGCTTCCTCTACCAGTGCCTGCTGACGCGACTCGAAGTCTTCCCAGTCGTCGGCGATCTCGGCCAGGGCATCGGTGTCTACGCCATGGTTGTCACCTCGCAGGGAGCCCTCGACGAACCCTTCCCAGGGGAGATCCGCAACGGCGTCGAGGTTTTCGGCGCGGCGGGCGAACTCCTCGGCGTCATAATCGATCTTCCCCTGGGCCATATCGCCCAGCGGGCCAATCTGCCAGGCCATGACGCTCAAGGCATCCTGGCGATACTCGATCGCCTTGTCGACATCGGCCTGGCTGCTGGTCGAGGCGAGAAGAGCCGTGGTCAGGGTAGCGGCAGCGATGAGGGAATAACGGGATAGGGTCATCACGATCTCCGTTTCGTGTCCGGTAAGGTATGACGGGGCATCTCTTGATGTCGGTCACGCTCAGCTTAGCAGCTCTCGCTCCATCCGCTAGTTGGCCCGCTGCTGTCGGCTGCGAAAGCGAGCATAGGCCGTGCAGCCGACGAACAGGGCCAAGGCGACCAGGGCCTCGGCACTGCCGCGCAGTCCCTGGCCGGGGAGGGTGGCCACCATTACGCCCTGAGTGAAGTAGAGCAGACTGACAAAGGCCAGCCACGCATGGCCGCGAGGACGTCGCGTGAGGATCGAGGGCAGGAAGAGCACCAGCGGCAACACGAAGGCCAGCAGGGGCACCAGGGGGTTGCCGTCGGTGGTGACGATCACGCCACGATAGACCATCAATACCAACAGCAGGCCGTAGCTGCTCAACACCAGCCGGCGCGACCCATCGGTCAGCCGATCGATCCCCTTGCGAGCTTCCAGTCCTTCCAGCCACTGCCTCATGAGGCCTCCCGGCGCGAGGCCCCGAGGGCCAGGGCCAGTCGGGCCAGGCGTTTACCCTGAGCGAAGGCCAAGTGTCGCTCATGTTCGTCCAGCGGCCGGTCGCTGCGCTTGCCGGCGACATGGCTCGCCCCGTAGGGCGTCCCGCCGGCGGCGGTCTCCATCAGCTCGATCTCGCTGTAGGGCAGGCCGGCATAGACCATGCCATGGTGCAGCAGCGGCAGCAGCATCGAGACCAGGGTGGTCTCCTGGCCCCCATGCAGGCTGGAGGTTGAGGTGAAGGCAGTGGCCGGCTTGTCGATCAGGGCACCACCGAGCCATAGCTCGCTGGTGCCGTCGATGAAGTACTTGAGGGGCGCGGCCATGTTGCCGAAGCGGGTCGGGCTGCCAATGGCCAGGCCCGCGCAGTGGCGCAGGTCGTCGAGGCTGGCATAGACGGCACCCGCCTCGGGAATCTCGGGGTCGACGGCTTCGCAGGTGGCCGAGACCGGTGGCACGGTCCGCAGGCGGGCCTCGATGCCCGGGCAGGACTCGACGCCGGCGGCGAGGCGCTCGGCCATGGCGCGGGTGGCGCCATGGCGCGAGTAGAACAGGATCAGCACATAGGGGCGGTGTTCGGTCATGGGGGTTCCTGTTGGCCTGAGGAGACGGGGCGTGCGGATGGCGCTCAGTCGAGCAGGGCGCAGACCGCTTCGGGCGGACGGCCGATGACCGCCCGTTGCCCATCGTCGGCGATGGGCCGCTGCAGGATGCGTGGGTGGGTGACGATGGCATCGATCACCTGGCGGGAATCCTCGGCATCGGCCCCCAGCTGCTTCCACTCGGTCTCGTTGCGCCGCACCAGTGACGAAACACTCCCCTCCAGGCGCCGGATCAGGGAGCGCAGCTCATCGGCATCCAGCGGCTCGTCCAGGTAGCGGCGGACGGTCACCTCGGCACCGGCCTCCTCGAGCAAGGCCAGGGCCTGGCGTGACTTGGAGCAGCGCGGGTTGTGAAGGAGGGTGATCATGGACGCGTCCTTTTGCCACTCGGAGTGAAGGGGGCTCATTGTAGGCTGCGGCAGAATCTCGCCACAACCGGACGGGCTCAGTCGCCGTCCCGGTGACCGGGGAGGACGCGCTCGATGGCGCCCAGCACCGACATGATCAC
>NZ_JAVLBC010000028.1:0-20704 GCF_031581305.1 Halomonas sp.
GGGCGGCGCCACCAGGGTAACGCGCATCGGGGCGTAGCGTGACAGCAGCTTGATCAAGGAGTGCACGGTGCGGCCGTACTTGAGGTCGCCGGTCATCAGCACATGGGCGTCCCTGAGCGACTTGCCTTGGAGGGCGAACTCCTTGTCGATGGTGTAGAAGTCCAGCAGCGCCTGGCTGGGATGCTCGCCGGGGCCGTCACCGGCATTGATCACCGGCACATTCGTCGCCGCGGCGAACTCTGCCACCGAGCCCTGATCCGGGTGGCGCATGACGATGGCGTCGCAATAGCCACTCATGACCCGGCTGGTGTCGTAGAGCGACTCGCCCTTGGCCATGGAGGAGAAGGTGAAGCCGGTGGTGTCGCAGACGCTGCCGCCGAGCCGGCAGAAGGCCGCGTGGAAGCTGACCCGGGTGCGGGTGCTGGCCTCGAAGAAGAGGTTGCCGAGTACGGCCCCTTCCAGCACCCGGGTGATCTTGCGCCGCTGGGCGATGGGCTCCATCCGCGCGGCGACGCGCATCAGGTGATCGATGTCATCGCGGGACAGGGAGTCGATGGAGAGCAGGTGGGAACTCATCACAGGCCTCTGCTGGTGGCTGGGGAACGGGCACTAGTGTAACCCTCCGAAGGGATGGCTTCACGGGCGACCCGCCTCAGGCTACTGGCCGACCAGCTCGGTGAGCTGGCCGGCATGGGCCATCACCTCGCGGATGGTCGTGTCCGTGTCCAGGTCGTCCATGGCGACCGCACCGACGCAGGCCTCCACGCCGGGCCGAACCTGCGGCGATGCAAGGGGAGGGCGCGGTGAACCGCCAGTTGCTCGGCGAGTTCGGCGACAGTGACGCCCTCGGTGTGCTCGGCGACGATTTCCAGCGCGCGCAGGCCGCAATCCTGGGTTTGCAGGGTGGTGGCCATCGAACGATATTTCACGGTGGCGCTGCACTTCCTCGGTGTGCCCGAGGAAGGCATGAAGCAGCCGCGCCGCTTCTCGGTCGTGCACACCCTCAACATCTGGTTGCGCATCGGTGACGAAGAAGGCCTCTTCGCCGGTGAGGTGATCGACCCCGAAGCCTGAGTCCTGGCAGCCACCGGTTCGACCCGAGAGCACGGCCGTGGCCGTGCTCTCTTTCGGTGCCGACTTTCGCAGGCAAGTTTCACTTGAAATCATTTTGATCCTGGTCAAGGCATCCCGGCTCCCCCCGGTCGATACTGGCAACGACATCAAGATCACCTGAGAAGGGATTCACCATGGCCACTGCACAGACCACTCGGACACTCAGCTGGTGGGAGCGCTTGTCCGAACGCTGCTATGCCACTTCCACGGCCCAACTGGTGCGTGACGTCCAGCATGAAGCCGGTCCTGCCTATCATGAACTGCTGACTGACCTGGAGAGCCCCCTCGAGCCTGGTTTTGAGCGTGAGATGGCACGACAAATGGTGGCGGGTCAGCCGACCGATTTCGTTCCGGCCAGGACTCTGATGCCGGTGATGATGCAGCACTTCGGCTTGCAGGATACGGCGCTGGTTGTAGAGCCCGGCTATGACGTGCTGCGCGATACCTGCAATGCCTGCCCGGCCGTAGGTCATTGCTGGAAAGCCATGCGCGCCGGCGCCGAGGTGGAGGAGTGTCGCGGCTTCTGCCCCAATGCCAAGGCGTTCGACAGTCTCGCTGCAGGCTGAGTCAGTTCGACGCAAGCGTCATCGTGCCCTGGCCATGTGCCGGGGCTTTTTCGTTCCGAGGCTATCCCTTCCGGCACAGCGCCACCAGCCGTTCCTTGGAGCGCACACCCAGCTTGGCTTAGGCGCGCTTGCGGAAGGTCTCGGCGATTGATAAGGCGATGTCGAGCTCGGCGGCGGTCTTTAGGGTGTGGCCGCGCAGCAGGTACAGACCATCGTCGTAGAAGGAAGGGTATTTGTCCCGGTTTTCAACGGGCAGGAGGGGCATGATACCCCGGGTTAAGCTGCGCCCCCATCAGACCACAACCCTGAACTCCCTGTCAGGAGGTGCCCAAGCACCCCGCCGGACGCGCCGAGACTGATTCGCTCTACGTCGATTATCCGTATTTCCCCTTCGTTCGTCTCCCCGAGCTGGATGGTCAGACGGTTCGTCAACGGGTAGCCATCGTGGGGACCGGGCCGGTGTGGGGGTGACCGGGGCCCTGGCGCTGGCCTTCCACAACGACTACGCCAGCGGTTTCGCCAACCTGCGCCAGGTGACGTCCTACACCTATGCCGAGAGTCCACTGACCCCGGCCGATGGCTCTCCCTTCGAGGCGGGACCGATCCCCGGCGCGCCGTTGATGCCGAAGGGGCGCTGCGAAACTGCTTCCAGTCATGGGTCATGGCCGTCTTCGTGGGGTGCTGACGAAGACCGGACGTGGGCTATCGGCATGCTCGTGGCCGCGGCGAATCAAGACCTCGAAGGCGCAGAGCGAGAAGAGCCTCCCAGGGCGGTCAGCGCCGCCAGCACTGCCACGGTGGCGGGGGACGTCAATTTCAGCACAGCGATCTCCTGAACGAACTTTCCCGGAAGCCAACGACAAGCGAGCGAGGCCCCGGTCCGATTTAGGGCGTCGCCCGCTTTATTAGCGTGCGCAGCCGGCGGCGGCTTGCTTACCCGGCGTCGGACTGCCTGTTGGGTGCCGCCTGCTGAAAGGCCTCCAGGGCGTTGCAGTGGTCGACGATGCGACGCAGCGTGGGATAGGCCGAAAGATCGCACTCGAAGCGCTCGGCGTTGAACACCTGCGGCACCAGGCAGATGTCGGCCAGTGTCGGGGTGTTGCCATGGCAGAAGTCGCCGGTACCCAGCTCTCGTTTCAGTAGGGTCTCAAGAGCATCGAAACCCTCGATGATCCAGTGCCGGTACCAGGCCAGCTTTGCGTCTTCGTCCAACCCCAGCTCGTCCACCAGGTACTTGAGAACCCGCAAGTTGTTGAGAGGATGGATTTCACAGGCCACCAGCTGGGCCAGCGCACGTACCCGCGCTCGCCCCCCGGCATCTGCCGGCAGCAGGGGCGGTTCGGGATGCCTCTCGTCCAGATATTTGCAGATCGCCAGCGACTGGTTGAGCACCAGGCCATTGTCCGTCACCAGGCTAGGCACCAGTCCCTGGGCATTGCGGCCGAGGTTCGCATCAAGGCACTGTTCACCCTTCACCAGATTGATCGGGACCTGGTCATGGTCGAGGCCCTTGAGGTTCAGGGCAATGCGTACCCGGTAGGCGGCCGACGAGCGGAAGTAGCCGTAGAGCATGGTCATGGATAGCTCCTTGCCGTTATTTGTCAGTGCCGGCCTCGTACTTCACCACCTGCTGGTCGATGGCGCCGAAGATGCTTTTGCCTTCCCGGTCGAACATCTCGATGCTTACCCGGTCGCCGAAGCGCATGAACGGTGTCTTGCTGTCGCCGTGGAGGATCTTCTCCACCATGCGCACCTCGGCCAGGCAGCTGTAGCCTACGCCGCCATCGCTGATCGGCTTTCCGGGGCCGCCGTCGGGGGCCGGGTTGGAGACAGTGCCCGAGCCGACGATGGCACCGGCGCCCAGGTAGCGGGTCCTGGCCGCATGAGCGACCAGCTGAGGGAAGTTGAAGATCATGTCGGGGCCGGCTTCGGGCTCGCCGAACTTCTCGCCGTTGAGATGCACCGTGAGGGGCAGGTGGACCTTGCCGTCATGCCAGGCGTCGCCCAGTTCGTCCGGGGTGACGGCGATGGGTGAGAAGGCGGAAGCCGGCTTGGCCTGGAAGAAGCCGAAGCCCTTGGCCAGCTCGCCCGGGATCAGGCCGCGCAGGCTGACGTCGTTGACCAGCATGATCAGCTTGATGTGGCCGGACGCCTGCTCTGGGGTCACCGCCATGGGCACGTCGTCGGTGACCACGGCGATCTCGCCCTCGAAGTCGATGCCGTGCTCCTCGCTGATCGCCTCGATGTTCTCAGTAGGCGCCAGGAACCTGTCGCCGCCGCCCTGGTACATCAGCGGATCATGCCAGAAGGTCTCGGGCATCTCGGCGTTGCGTGCCTGGCGCACCAGCTGGACGTGATTCAGATAGGCGGAGCCGTCGGCCCAGTGGTAGGTACGCGGCAGCGGCGAGTGCAGGGCGTTCTGATCGAGATCGAAGGCGCCGTCGGCCCCGGCGTTGAGCTCGGCGTAGCGAGCTTCGAGACGGGGGCTGACCGCGTCCCAATCCTCGATGGCCTGCTGCAGGGTCTGGGCGATATCGGTGGCGCGCACGGCCTGCGTCAGGTCGCGGGAGATCAGCATCAGTTCGCCATCGCGGCCATTCTTGAGAGTGGCGAGTTTCATCTCGTATTCGTCCTTTCGTCAGGCACGAGCCCCTGGCAAGGGGCTCGCTATCAATACGTGTCGTGTTCGATCAAGGCTTGTTGGGATCAAAGTGCGAGCGCAGGGTCGACCAGACGTCCACATAGTCGCGCTGGCGGAAGTCCGCCTCCAGGGCCGCCGCGGTGGGGTGGTAGACGTAACGGCTCTCGAACATGAAGGCCAGGGTATTGCCCTGGTACTGCGGCTTGAGCTCGGCCGTGGAGGCCTTCTCGAAGGTCTCGGCATCCGGGCCGTGGGGCGACATGCAGTTGTGCAGGCTGGCGCCGCCAGGCAGGAAGCCCTCGGCCTTGGCATCGTACTCGCCGTGGATCAGGCCCATGAACTCGCTCATCAGGTTGCGATGGAACCAGGGCGGACGGAAGGTGTTCTCGGCCACCATCCAGCGCGGCGGGAAGATGACGAAGTCCAGGTTGGCCATCCCGGGAGTATCGGAGGCGGAGGTCAGCACGGTGAAGATCGACGGGTCGGGATGATCGAAGCTGACCGTGTTGATGGTGTTGAAGTTGGCGAGGTTGTACGTTTAGGGCGCGTAGTTGCCGTGCCAGGCCACCACGTCCAGCGGTGAGTGGCCGAGGCGCGTCTCCCAGAAGCGGCCGGAGAACTTGGCTACCAGTGAAAAGTCACCCTCGAGGTCCTCATAGGCGGCGACGGGGCTCTGGAAGTCACGCGGGTTGGCCAGGCCATTGGCCCCGATGGGTCCGAGACCGGGGAGCTCCATGGGGTTGCCGTAGTTCTCGCAGATATAGCCGCGAGCGGCATCGACGCCAGCGGCACGGCGTACCTGGAACTTGACGCCGCGCGGGATCACGGCGATCTCGCCATTGTCGACGTCGATCTCGCCGAACTCGGTGCGCAGCCTCAGCGCGCCCAGCTGCGGGACGAAGAGCATCTCGCCATCCGCCGTATAGAAGAAGTGGTCGGTCATGTCCCGGTTGAAGGCATAGACGTGAACGCCCACGTCGCTCTGGGCGCCGGCATCGCCGTTGACGGCGATGGTCAGCAGGCCATCGACGAAGTCGGTGGGCTCGCCGGGCAGCGGGGCCGGGTCCCAGCGCATCTGGTTGGGGTCGGCGGCGGGCTTGTCCAGCGGCGAGGTGTGAACACGGCGGTTCTCAAGCGGCTGGTAGGCACTCTGCACCACGGAGGGACGGATGCGGTAGAGCCAGCTTCGCAGGTTCTGGTGGCGCGGGGCGGTAAAGGCGGAGCCGGTCAGCTGCTCGGCATAGAGCCCGTAGGCACACTTCTGTGGGGAGTTCAGGCCCTTGGGAAGGGCGCCCGGCAGGGCCTCGGTGGAAAAATGGTTGTGAAAGCCGCTCTGGTAGAGGAGGTGGGCCATCATTGTCATTATGCTCCGATATACAGTTTCAAGTGAAACCAATTCTTCGATGCTAGATCGGTATTGTTTCATATGAAACTATATGTCTGTAGATAAATGTAGGCCCCAGACTAGGAGGAAGAAGGGTGTCGTCAGGAGAAGAGAATCAAGGAATTCCGCAGCAGGGACCCGGCCAGCTGGACCTCAACCAGTTCCTGCCCTATCGACTCAATCGGCTGGCCGATCGCATCAGCGACGAGCTGGAGCGCATGTATGCTCAGCGCTACGACCTAAACGTGGCCCAGTGGCGTGTACTGGCCTGGCTCAGCCACTGTGATGACCTGACCGCCAAGAAGGTCTGCACCTATACCAACATGGATAAGGCGCGGGTCTCCCGAGCGGTGCAGGCGCTGGTCGATCGTGGCCTGGTGACACGGACGCCCTCCGCCAGGGACCAGCGGGTCCATGATCTGCACCTGACTCGCGACGGGGCAGCGCTGCTCTCGCACCTGATCCCGGAGGCCCAGGATTGGGAGGCTGAGCTCGTGGCGACCCTGAGTGCGGGTGAATACCGTGACCTGCTCAATGCCATGGGCAAGCTCGAGCGGCAGCTGGAGCGCATTGGCTAGGCTGCCCCTGGAAACGAGTCCTTGACACGACGGCACCCGGCCATGGCCGGGCGCCGTCGTGTCGGTCAGGGGGCAGGGCGACGATTAGGCCACCGGGACCTTGCCGCCCAGCCGCGCGGTGATCTCGGCCGCGGTGTCGCGAACCAGCTCGCCCAACCTGGCCAGGCGCGCCTCGGGGATGCGCGCCTTGGGGCCGGACACCGAGATGGCGGCCAGCGGGGTGCCGTGCTCGTCGTGGATGCAGGCGGCCACGCACTGCAGGCCGATGGCATGCTCCTCCCGGTCACAGGCGAAGCCCTGACGGCGGATCTCGGCCAGCCCCTCACGCAGTGACTCGGGGGTGTGCAGGGTGTTCTCGGTGACGCGCGCCAGGCCCCGCTCGTCGAGGATGCGTTCGAACTCGTCCTCCGGCAGCCAGGCCATCAGCGCCTTGCCGACGCCCGAGGCATGCAGGGGTGCCCGAGAGCCGAGCCGGGTGATCATGCGCATCATCTGCGATGACTCGCTCTGGGCCAGGAAGACCGCCGTGCCGTCGTCGCGCACGCCGAGGTTGGCCGTCTCGCCGGTCTGGGCGGTGAGGCGGCGCAGAAAGGGGCGGCTGGTGCCGACGAAGTCGCGGGCCTCGAGGAAGCTATTACCGATGCGGAAGGTCTTGACGTCGATTTTCCACACGCCGAGCTCGCTGTCCTGGGTGACGAACCCCTGGCTCTGCAGGGCCTGCAGCAGTCGGTGGGTGGTGGAGGGGGCGAGGTCCGCCTGCTCGGCCACCTCGGAGAGGGCCAGGCCGCCGGGGCTGGCCGCCAGGCGCTCGAGCAGGTTGAGCCCGCGCACCAGCGACTGGCTGTGGCCGCTGGTGCTCTTGCCCGACCCGGCGGGCCGTCCCGCTGTCCTGCGCTTGCCTTCACTCACCCGGATTGTCCTCCTGCCGCATTTTCTTGAGGCCACAGGATACCGCGTCGGCCGGGCGCTGTCGCGGTTGCGGAAATGGCTTCCAACAAGCGATGCTGCCGCGAACTCAGCGGTGTTGCCACTCGGCTGGGCGTTTCTCGATGAAGGCATCGATCCCTTCGCCGGCATCCTCGGCCATCATGTTGCACGCCATCACCTCTCCGGCGTAGGCGTAGGCCTCGTCCAGCGGCATGGCGAGCTGGCGGTGGAACATCGCCTTACCGGTGCGCACCGCGACGGAACTCTTGGCGCAGATACTGGCGGTGAGCGCGCCCACCGCTTCGTCGAGGGCCTCGTCGTCGGCGACCCGGTTGACCAAGCCCCAGTCGCGAGCCTGGTCGGCGTCGATGAACTCGCCGGTGAAGAGCATCTCCATGGCTCGCTTGCGACCGACATTGCGCGAGAGCGCCACCGCCGGCGTGGAGCAGAAAAGCCCGGCATTGATGCCCGAGACGGCGAAGCGAGCCGAGCGAGTGGCCACGGCCAGATCGCAGCTGGCCACCAGCTGGCAGCCCGCCGCCGTGGCGATGCCCTGTACCCGAGCGATCACCGGCACTGGCAGGGCGACGATGGCCTGCATCAGGGCCCCGCAGCGCTCGAAGAGTTGCTGGTAGTAGGCCTTGTCGGGCGTGGCGCGCATCTGCTTGAGGTCGTGGCCGGCGCAGAAGGCGCGGCCCTCGGCGGCGATCACCACGCAGCGCACGCCCTCGTCGGCGGCCACGCGGTCGAGCTCGCCACCCAGGGCTTCGAGCATCTCCTCGGAGAGGGCGTTGAACTGTTTTGGCCGGTTCAGCGTCAGGGTGGTCACACCATCGAGATCGTGGCGCCGGACCAGGGGGGTGTCATCCTGCATCGTGGGGTCTCCGGTGGAAGTAACAGCCCCCAGCCTAGCGCTCCGGGCAGCGCTTTGGTTAGGCTTGCGACCAAAGACGGTCCCTGGCGAGGAGTGCCCATGAGCGACGTTTCCCCCGATGACACTGCCTTCGTGGCGGTCCCCGCTTGCGCCGAGCACAAGGGGGTGCCCGAGACCGGCCCCCGCCTGCTGGTGGATGTGAGCCTGCCGAGTGCAGTGCTGCACGAGGCATCGCTGGCCCACAATCTGGGCTGGATGCAGGCTTTCTGTGATGCCCATGGCGCCCTCCTGGCCCCTCACGGCAAGACCACCATGGCGCCGGCGCTCTTTCGTCGCCAGCTCGAGGAGGGCGCCTGGGCGATCACCCTGTCCACCGCCCCCCAGTGCCGGGCGGCCTTTGCCCATGGGATGACGCGCTTGCTGCTGGCCAACCAGTTGGTGGGGCATGCCAACATGGCCATCGTGGCGGACCTGCTCGAGGCCGGCGCCGAGCTCTGGTGCTTGGTGGACTCCCCCGACAACGCCCGCGAGCTGGACGCCTTCTTCGCCGAGCGAGGCCTGTGCCTGCCGGTGCTGATCGAGCGGGGCGTCCCGGGCGGGCGCTGTGGCTGTCGCAGCCGCGAGGAAGTACTGGCGCTGGCCGTCGTGGTCGACGAAGCGACCGGCCTCGAACTGGCCGGCGTGGAGGGCTACGAGGGTCTGGTCCAGGCCGAGGCGGGTGCCTCCCCGGAGGCGTCGGTGGCGGCCTATGCGGCCGACCTGGTCGACACTCTCAACGCCCTGCAGCGCGCCGGCCGGCTGGCAGTGGCGCGTCCGCTGGTCACCGCCTCCGGGTCCGCCTGGCACGACATCGTCGCCGAGGTCTTCCGCGATGCCGGGTTGGACGGGCAGGTCCGCCGGGTGATGCGTCCCGGCTGCTATGTGACCCACGACCACGGGCTCTACGGTGAAGCCCAGGACCGGGTACTGGAGCGTCGACCGGCCCTCGGCGAGGGGCTGCGACCGGCCATGGAGGTCTTCGCCCAGGTGCAGTCGCTGCCGGAGCCGGGACTGGCCATCGTCGCGATGGGGCGTCGCGATGTGGGCGGCGACCGTCTGCCGCGGGCGCTGCGCCGCTATCGCGAAGGCGGGACGGCGGACCGGACGTTGCCGGTCGAAGGCTGGCGGGTGGAGACGCTCATGGACCAGCACGCCTTCGTGCGCATGCCCGAGGGGGTTGACGAGGTGCGCGTGGGCGACATCGTTGCCTTTGGCGTCTCCCATCCCTGCCTGACCTTCGACAAGTGGCGGCGCCTGTGTCGGGTCGACGAGTCGCTGGAGGTGGTCGAGGTCCTCGAGACCTGCTTCTGACCGTCAAGGCGGGCTCGGCGACCTCAAGCGTCACTGCGGAAGGGGAGCGCTCGTCGCGGGGCAGGATCAGGTTGAGGATGATGGCGCAGAGCGTGCCGGGAATCAGTCCCGACTTGATGATCGACTGGAAGGTGTCGGAGAGGTCGGCGTAGAGCCCCTCCTGGAAATCCCTCGGCGATGCCTCTGTCGTGGACATAAGGGTTAGCCGAGTCTCGTGGCGGACTGGAGCCCTGGTTCAGGTGCCTTCGATATGGTGTGTGTGCTTTGTGTGTAGTCCAATATATGGCACAGATTGTGTACAAAAATGAGAGCCTTTGGGACCACTGTCAAGGCCGTGATGCTCAACGCCCATCCGCTCACAACGTGGCGCTTGCGAGCCACTCGGCATGGTCTTGTCCCGGGATGGAGGAGGGCAGGCAGGAAAGTCGTCTGTCTGGGCCCCTTTCAGAAAAAAGAGCCGCCGCGTCATCGACGCGGCGGCTCTGGATTGGCACGCGGGGTAGTTTCAGTCGGCGTAGCTGCTCTCGGAGAAGAGCACCCGCACGCGCAGGGTGTGCTTTACCTGGCGCAGGGCCTCCAGTGCTCGCGCGCCGTAGGCCTTGTCCACGTCGATGACCACGTAGCCGATGCGCTCGTTGGTCTGCAGGTACTGCCCGAGGATGTTGATGTCGTTCTCGGAGAGCACGCGGTTGATCTCGGAGAGGACCCCGGGCACGTTCTCGTGGATGTGCAGCAGGCGGTGCTTGCCCGGATGGGCCGGCAGGGCCACCTCGGGGAAGTTGACCGAGCTGACGGTGGTACCGTTGTCGGAGTAGGTGACCAGCTTCTCGGAGACCTCGATGCCGATGTTCTCCTGGGCCTCGAGGGTAGAGCCACCGATGTGCGGGGTGAGGATGACGTTGGCCAGGCCGCGCAGCGGGCTCTCGAACTCCTCCTCGTTGCCCTTGGGCTCCACCGGGAAGACGTCGATGGCGGCGCCGTTGAGGCGGCCGGTCTTCAGCGCCTCGGCCAGGGCCTCGATCACCACCACGCTACCGCGGGAGGCGTTGATCAGGATGCCGCCCGGCTTCATCAGGGCGATCTCGGGCTCGCCAATCATCCAGCGGGTGGAAGGCAGGTCCGGCACATGCAGGCTGACCACGTCGGCACGGGCCAACAGCTCCTCGAGGCTGGCCACCTGACGGGCATTGCCCATCGCCAGCTTGGTCACCACGTCGTAGTAGATCACGTCGAAGCCCAGCGACTCGGCGAGCACCGAAAGCTGCGAGCCGATGCTGCCGTAGCCGATGATGCCCAGCGTCTTGCCGCGCGCCTCATGGGCATTCTTCGCCGACTTCAGCCAGCCGCCCTGGTGGGCGCCTGCGCTCTTCTCGGGGATGCCGCGCAGCAGCATGATCGCCTCGGCCAGTACCAGCTCGGCCACCGAGCGGGTGTTGGAGAAGGGAGCATTGAAGACCGGGATGCCGCGCACCAGGGCGGCATCGAGATCCACCTGGTTGGTGCCGATACAGAAGCAACCCACCGCCACCAGCTTCTCGGCTGCGTCAAAGACGCGCTCGTTGAGCTGGGTCCGCGAGCGGATGCCGATGAAGTGGACGTCGCGGATCTTCTCGATCAGCGTTGCCTCGTCCAACGAGGTCGGCAGGTGTTCGATGTTGGTGTAACCGGCATTGAGAAGATTGTCCACCGCACTCTGGTGGACGCCCTCGAGCAGCAGGATCTTGATCTTGCTCTTGTCCAGGGACGTTTTGGCCATGGTCGATTCAACCCCTTCGTCGGCGCGTGCCGCATGCATGTGTCATGAAGATGCTGAAGAGCCTGGGGCCCGCCGGAGAGGGGCTAGGGCAGGCTCGAAACAGGGCCGATAGCTTACCACAGCCGGCATGCGCGAGGATGAAAATGCTGAGCGTACAGGGTGAATGGCATGCAAGTTGCGCAAGGCCGGGACGGGGCAGACGACCCCCCGGGGAGAGCGTGTATACTGTCCGCCCATATACAAGCCACCAGCGAGAGAGGCGATGGCGGAACAGCACAGCCAAGGCAGCGGCGACGAGCCGGCACCGGCCGACTTCGCCGCCACTGTCGAGCAGCTTGAGCAGCTCGTCGAGCGACTGGAGTCCGGCGAGCTGTCACTGGAAGGATCGCTGGCCGCCTTCGAGAAGGGGGTTCGCCTGACCCGCGACGCTCAGCGTCGGCTCGACGAGGCGGAGCTGAGGGTGCGCACCCTGACCGAGGGCGAGGCCGGCGGTGTTGACCTGCAACCCTTCGACGCGCCCTCCGCGGAGGACGATGGTGAGCGCTGATTCCCTGGCAGGTCGCCTGTTTGCGGATCGTGATCGGGTCGATGCCCGTCTCGAGACGCTCTTCGCGGCGCGCTCGGCTCCCTCGCCGCGCCTCGAGGCGGCCATGCGTCACGGTCTGCTGGTGGGCGGCAAGCGACTGAGGCCTGTGCTGGTCTATGCGGCCGGTCGCGCCCTGGGTGCCGCAGACGACGACCTGGATGCCCCGGCCATGGCGCTGGAGCTGGTCCACGCCTATTCGCTGGTCCACGACGACCTGCCGGCCATGGACGACGATGACCTGCGCCGCGGCCAGCCTACGGTGCATCGGGCCTATGATGAGGCCACCGCGATACTTGCCGGTGACGCTCTTCAGGCCTTGGCCTTCGAGGTACTGGCGCGGGCCGGCCATCCCCGGCTGTCGGCACTGGTCGCCAGCCTGGCCGGCGCCGCCGGGCGCGACGGCATGGTGGCCGGACAGGCACTGGACCTCGCCGCTGTCGGCGGGCATCCCGATGTGGCGGCGCTGGCGGCCATGCACGGCCACAAGACCGGTGCGTTGATCCGCGCCGCGGTGCGCCTCGGCGGGCTGGTCGCTGTCGACGAGGCCGACGCTCGACTGGCCGCCCTGGACGCCTATGCCGATGCCATCGGACTGGCCTTCCAGATCCACGACGACGTCCTCGACGTGACCGGTGATACCGCCACCTTGGGCAAGACCTCCGGGGCCGATGCTGCCCGGGCCAAGCCCACCTACCCGAGCCTGCTGGGACTCGAGGGCGCCCGTCGACGGGCCGACGAGCTGGTCGAGACGGCTGTGGGGTCCCTGGCGCCGCTGGGCGAGGCCGCCACCCCTCTGGTCGACCTGGCCCGCTACATGATCGAGCGAGATTACTGACACTACTAGGGCCCACATGAAGCTGTTCGATGACATTCCTGTCGAGCGTCCGGCCACGCCGTTGCTCGATACCCTGGACACCCCGGCCGCGCTGCGCGCCATGAACGCCGACCAGCTGGCCCAGGTGGCCGACGAGCTGCGCGCCTACCTGCTCTACAGCGTGGGTGTCTCCGGTGGCCATTTCGGCGCCGGCCTGGGCGTGGTGGAACTCACGGTGGCCCTGCACCAGGCGCTGGAGACTCCTTTCGATCGACTGGTATGGGACGTGGGCCACCAGGCCTATCCCCACAAGATCCTCACCGGGCGTCGCGAGGCGATGACCGGCATCCGCCAGTACGGCGGCCTCGCCGCCTTTCCGCGGCGCGCTGAGTCTGAGTACGACACCTTCGGCGTGGGCCATTCGAGCACCTCTATCTCGGCGGCCCTGGGCATGGCGCTGGCCGCCCGCACTCGCGGCGAGAAGCGCCGGGTCTGCGCGGTGATCGGCGATGGCGCCCTGACCGCGGGGATGGCCTTCGAGGCCCTGGCCCATGCCGGCCATGTGGACGCCAACCTGCTGGTGGTGCTCAACGACAACGAGATGTCGATCTCCGAGAACGTCGGCGGCATGGCCAGTTATTTGGCACGCATCCTCACCAGCAAGCCCTACACCAGCATGCGCGAGGGCGGCAAGCGGGTGCTCTCCCATCTGCCCGGGGCCCTGGAGCTGGCGCGGCGTACCGAGGAGCACATGAAGGGCATGATCAGCCCGGCCACGCTCTTCGAGGAGCTGGGTTTCAACTATATCGGGCCCATCGACGGCCATGACCTGCCGCTGCTGGTGCAGACTCTGCGCAACATGCGCGACCTGGAGGGGCCCCAGTTCCTCCACGTGAAGACCTGCAAGGGCAAGGGCTTCCTGCCCGCCGAGGCGGATCCCATCGGCTATCACGCTATCACCAAGCTGGAGAAGAACGGCGAGACGCCACCGCCGCTCAAGCCGGCGAGCCCGCCGGTCAGCAGCAAGCAGAAGTACTGCCGTGTCTTCGGCAACTGGCTGTGCGACATGGCGGCGGTAGATGAGCGTCTGGTCGGCATCACCCCCGCCATGCGCGAGGGCTCCGACCTGGTTCGCTTCTCGCAGGAGTACCCCGAGCGCTACTTCGACGTGGCCATCGCCGAGCAGCATGCGGTGACCCTGGCCGCGGGGCTGGCCTGCGAGGCCATGAAGCCGGTGGTGGCCATCTACTCCACCTTCCTGCAGCGCGGCTATGATCAGTTGATTCACGATGTGGCCGTGCAGGAGTTGGACGTGACCTTCGCCATCGATCGCGCCGGCCTGGTGGGCGAGGATGGGCCCACTCATCACGGCAGCCTGGACCTCTCCTACCTGCGCTGCTTGCCGGGCCTGGTGGTACTGGCCCCCGCCGACGAGGCCGAGTGTCGAGCGATGCTCAGTGCCGCCTACCACCATCCCGGCCCTGCCGCGGTGCGCTACCCGCGTGGCACCGGACCGGGTATCCCCACGCCCGAACACCTGGAGCCGATCTCGATCGGCCGAGCCGAGTGTCGTCGTCGTGGCACCGGGGGCGAGGTACGGCTGGCCCTGCTGGCCTTCGGTAGCCTCAATGGTCCGGCGGCGGAAGTGGCCGAGCGCCTCGACGCCAGCCATCTCAACATGCGTTCGATCAAGCCGCTGGACCGTGACGCCGTGCTGGCCGCGGCCGACGAGCACGATCTGTTGGTGACCCTGGAGGAGAACGTGGTCGCCGGCGGTGCCGGCAGTGCCGTCAACGAATTGCTGATGGCCGAGGGGGTGCAGGTGGAAGTGCTCAACCTCGGGCTGCCCGATGCCTTCGTCGAGCATGGCAAGCCTGCCGAGCTGCTCGCCGAGTGCGGCCTGGACGCGGACGGCATCGAGGCCTCGATCCGCGCACGGCTACCCTGAGATTTCACGTTACTGCCATGAGGTTGCGATGCTGTTTCTGATATTGATCGGTGCCCTGCTGGGGTTGGCCATCGGCGGGCCCATTGGCCTTCTGGTAGGTGGGGTGCTGGGCTTCTGGCTGGGCAAGCGCTTGCGCAAGCGCCTGATCAACAAGCTTGTCGGCGCCCAGTCGCAGTTCCTGGAATCGACCTTCGCCGTCATGGGGTGCTTGTGCAAGGCCGATGGCCAGGTCTCCGAGGATGAGCTGGAAGCGTCCCGCAAGCTGTGGGATCGGCTGCGGCTGAACGAGGCCCAGCGCGCCAAGGCCCGCGCGGACTTTACCCGCGGCAAGGCATCCGACTTCGACCTGGACGCCGAGCTGGCCAAGATTCGCCACATCGCGGCTCATCAGCCCGCGCTGCGTCAGGTCTTTCTGCAGGTGCAGCTGGCGGCGGTCGCCGCCGACGGCCAGCTGCATCCCGCCGAGCATGAGATGCTGATGCGGGTGGTGCGGGGTCTGGGCTGCTCTGAAGCCGAGATTGCCCAGATCGAGGCCATGCTGCGCGCAGGCCCCGCGGGAGCGGACGAGCAGGGCCTTTCGCTGGAGGATGCCTACCGGGTGCTGGGGGTCGACCAGGATGCCAGCGACGCCGAGATCAAGAAGGCCTACCGGCGCCTGATGAGCGAGAACCACCCCGACAAGCTCGCCGCCAAGGGCCTGCCCGAGAGCATGCGCGAGGTCGCCAAGGAGCGCACCAGCGAGATCGGCAGTGCCTACGAGCGTATCCGCAAGGCGCGTGCTGCCTGACGCTGCTGCAACCTTCGTGCATTGGGCTCAGAGCGTGAAGGGCAGTACCGCTGTGTAGACCGCGAAGTAGTGGCAGGTGCTGCCGCCCATGACGAACAGGTGCCAGATCACGTGGTTGAAAGGAATGGCATTGAGGGTATAGAAGACCACGCCAAGGGTATAGGTGACACCGCCGGCGACCAGCAGGGCAAGACCGGTCGCGGATAGCCGGGCCGCCAGTTCGTCGCCGGCGAAAACGATCAGCCAGCCCATTATCAGGTAGATGGCGACGCGCAGCGCGGCGAAGCGGTGGGGCCAGGCCAGCTTGCAGGCGATGCCGGCCAGCGCCAAGGACCAGACGGTGACAAACAGCGTCCAGCCCGTCGGGCCTCGCAGGTTGACCAGCAGGAAAGGCGTATAGGTGCCGGCGATCAGCAGATAGATCGCACAGTGGTCGAGCAGCTGGAACAGACGCTTCAGGCGTGGGTGGCGGACGCCGTGGTAGAGGGTGGAGGCCGTATAGAGCAGCACCAGGCTGATGCCGTAGAGGCCGATGCCGACGAGCTTCCAGGGATCGGCTCGGGCGGCCAGGCTGGCCAGCACGAGCAGCACCATTACGCCGGCGAGGCTAAGCGCCGCGCCGATGCCATGGCTAATGCTGTGAAGGCGTTCCTCCAGGCTACTGAAGGGCGTCTCGTCTAGGCGTCTGTGGTGCGTCATCGGGGCCTTCTGCAGGGAGCCAGCCCGATGCCGGGACCCGGTGGCTCAGGGTTTGCGTTCAATATCCACATCGCTGGCCCGGGTGAAGTCGCCCAGCGCCATCATGTGGCCAAGCTTGCCGGCCTTGGTGGTGAGGTATTGCTCGTTATGCGGGTTTAGACCGGTGGTCAGCGGGACGCGTTCCACGACCACCACGCCGGCCTGGGTCAGGGCGTCGACCTTGCGGGGATTGTTGGTCATCAGGCGCAGCGCCTTGATCCCCAAGTGATCGAGCATCGGCACGCAGAGGTCGTAGCGACGCAGGTCGGCGGCGAAGCCCAACTGCTCGTTGGCTTCCACGGTGTCGGCGCCGGCATCCTGGAGGCGATAGGCGCGGATCTTGTTGAGCAGGCCGATGCCGCGGCCTTCCTGCCGCAGGTAGAGCAGCACGCCCCGCCCTTCCTCGGCGATGCGCTTGAGCGCCTCCTGCAGCTGGAAGCCGCAATCGCAGCGCATGGAGAAGAGCGCATCGCCGGTCAGGCACTCGGAGTGGACTCGTCCCAGCACCGGTTCGCCATCGGCCACATCGCCCAGGGTCAGGGCGATATGGTCCTTGCCGGTGGCATCGTCCTCGAAGCCGTGCATGGTGAAGGTGGCCCAGGGGGTGGGCAGCCGGGAGGCGGCGATGAATCGAATCGTCACGATGTACCTCGGTGGAAGACCACGGCGTTGCCGACGGGTGGAGGGCCATTCTATCAGGAAGGCTGGCCCGGCTCACCGTTGTGTCACGGGGCTCATCCCCGGGCCGTTCGATGGGGTACAATGATGCCCACATTTTTCCGTGGACGAGCGCCCGCATGGAACTCAAGAACGACCGCTTTCTGCGCGCCCTGGCGCGTCAACCCGTCGACCGTACCCCGGTATGGATGATGCGCCAGGCCGGCCGCTACCTGCCGGAGTATCGTGAGGTGCGTAGCCATGCCGGCAGCTTCATGGACCTGTGCCGCAACCAGGAGTTGGCCTGCGAGGTCACCCTCCAGCCGCTGGAGCGCTACCCCCTGGATGCGGCCATCCTCTTCTCGGACATCCTGACCATCCCCGATGCCATGGGGCTGGGGCTCTACTTCGAGACCGGCGAGGGGCCGAAATTCCGCAAGCCGGTGCGCACCTCGGCCGAGGTGGATGCCCTGCAGGCGCCGGACGCCGAGCGCGACCTGGACTACGTGATGCGGGCGGTCTCCACCATCCGCCGCGAGCTGAACGGCCGAGTGCCGCTGATCGGTTTCTCCGGCAGCCCCTGGACGCTGGCCACCTACATGGTGGAGGGGGCCTCCAGCAAGGACTTCCGCCACGTCAAGACGATGCTCTATGACGCGCCGGACACCATCCATCGGCTGCTCGATACCCTGGCCCATGCGGTCACCGACTACCTCAATGCCCAGATCCGCGCCGGCGCCCAGGCGGTACAGATCTTCGATACGTGGGGAGGCGCGCTCTCCACGCCGGCCTATCTGGAGTTCTCGCTGCGTTACATGGAGCAGATCGTCGCCGGCCTGATCCGTGAGCACGAGGGGCGCCGGGTGCCGGTGATCCTGTTCACCAAGAACGGTGGCCAGTGGCTGGAGGACATCGCGGCGGCTGGCTCCGATGCCGTCGGTCTGGACTGGACCACCGAGCTCGCCGATGCCCGGGCGCGGGTCGGCCATCGTGTCGCCCTGCAGGGCAACCTCGACCCCCACGTGCTGTTTGCCCGCCCTTCGGCGATCCGTGCCGAGGTGGCGCGTACCCTCGATAGCTTTGGCCACGGGCCCGGCCATGTCTTCAACCTGGGCCACGGCATCAACCAGTTCACCAATCCGGACCATGTCACGGCCTTCATGGACGCCCTCCATGACCTGAGCCCGGCCTATCATCGCAACATCGCCCATGGCTGACGGGCTTTACCGGCTGGCCTCAGGAGAGGATCGACGCTGGTGCCGCCGTTGGGTGGTGCTGGTCTGCCTGGCGGGCCTGGTGATCGTCTGGGGCAGCCTGACGCCCGGTAGCGAGATGCCCGAGACGCTGCCCTGGGACAAGGCCAGCCACTTTATCGGCTATGCCGGCCTGGCGGGCCTGGTCGGGCTCGCCGGTGTGCGCCTGCCGCTGGCCTTCCTGTCCGCGCTGCTGCTGGGTATTGCCATCGAGATTGCCCAGCTCCCGGTGCCCGGCCGCAGTGGCGGCGACTGGGCCGACATTCTGGCCAACGGGCTGGGTGCGGCCTCGGCGGCGTTGGGGCTCTATGCCTTCCGCCGGATCTGCCTGCGCCGTCCGCCTCGGGGCATGCCGGGACGCTAGAGGCGCGGCTCCCGGCTGGCGTCGGGCTCCGTCCGCCCGCGTATCGCCAGGTTGACCAATGGGGGCGGGCTTGCCAATGTGGAATGCGAGGCGGAAGTGGCTGTCCCTTCGGGAGGACTTCCGTCAACTCACCAGCATCAAGGAGTGGCTATGACAACCTATATCGTGGTGGCTGATTCGGCGCGGGCTCGACTGTTCACCCGCGATGGACTCAAGGTCAGCGAGAAAGATAGCCTTGTCCATGCCGAGGGGCGCATGCACGAGGGGGACCTGGTGACGGATCGCGGTGGCGATGTCCACGAGTCGACCACGACGACCTCGCGCAGCGCCGGCGGGGAGAACGTGGCGACACAGCACCACGAGGAGATCTTCGCCCGCGAGGTCGCCGAGCGGCTCTATCGCGCCCGCGTCGACAACACCATGGAGAAGTTGATCCTGGTGGCTCCGCCGCGCTTTCTCGGCCTGCTGCGGGACAAGATCGATGGTCCCACCGCCAAGCTGGTGATCCACACCCTGGCCAAGGATCTCACCAAGGCCTCCCTCGCCGATATCCAGGAGGCCGTCAGCGACCTTCGCTAGTCACCCACTGTCGTCTCCCTTGCGGCCCGGCCATCTCGCCGGGCCGCGCTGTATCAGGGCACCTGGGGTAGGTCGATCTGGTCGCTGCGACGGATACCCTCGGTCATCTGCCGGCACAGCTTGAGGAACTCGCGCATGCCGGTGGCCAGGTACTTGTGGCGGTGCCAGATGAAGGTGAACTGGCGGCTCAGGTCCAGCTCCGGCGTGGCGATGGGCACCAGGCTGCCCCGGCGGAAGGCATCGCGTAGGGCTAGCTTCGAGACGCAGCCGATGCCGAGTCCCGACTCCACCGCCCGCTTGATGCCCTCGGTATGCTCCAGTTCCAGCAGGATGTTGAAGCGCCCGCGTCGATGCCGGGCCGCCTGCTCCAGTGTCAGCCGGGTGCCGGAGCCCTGTTCGCGCATGATCCAGGCCTCGCGCAGCAGGCGGTCCAGCTCCACCGGGCCGGCCGTGGCGAGGGGGTGGCGGGGTGAGCAGAACACCGCCAGCTCGTCCTCCACCCAGGGCTGGGTGATCACGTCCTCATCCTCGCACTGTCCTTCGATCAGCCCCAGGTCGAGCCCGTGTTGACGAACGCTGTCGATGATGGTCCGGGTGTTGCGCACCGAGAGGCGCACCCGGCTGCCCGGATGGCGCTGCATGAAGTCGCTGATCAGCAGGGTCGCCAGGTAGTTGCCGATGGTCAGGGTGGCGCCTACGTTCAGGGTGCCGATACCTTGCTGGCCGCGCAGCAGTTCCTCCACCTCCTCGGCTCGGTCGAGCAGGGCCACCGCCTTGGGCAGCAGCTGGAATCCCAGGGCATTGAGCTTGAGGCGCTTGCCGATGCGGTCGAGCAGCCGGCAGTCGAACTGCCGCTCCAGCTCGGCGAGGGCGGTGCTGGTCGCCGACTGCGAGAGCGCCAGGGCGCGGGCCGCCCGGGAGACGCTCTCGTGCTGGGCGACGGCGATGAAGACTTCCAGCTGGCGCAGGGTATAACGCATGACGCTCCTCGAGGCATTTAATATCCATAGTATAGATAAGTGTTATCCATACAATCCATTTAACAGATATTGCCCCGGCTCTTAGAATTGCGCTCAAAGATTTGATGTCCAATCTATTCTTTTATAGAATATCAAGGAGTCGGCATGAGCAAGTTTGCGCTTGAGGACGTTCTGAGTGTGTACCACTGGAACGATACCCTCTTCAGTTTCCGGACCACCCGAGAGCGTAGCCTGCGCTTCAAGAACGGCCAGTTCGTGATGATCGGTCTCGAGGTGAACGGCAAGCCGCTGATGCGGGCCTACTCCATCGCCAGCCCCAACTACGAGGACCACCTGGAGTTCTTCAGCATCAAGGTGCCCGATGGCCCCCTGACCTCGCGCCTCCAGCACCTCAAGGTGGGGGACCAGATCATGGTCAGCCGCAAGCCCACCGGCACTCTGGTCACCGATGACCTGCTGCCGGGGCGCAACCTCTATCTGCTCTCCACCGGCACCGGCCTGGCGCCGTTCATGAGTCTGATCCAGGATCCTGAGGTCTACGAGCGCTTCGAGAAGGTGGTGCTGGTGCACGGCGTGCGCAACGTCAGCGAGCTGGCCTACGCCGACTTCATCCAGAAGGACCTGCCGGCCCACGAGTATCTGGGCGAGGAGATCAGCGAGAAGCTGGTCTACTACCCCACCGTGACCCGCGAGACCTTCCATACCATGGGGCGTCTGACCGACCATATCCGCAGCGGCAAGCTGGCCGAGGACACCGGCCTGCCGGCCATCGACCCCAAGCAGGATCGCGCCATGATCTGCGGCAGCCC
>NZ_JAVLBC010000029.1:0-5387 GCF_031581305.1 Halomonas sp.
CATGAGCCGCCAACTGAGCGTGATCGGTACCGGGGTGATCGGCAATGGCTGGATCGCCCGCGCCCTGGGTCGCGGCTGGGACGTGGTGGCCTTCGATCCCGACCCCGAGGCCCCGGCCCGCACCCGCACCTTCGTCGACAACGCCTGGGGCTCCCTCGAGCGCCTGGGCCTGGCCGAGGGCGCCAGTCCCGAGCGGCTCACCTTCGTGAATAGCCTGGAGGAGGCTGTCGAGGATGCCGACCTGATTCAGGAGAACGTGCCGGAGCGCCTGCCGCTCAAGCAGGAGATCCTCGCCGCCCTGGACGCCAGCGCCGCCGAGGGCGTGGTCATTGGCTCCTCTACCTCCGGCTTCAAGCCCAGCGACTTGCAGCAGGACTGCACCCGGGCGCCGGGGCGGGTGATCGTCGCCCACCCCTTCAACCCGGTCTACCTGCTACCGCTGGTGGAGCTGGTGGGCGGCCAGGCCACCGAGCCAGAGCAGATCGAGCGTGCCCAGGTCCTCTACCAGGCGCTGGCCATGCGCCCGCTGGTGGTGCGCCGGGAGATCGAGGGGCATATCGCCGACCGCCTGATGGAGGCGCTGTGGCGCGAGGCGCTGCACCTGGTCAACGACGGCGTGGCCACCACCGAGGAGATCGATGCCGCCGTTGTCTACGGCTGTGGCCTGCGCTGGTCGCTGATGGGTACCTTCCTGACCTTCCACCTGGCCGGCGGCGAGCCGGGCATGCGCCATATGCTCGAACAGTTCGGTCCGGCACTGAAGCTGCCCTGGACCAAGCTCGAGGCTCCCGACCTCACCGATGAACTGATCGACAAGGTGGTCGAGGGCTGCGGGCATCAGGCTGCCGGCCGCAGCGTGGCCGAGCTCGACCGCCGCCGCGACGACTTCCTGGTCGAGCTGCTCGACCTGGTGCAGAAGTACTGGCCCGAGGCCGAGGGCCTGGAGGGACGCATCTGATGGTGGTTATGGAGAGCCGTGTCGTCCCGGCGTGGGTTGACTACAACGGCCACATGAACGATGCCGAATACGCCAGGGTGTTCTCCCTGGCGGTGGAAGCGCTGATGGATCGGCTCGGCCTGGATGATGCCGGCCGCGCGCAGCACGGTTACACGATCTTCACCCTGGAGACCCACCTCTGCTACCACCGCGAGGCCCACGAGGGACAGCCGCTCGAGGTGACCCTGACCCTGCTGGATCGCGACGCCAAGCGGCTGCACGTCTTCTTCGAGTTGCTCGACGAAAACAATAACCTGCTGGCCACCAGCGAGCAGATGCTGATGGGCATGAGCCAGGAGAGTGGTCGTCCCGCGCCCTTTCCAGCCCCCGTCGAGGCCGCTCTCGACGCGCTGCCCCATGCCGAGCGCAGTGCCTGGCCGGCGCTTGTCGGGCGCACCATCGGCATCCGCCGCTGAACGAGTCGCCCGCAGCGATGTGGGCCGTCCCCTGTGGGCGGCTCGTGGTGTATCCTGCCCCGCATCATGAGACTCCAGCCTCCTGACACCTCCCCTGAGCGCATCGGCTTTCTGCTTCTGCCGCGCTTCGCCATGGTGGCCTTCTTCTCGGCCATCGAGCCGCTGCGCATCGCCAATCGCATCGGTGGCCGGACGCTGTTCGAATGGGATCTGGTCAGCCGCGACGGCGAGCCGGTGGTGGCCTCCAACGGCATGACCCTGGCCGCCAGTTGCGCCCTCCACGAAGTGCCTCGGGTGCCGAGCCTGGCGGTATGCGCCAGCTTCGAGCCCGAGAACAGCATCGATGACGAACTGACCGCCTGGTTGCGCGAACGCGCCGCGGCCGGCTGCCTGCTGGGCGGCATGGATACCGGCTGCTATGCGCTGGCTGCCGCCGGGCTGCTCGATGACCAGACGGTGACCCTGCACTGGGAGTGCCTGCCCGACTTCCGAGCCCGGTTTCCACGTGTCGACGCCGTGGAGTCGATCTACGAGGTTACCGCCGAGGGTTTCTCCTGTGCCGGCGGCAGCGCTGCCATCGACATGAGCCTCGACCTGATTCGACGCCGCCATGGCGACGACCTGGCCGCCCGGGTGCGCGACCAGCTGATCCACGACCAGGGCCGCCGACCGGCCAGCCGTCAGCGCGACCCGGTGATTTTCCGGGAGCCGCTGCTGCAGCGCAGTATCACCCTGATGGAGGCCAACCTGGAGTCACCACTGGGCATCGGCGAGCTGGCCGGTGAGCTCGGCATCTCCTGGCGCCGCCTCGACCGGCTCTTCGCTCGCCACCTGGATATCTCCCCCCAGCAGGCCTATCTGGCCCGACGCCTGGACCATGCCCATCGGTTGCTGCGCGAGACACCGCACAGCGTCATGGAGATTGCCCTGGCCTGTGGCTTCGCTTCCGCCTCCAGTTTCTCTCGCGCCTTCCGGCGCCGCCATGGCATGACGCCCAGTCGGCTGCGCCGGGAGGCGCTGTCGAATCGTGCATAGTCGACGTCGAATCCTGCCGCGAGTCGCTGCCCCGGCACTGGCACTCTAGACGGCGTTGCGAAAACGCCAAGGAGGCCACCATGACCACCGCACTTCCCCCGACGCCCGACTACGATGCCTGGCCCATCGAGGCCGAGCTCGAGACGGTATCCTTCACACCCCGCCGGGTGACGGTGTGCTGGAGTGACGGGCGGGAAAGCCGCTATCACGGCATCTGGCTGCGCGAGAACGCCGCCGACGAGACCACCGTGAACCCGGCGACCCGCGAGCGCATCCTCGACCTTTCCACCCTGTCCGGCTGGCCGGAGGTCGTCGGTGCCGAGATCGATGACGCCGGTGCGCTGTGTGTGGACTTCGTCACGGAGGATCGCCGTCTGCGTTTCCACCCCGGTTGGCTGCGCGCCCACGACTATGACAACGCCGCTGATCCGGGGGCGCCGTTGGTGCCGGTGACCACTTGGCAGGGTGGTGCCGAGGAGGGTCCGGACAGCCTCGATGCCACGGGTCTGCTCGATACCGAGGCGGGTGACGAGGCCGAGGAGGCGATCCTCGCCCCGGCCCTGGAAAGCGTACTGGGCAAGGGGCTGGTGCGTCTGCGCGGCCTGCCTACCGACCCCGGCTCGCTGGAGGTCATCGCCCGGCGCATCGGGCCGGTGCGCCCCACCAACTTCGGCCTGTTGTTCAACGTCAAGGCCAAGCCGGACCCGGACTCCAACGCCTACACCTCCATCGCCCTGCCGCCCCATGTCGATCTGCCAACCCGCGAATATCAACCGGGCCTGCAGATGCTGCACTGCCTGGAGAACAGCGTGGACGGCGGCGAGGCGGTGATGCTCGACGGCTTCGCCGTGGCCGAGGCACTGCACGAACGCGACCCCGAGGCCTTCGCCACCCTGACCCGGGTGCGCTGGTGCTACGCCAATACCGCAAAGACCACCGACTACGTCTGGTTCTCGCCGATGATCCGTCTCGACGAGCGCGGCGAGCTGCTCGAGGTGCGCATCGCCGACTTCCTGCGTGGCCCGCTTCAGACCGCCTTCGAGGACGTGGAGCCGGCCTATGAGGCGCTGATGACGCTGCAGCGCATGTTGCATGAGCCCGAGTTCGCCATCCGCTTTACCTACCGGCCCGGCGACCTGGTGATCTTCGACAACCGCCGGCTGCTCCACGCCCGCGACGCTTTCGAGGGCGCCAGCGGCCACCGCTGGCTGCAGGGCTGTTACATGGAGCGTGACGAGATTCGCTCTCGCTATCGCATGGTGCAGCGCGCGCGGCGCCAGCGGCGGGTCACCGCTGAGGCGTGAGGTCGCCAATCAGGTCCTGCAATTCTTGCCCGCCCGGGGGGCCCGGCGGGTCTTCCCGGGGATTGAGTGAGACGCCTGAATCGCCCCGGCACGTGCCGGGGCGACCCCTTCCGCGAGGTGAGTCGGATGCGTCCTCAGAGCGTCATGAAGGCAGCGTCCTGTCGGTTGTTGAACTGGTAGACCTCGTAGGGCGCCTGCTGAGGACCGGGCATACCGGGTGTGCCGAGGGGCATGCCAGCCAGGCCGATGCCATCGATATCCGGTTGTTCCTCGAACAGCTTTTTCACCGCTGCCATTGGCACATGGCCCTCGATCACGTACTCGCCCATCTCGATGGTGTGGCAGGAGCCGAGTCCGTAAGGGAGTCCCGCGGCTTCCTTGACTTGGCCGAGATTTCTGTCGTCGATGACGGTGACCGTGATGCCCATCTCTTCGAGATGTCTGGCATAGCCATCACAGCAGCCGCATTGAGGATTCTTGTAGAGGGTGGCCTCGGCCGGCAGGGCGGCCTGGGCAGTGGTGGCCCCGAACAGCAAGGTACCGGCGAGCAACATGGACGTTGTTGTGCGATTCATGAGCGGTCGTCCTGGTGGGAGTGACGGGAGGATGCGAGGTATTTGACGAGTGAGGCGATGCCCAGGCCCAGCAGCAGCAGGACGGCCAGCGGCATCAGCCAGCCCATCCAGCCCATTGAGCCCATCAGGGCGAAGCAGTCGGTGGTCAACATGGTGTAACTCCTGACGAAGGTGCAGGGAAATCTGGTGGCGGGCGGGTGGCCAGCGCCACGGAGGTGCTGGATGCACGGTCAGGGTCTGGGAGGTTGCCGCGGTGGCAGGGGGATGTATTCGACCACGGCCGGACTGGATATGCCGACCAAGGTGTCAGGGTGTGCGTTGGCGACGAGGGGAGACTCGGCCATGGTCGCACAGGCGCTACAGTCCGCATCGGCATGATCGATCATCTCGACCTGGGTTGCCGTGCAGTCGGTAGCGCAGGCGTCCATGGCCGCATGGCCGGCCAGGCTGGTTACCGACAGCAGCACCGCGAGCAGCAACGCCATTAGGCGTCCTCCTCGGGTGAGATGCGGTTGTCTGGCCCGAGCGTTCATGGCGACTTCCTCGTCATCGCTGCATCATCCTGCGCCTGCTGGGTGAGTGGCCATATTGATCCAGCGCAGGAGAGGCCGGAATGGGCGAGGGTGCCCGCCAACAGGCGGGCACCAGGTTTATTGCGGGCTTTTGCGAAAAGAGGCGCCCTGTCTCAATTGTTCACGCTGCTCGTCGCTCAGCAAATCGAGCATGGCGTTACGCATGCGCACCATCTCACTCATCATCTCGCCCTGCAGCTTGGCCATCTGGCCATGAAGAGCTTTCACTTCTTCGGGGTCGGGCGCCTCGGCGTGCATCTCCTCCATAAGCGCCATGCGCAGGTCCATCATTTGTCCCATGCGTTCGAACTGATCGGGACGGTGCTGCTGCATCAGCTCGCGCATCTCGCTTCGCTGCTCGGGCTCGAGGATCTGCATCATGCCGTAGCCCATACCGCCCATCATCATGCCCGGGCCCATGCCGCCCTGGCCATAGCCCATCATGCCCGGGCCCATGCCGCCCTGGCCATAGCCCATCATGCCGGGGC
>NZ_JAVLBC010000029.1:5487-20678 GCF_031581305.1 Halomonas sp.
TAGCCCATCATGCCGGGGCCCATGCCGCCCTGGCCGTAGCCCATCATGCCCGGGCCCATGCCGCCCTGGCCGTAGCCCATCATGCCAGGGCCCATGCCGCCCTGCTGCATGCCTTGAGCAGAGGCAGCGCCGCTGGCGGCTACTCCCATGCTGGCGGCCAGAACGATAGCGAGAAACTGCTTATGTTTGATCATGGTCTTTTCTCTCATCTTGCTGATGGTAGAGAATTCACCTTCCCCAACCGGGAAGGCAAGATTGGCTTCAGTTATGAGCTTACAACCTATGGGTGGCACCAATGTCAAGGTGTGAGATGGATTACAGTATTTTTTGCTGAGTTCAGCCTGTCTTCAGGTTTGTGCGTTAGAAGTGAACCTCCCTGACTTAACTCAAAGAGGTACTATCATGCGCAAGACACTGCTGGCCCTGGCAATGGGCCTGATCACGACGACAGCCTTCGCTGGTGCTGGGCACGGCGGCTCTCAAGCTGCGGTGAGCGATGCCGACATCGATCGCACCATTAGGCTCGAGGCGGGTGACATGTGGTTCAACGCTGAGAATCTCGACATTGCGCCAGGCGACACCATCAATTTCAAGATCGTCAACACCGGTAACCTCGAGCATGAGTTCGTTATCGGGGATGCCAAGGCACAGCAAGAGCATCGCGAAATGATGCAGGCGATGAGGGGAAGCGGCCATGGTAATGGAGGGAATGGTGGTCATGGCATGGCAGGGGGCGAGCAAGGTGCCAGCATGCCATCCGTGACCATCGCGCCGGGTGACACGGCAGAACTCGTATGGACTGCCCCTCAGAACGTCGACGGCCTGGAATACGCCTGCAACATTCCGGGCCATTATGAGGCCGGCATGTCCGGACATATTGATTTCCAGGGATGAATCTTTCGCATGAAACTGTTGCTGCTCGAGGATGACGACCTGCTCGCCGAGAGTCTGGTCGACTGTCTGAAAGACAACGGTTACCGGGTCGATCTGGCCACTTCGCTGAAAGTGGCCAGATCACTTATGGCAACCGAGCATTATGAACTGGCAATCCTCGATCTCGGTCTTCCAGACGGTTCGGGTCTGGATTTGCTCAAGAGGTGGCGCAAGGAAGGTCATGACCTGCCAGTGCTGATCCTTACCGCCCGTGACACTTGGGCAGACAAGATCGTTGGGCTGGAGGGCGGTGCCGATGACTATCTCACCAAGCCCTTCCACGAGGGAGAGCTTCTCGCACGACTCAAGGCGCTGCTACGTCGTCGCTCCGGCAATATGTCGCAAGAACTGTTAATCAATGGAGTAAGCCTCGACGAAGCCAACCAGTGCGTCAGCATCGATGGAGGGCCTTGGCAAACGTTGACGGGTACTGAATTTCGATTGTTGCGCTACCTGATGCACCATCCCGATCATGTTCACTCGAAGGAGAAACTGATCGATCAGCTCTATGCCCTGGAGCAAGATGCGGCCGCGCCGAATCTTGTGGAGGTCTATATCGGTCGCTTGCGGCGCCATCTCGGCAAGTCGATTATCGAGACGCGGCGAGGGCAGGGGTATGTTTTCGTTTCGCGTTGATCAACGCAGCTTGCGCTTCCGGCTGCTGGCCTGGCTATCCGGTATTGCCTTGGTAGTGACGGGGGCGACGTGGTTCCTGCATGGCATCCTGTTGCAGGATCTGGCCCGCGACTTTCTCGGGGAGCGCCTTGAGCGGGAAGCCGAGTATGCGATTGAGCAGTTGGAACAGGAACGCCAGACTGTTCCCGTAGCACTGGACTCGGCGAGTCGAGGCTATCAGATCTTTCACCATCTCTATGTGCTACGTCTTGGTGGCGACACTACAGCGTCGGACCCGCGCTGGCAGAATGCCCTGGCACCTCTGCTCGATGAGGCAGTCGATGCCCTTGTCGAGGTAAAGGAGGACGAACAACATCTGCTCGTCTACCGACGTCACTTCACTCTAGACGGGGAATCCGGTGTATTGCTGGTGGGTGAGGATTTTTCCCGGCTTGAAACGGGTTTGCAGCAGCTTCACTGGTGGGTCACTGGTATCGCCGCGGGTCTGTTGCTGCTACTGATTACCTTGAACTTGCTGGCGGTCAACCGTGGACTGATACCACTATCTCGACTTCGAGACCAGCTGGAGGAACTCCGGTCAGGGGAACGTGAGCGGTTGTCCCTGGATGTGCCGTCCGAGTTGGATGGTCTGGTCATGCAGCTCAACCGTTTCATGGATGAGATCGACAGTCGGTTGCAACGCTCCCGCGACTCGGTAGCGAACCTGTCTCACGCCCTCAAGACGCCGCTCGCGGCGATAACCCAGGTGCTGAGAGGCTCGCGCCCCATCGATGAGGCTCGTCGCCAGAAGCTTGTGCAGCGTCTCGAGGAGATGCACACCCAGTTGGATGCCGAACTCAGACGTTCGAGGATTGCCGGTCCCCACGCTGGGCACATATCTGACCTGCATCGCGATGGCTCTCGGTTGATCCAGATGTTTCGAGGGCTCTACCCCGACAAGCGGTTCAGCCTGACATTGCCGGAGGATAGGGACCGACGCGTCCCGATCGAGCCCCAGGACTTCTCCGAGATGCTCGGCATCGTGCTCGACAATGCGGGGAAATGGGCGGTAAGTGAGGTGATCTGTCGAGTTATGGTGGATGAATCACTCAGGATCACCGTCGAGGACGATGGACCAGGGGTTGCACCGGGAGACATGTCTAGCCTTGGTCAGCGAGGCATGCGCCTCGACGAGCGTCAGCCCGGATATGGATTGGGGCTCTCCATCCTGACGCAACTCGTACCTCGGTATTCAGGGCAGGTAAGGTTCGACATCAGTTCTCTGGGTGGCTTGAAGGTCGAACTGACGATTCCTCTCAAGGAATGTTTGCGGTAATCGCCCTTTTTCAGCCATGACTCAGTTTTCTCCGTCAATATATTGCGACCAGGCATTGACGGGAATCACACATGGCAAGATCCAGAGTCATCACGCATCCGCTGTCGCGCCGGCAGACCTTGAAAGGTGGAGCAGCACTGGGGCTAGGTTCGATGGCCGCCCTCGGCCTGCGTCCAAGCTGGGCCAACCCTTGGGGCCAGACCAATGTCTATTCGAAGGGAGTCGAGGAAGGTCCTGAGGTGGCGCTCGCCATTCGTCGTGAATCGATTCCAATTGCGGGTCAAGAAGCCCGTCCAATCAGCATCAACGGTACCAGCCCGGGCCCGCTGATTCGTCTCAAGGAAGGCCAGGCTGCCGTCCTCAAGGTCACCAACCTGATGAAGGAACCAACATCCATCCATTGGCACGGCCTGATCCTACCGCCGGAGATGGACGGCGTGCCGGGGGTTAGCTTCGCTGGTATCGAACCTGGCGAGACCTTCACCTACCGTTTTCCGGTACACCAGAACGGTACCCACTGGTATCACAGTCACTCCGGCCTGCAGGAGCAGCTTGGTCATGACGGGCCGCTGATCATCGATACGAGCTTCACGTGACATATTAACACCAGACAGGAAAACTCGATTTTATCATCAGGGCCAGTTTAAAGCTGGCCTTTTTATGGTGGTGCGCCAGGCATGGCGCGCACCCCGTTCAGGCGCTATCCGGCCAACCGGGGTGGCTGGCTGGATGACTTGGGGTCTTCTACGAACCGCTGCCGCTGATAGCGGGAAACGTTAGCTGAACAGCAAGGGTGTTCATTGCGAGACGGAATCTGAAGGGAGCTGTAGGCAAACTCCTTGCCCGACGAACAGGAACCGCAAATGGGCAACCACATCTGGGCGATAGGGCCAGGTGAGCCTGGCGATCGAAGCCGCTGTCTTAGCGCGCCACAGTCGCGGCGCCTGGGTCAGATGGTAGGCGCGTGGCTGCACCCTTTCGAGGAAGGTATTGTTCTCCTGCATGGTGTGCTGCTTACTGGGATGCAGTTCCATGCCCAGGCACCAACCCTCGTTGCCCAGTTTGGCCGCGATGGGGGGATAAGCCGTCGACCGTCTGGTATATCCGCGTCACACCCTCCTTACGGATGTTGTTGTTGTTCATCACGAAGGAGGTGTCGATATCCAGTTAGACACGTCCCTTCCCCGGGCTAATGGGCGCCTCGATCAGCGACTGTAGTGTCGTGGACCAAGTCGTGGTGCATTCCTGAAGTTCCTGAGCGGCCAGCTTCTCAAGCCTTGGCGCCGTGTGGCGGTGCTGGGGATTTTCTGTAGGTTGAGCAGTTGCTGAAACGGTGTGTCCTGGCAAAAGCTCTCAATGGCATCGAAGTCACTCATTCCAAGACACAGCAGCCCCAGAAGGCCTTGACGATGTTGCTGGACAGGACCCCTTGGGAGTCGGGAAGCGACTACCGAAGCTGTCGATACCGGCAATATCGAAACATGGACTGATGATCGAGAGGCGGGCATGGCTGGTGAGGATACGACCACTGGCGCGGAATTTGAGGTTGGGTATGGTGCGGTACGGGTGGAGGGCTGATTTTGCTACATTTCCAATTAAATCAGTAGATTAGAAGAAATTCGGAGGCCAGTTTCACGGGTTTAAGTGTGAGCCCGTGTTCAGCTTGGATTCAGGCCTAGGGGCTATGCTGGTCTATAAGAGAACACCTTTGGTCTATGCGCTAACCCGCTTGGGTGGCGTCGAACGGTTCGTAGAAGCTTGGAAGTCGCGAGGAAATCGCCATGATCCCGTACCCCCAAATCGATCCCGTGGCTTTTTCCCTAGGGCCTGTGCAGCTTCATTGGTATGGCCTGATGTACGTGGTGGGGTTGACGGCCGCCTGGTGGTTGGGGCGGCGGCGAGCGCACTGCCTCGGCCTGACCCACGATGATATCGGCGACCTGATCTTCTATGGTGCCGTGGGCATCATCATCGGTGGCCGCCTGGGCTATGTGATGTTCTATGGAGTCGATCAGCTGCTGACCAACCCCTTGTGGCTTTTCAAGGTCTGGGAAGGGGGCATGAGCTTCCATGGGGGCCTTGTCGGTGTACTGCTAGCCGCGTGGCTGTTCGCTCGGCGTCACCGTCTAGCCTACCTTCAGCTGACCGATTTCATTGCGCCGCTGGTGCCGATCGGTCTGGGTGCTGGGCGCCTCGGCAATTTCATCAATCACGAGTTGCCGGGGAGGGTCAGCGATTTGCCCTGGGCGATGGTCTTTCCCCCCATGATGGGATTGGGCCCGGAGCCGCGCCACCCTTCCGCACTTTATGAGTTTGGATTGGAAGGCGTGGTGCTCTTTTCTGTGCTGTGGTGGGTATCGCGGAGGCCGCAGTGGTCAGCCTTCATCTCGGGGTTGTTCCTGCTCCTGTATGGTGCCTTCCGTTTCAGTGTGGAGTTCGTGCGTCTTCCTGATCCGCAACTGGGCTTCATCGCCTTTGGTTGGCTCACCATGGGACAGTTGTTGACACTGCCGATGATGGTTGCCGGCGTGCTGTTGGTCATTACGTCGCATCGCCGCCAGCGAGCCATGGTTGTTTCATCGGCTCGTTGAGCGAGGCAAGTGCCATGGGAGACATGGCGATAACATTGGAAAAGCGTTATCGATATTGCATCTTACGGAGGTTGTCATGAAACAACATCGAGAGCACCGCTTGGGAGTCTCTGAAACTACCTTGGTGAACCGACACTTAAAGCTTGATTCCAGCGACCTTGATGCGGTTAAAGCGGCTGTTGCAGATATTGATGAGCTCTATGGAATTGACAGTGTTTCGTTTGATAACAAGAAGCGAAAGCTGCACCTTTCCTATGATGCTTTACGCCTCTGTCTCGACTATGTTGAAGAAATTCTGGAAAAACATGCTGTCGAAATTAGCCATGATTGGTGGAACCGTTTCAAGGAAGAGCATTATCGGTTTGTCGATCAGAATGTGAAGGACAATGCGAAGCAGGAACCTTGGAGCTGCCATTGAACGGTATTCATATCCATGTTCAAGGCTAGTCTTAGGGTGAACGCTGCATGAAGCTATGCTTGTTTCGCTCGACGGCTGAACTTCATGTAACGCTATTTGCCTTCCTGTTGAACCTGACTTGGGAGTTTCTGCAGGTTCCATTGTAGGTGGGCATGCCAACGATGCCTCACTGTCAGGCCGTGCAAGCTTGCACACAGGCGGCTCTTGGCGATGTGGTGATCGCTTGACGGCTACTGGACGGTGGCTGCATGGCGTAGACGGCGGGGCTGGCTTCGGCATTAGGGGTCAAGGAATGCTTGGGCTTTGTGCTGGTGTGAGTCAGCTTCACGGTGGCATTGGGAGTATGCGCCACTGATGCCTAGCGTACCGTGGATTGGGCACGGGCCTTTTGCCGTTATTTCAATGGTTGATCTTGCCGCCGCTGATTCTGTGGATGCCGTGTCGCCATTTTCTGGGTTACGAGTTCATATCCAAAGAAATAATTTGACCATTGGGTGGCACATAGGTTCTACACTTTTATTCGAAGCTGTCAGTGCATGCTCTAACCTGAATCATCAATTGTATGCCAGAATGCCAAGAGGCATTTCAGTCGGGCTCGGTTTCATACAACCGGGAGGGGGATGAGAGAGTCAATGGATAGAACGCCACAGTACATGCAGAATAGCCTCTCTCTGGTTGGTGCGATTGCCTTAGGGACGGGGGTCATGATTGGCGCTGGCATTTTTGCCTTGACAGGGCAGATGGCCGAGATGACAGGAGAGTTGTTCCCGTTAGCATTCTTGTCGGCGGCACTCATCGTCTCCTTCAGTGCTTACTCCTATGTGAAGATGTCCAATGCCTATCCGTCAGCTGGTGGAATCGGCATGTACCTTCATAAGGCGTATGGGCCGACGCTCACCACCGCTTTTCATGCGCTTTTAATGTATTTTTCCATGGTGATTGCACAAAGTTTCCTGGCGAGAACCTTTGGGTCCTACACGCTTGAACTTTTTGATGCAGGAGATAGGTCACGACTCGTCCCTACGCTGGGGGTCGCTCTTCTTATTTCTGCGTTCTTAATCAACCTCTCTGCCAATAAATTGATCCAGGGCGTTGCCTCAGTACTCGGGTTTATAAAGATTGGCGGGATTATCCTGTTTGGTATCGTTGGTGTCATCGTCGCCGACCCTGTTGGCATGGAAACTTCGGCGTCGGCTCCTGAGGGGTCTATTTCAGGCTTTCTGGGAGCGACTGCGTTGGGGGTCCTGGCCTTCAAGGGGTTCACGACTATCACCAACAGTGGTTCAGAGATAAAAGAACCCCATCGCAATGTCGGTAGGGCGATCATGATATCGATCGGTCTTTGCGTAGTGATCTATGCGTTGGTGGGATTTGCCGTTTCGAGTAACTTGTCCCTCGACGAAATCATCGAAACAAAAGATTATTCACTTGCGGCAGCTGCGAGGCCGGCTCTTGGAGAGGCCGCCGTCTGGTTCACCGTCATTCTTGCCATGCTGGCCACGGCAGGCGGCATCATCGCCAGTGTGTTCGCGGTGTCGCGCATGCTGGCGATGCTGACCGAGATGAATCTGGTGCCCCATCGCCATTTCCACATGCCTGGCAGCATCCAGAAGCATACCCTGGTCTACACTATTGTATTCGGCCTGCTGTTGACGGCATTTTTTGATCTCAGCCGTATCGCGGCGCTTGGCATCATCTTCTATCTGATCATGGATATGTCGATTCATTGGGGAGTATATCGTCATCTTCGACACGATGTCGGTGCCAACTCTGCCGTTCTAATCGTCGCCCTATTGCTCGACGCGGTTGTTTTGGCTGGCTTCGTGTGGGTCAAAGCAACCACAGACCCGCTAGTTCTCGGCGTCGCCATCGTAGGGATGGCACTCATCCTGCTCGGCGAGTGGTTATTCCTGTCATCTCGTGAGTCGCCAGGCGATAACGGCCATTCGCATTCTCGTTGACCTGCTCAGGAGCCGGCATATGGACATCAAGACCTTCTGTGTCTCGATTCACTGGGACCGCCAGTCGCACCAGCACCTGGCTCGTCAGACAGGGAGAAAGAATGATGCCTAAGGACCCCTCTCACGTAGTCAAGGATCCTGTCTGTGGCATGGACGTCGATCCGCACGAGACTGAGCACCGCGCGGCCCATGCGGGCAAGACCTGGTATTTCTGTTCCGCCAAGTGCCAGGACAAGTTCGAGAGTGACCCGGAGGGGTATCTGGAAGCCACGGCGTCAGCGCCCGAGCCTGCACCACCCGGCAGTATCTATATCTGCCCGATGCATCCCGAGATTCGCCAGGAAGGTCCCGGTGACTGCCCGATATGCGGCATGGCCCTGGAGCCTGAGACGGTCTCCGCCGATACCGGGCCCTCCGAAGAGCTGAAGGACATGACGCGGCGCTTCTGGATCGGGCTGGCCCTGGCTCTGCCGGTACTGGTGCTGGAAATGGGCGGACATCTCTTCAGGCTCGATCACCTGATCGCCCCCCAGGTCTCGAACTGGATCCAACTGGTATTGGCCACGCCGGTGGTCGTCTGGGCCGGTAAGCCTTTCTTCGTGCGCGGCTGGCGCTCCATCGTGCAGCGCAGCCTCAACATGTTCACCCTGATCGCCATCGGTACTGGAGCGGCGCTGGTCTACAGCCTGCTGGCGACTATCGTGCCGGGCATCTTCCCCGATACGTTCCGCCAGGCCGATGGCTCGGTGGCCGTCTACTTCGAGGCGGCGGCGGTGATTGTGGTGCTCGTGCTGCTTGGGCAGATCCTGGAGCTGCGCGCCCGAGAGAAGACCTCCGGGGCGATCCGTGCGCTGCTCGATCTGGCCCCGGCGACCGCTCGGCGCATTGACGAACAGGGGCAGGAGGAGGAGGTCTCCCTCGACAAGGTAGAGGTCGGCGATCGCCTGCGCGTGCGTCCCGGCGACAAGGTGCCGCTGGATGGTGAGGTGCTGGAGGGGCGCTCCAACATCGATGAGTCGATGGTCACCGGCGAACCACTGGCGGTGCGCAAGGAAGCCGGCGATGGCGTGATCGGTGGCAGCATCAACGGCCAGGGGTCGTTCATCATGCGTGCCGACAAGGTGGGCCGCGACACCATGCTGTCGCAGATCGTGCAGATGGTGGCCAGCGCCCAGCGAAGCCGGGCGCCCATCCAGGGGCTGGCCGACAAGGTAGCCGGCGTCTTCGTGCCGGTGGTGATCCTGGTGGCCGTGTTGGCCTTCATCGCCTGGTCGTTATGGGGCCCCGCGCCGCCCATGGCCTTCGGCCTGATCGCCGCGGTCAGCGTGCTGATCATCGCCTGTCCCTGTGCCTTGGGGCTGGCCACGCCGATGTCGATCATGGTCGGCGTGGGTCGTGGGGCCCAGGCGGGCGTGCTGATCCGCGATGCCGAGGCGCTGGAGCGCCTGGAGAAGGTCGACACCGTGGTCGTCGACAAGACGGGCACCCTGACCGAAGGGAAGCCCCGAGTGACCGAGCTGCTGCCTGCAGAAGGCTTCGACGAACAGGAGCTGTTGCAGTTGGCCGCGGGGCTGGAGCGCGGCAGCGAGCACCCCTTGGCGCAGGCCATCGTCGAGAAGGCCAAGGAAGAAGGTCTGACGCTCTCGGAGGCGACGGAATTCGATTCGCCCAACGGCAAGGGCGTGACGGGGCAGGTCGACGGCCATCGTGTCGCACTCGGCAATCGCCTGCTGATGGAGAGCGAGCAGGTAGATCTGACCGAGCAGGAACAGGATGCCGAACGGCTGCGTGGCGATGGCGCCACCGTGATCTTCGCCGCCGTGGATGGCCGCCTGATGGGCCTTCTGGCTATCGCCGACCCTGTCAAGGAGACCACCGAGGAGGCCATCGAGGCCCTGCAGGCGGACGGTATTCGAGTCGTCATGCTCACCGGTGACAACCGCACTTCTGCCCAGGCGGTGGCGCACCGCCTGGGCATCGACGAAGTGGAGGCCGAGGTGCTCCCCGAGGACAAGGGGCGAGTGGTGCAGCGCCTGCGAGACGCGGGGCGTGTGGTGGTGATGGCCGGCGACGGCGTCAACGACGCCCCCGCCCTGGCAACCGCCGACGTGGGCATCGCCATGGGTACCGGTACCGACGTGGCCATCGAGAGCGCCGGCGTGACCCTGTTGCGCGGCGACCTGACGGGCATCGTCGAGGCGCACCGGTTGTCGCGGGCCACCATGCGCAACATCCGCCAGAACCTCTTCTTCGCCTTCGTCTACAACACCGCGGGGGTGCCGATCGCCGCCGGCATCCTCTATCCCTTCACCGGCATGCTGTTGTCACCGATCATCGCGGCGGCGGCGATGTCGCTCTCCTCGGTCAGCGTGATCGCCAATGCTCTGCGACTGCGAGTGGTGGCCCTGAAAAAGGGCTGACACCTCGAGGACGTTCGATGTCGAGCCCGACTTCATGCGCGACCCCGAGCAGGGCGAGCGGGATACCCGCCATGCCTGTGAGCGACATCCTACCTCCCTGAACGCGACATCATGGTCGTTATCAACTGGCGGCCCGCCGGCTGATAGGTAATGGTGACATGCCAGATCACGACGCCTTGTCGTACCTTTCGGGACGGACTTGCCTGATCGCGACAGCCAGATACCGCGGGCGTCCGGATACGGACATAAAAACAACCTGTGTACGACCCCGTACAGGAGTCCCTCATGACGACCCCTTCCCAGGCGCCGCACAAGCCGGCCGCCTCCCAAGCCATTGGGTTCTTGCTGCTGGAGAACTTCACCCTCTTCTCCCTGGCCTCGGCCATCGAGCCGTTGCGCATGGCCAATCAGCTGGCCGGTCGGGAACTCTATCGCTGGTTCACCCTGAGCCTCGATGGCGAGCCGATCTCTGCCAGCGATGGCCTCAAGGTCACGCCGGATGCGGCAATTACCATGCCGCTGGCGCTGGACATGGTGGTGGTCTGTGGCGGGGTAGGGCCGTCACGTGCGGTTCAGCGCGAACATGTCGTCTGGCTGCAGGGCCAGGCACGTCTCTCCCGTCGGCTGGGCGGGATCTGCACCGGCAGCTGGGCGCTGGCCAAGGCGGGACTGCTGGATGGCTACGAGACCAGCGTCCACTGGGAGTGCCTGGCGGCCATGCAGGAGTCCTTTCCCCGGACGATGCTCACGACCCGGCTGTTCTCCATCGACCGCGAGAGGGCCACTGCCTCGGGGGGGACGGCCCCCCTGGACATGATGCTCACGCTGATCGGGCGAGATCATGGCCGGGAACTCTCGGCAGGGATTTCCGAGATGTTCATCTGTGACCGCGTGCGCGGCGAGCAGGACCAGCAGCGCGTGCCCCTCAAGCATATCCTCGGCACGACCCAGCCCAAGCTGCTGGAGATCGTGGCGCTCATGGAGGCCAATCTCGAGGAACCCATCGGGCTCGAGGAGCTGGCGGCCTATGTCGACGTGTCGCGTCGCCAGCTCGAGCGGCTCTTCCAGAAATACCTGCTCTGCTCGCCGTCGCGCTACTACCTCAAGCTGCGGCTGAACCGCGCCCGACAGCTGCTCAAGCAGACCTCGATATCGATCATCGAGGTGGCCTCTGCCTGCGGCTTCGTGTCCACGCCGCACTTCTCCAAGTGCTACCGGGAGTTCTTCGGCCAGCCCCCCCGGGAGGAGCGACAGGGCGCGAACCCGGTCAGGGTGCCGGTGTCGCCGTCATGCGAGCAGGCGGGAGCCAGCCTGGAACTGCTGTCCTTCGAGGCGTATCCGGTCGAGCCGGTCTCCTCGGCCATCATGGCCCTCGACCAGGCGCGCGGCGAGCCGACCTACGCCAGCGTCCTGCTGCGCACCTGAGCCGCGCCTTCCGCCATCTTCCTGCCGAACCGATCGCCATGCCGGTCCCTCATGGGCCGGCATGTTGCCGTCGCGCGTCGTAACCGCGACAGTCAGTCATGACGTTTTTGGAATTCTCGTCGTCGCTTCCAGGCGTCGAGCCGGGGTGGGCCAGCGCTATGCTGCCGTCGAGTCGAACACATCCCGGAGCGGCACACATGACCCCAACAGAGCTGCACGACGACGCCATCGTCCTTGATGGCCTGATCATCGCCAAGTGGAACCGCGAGCTGTTCGAGGACATGCGGCGCGGCGGGCTGACGGCGGCCAACTGCACGGTGTCTGTCTGGGAGGGCTTCCAGGCCACCGTCGACAACATCGTCAGGTCCAATGCGCTGATGGCCGAGTGCCGCGACCTGGTCCGTCCCGTGCGCACCACCGCCGACATTACCCGCGCCAAGGAAGAGGGCAAGACCGGGATCCTCTATGGCTTCCAGAACGCCCACGCCTTCGAGGACCAGATCGGCTACGTGGAGGTCTTCAAGCAGCTGGGCGTGGGCATCGTCCAGATGTGCTACAACACCCAGAATCTGGTGGGCACCGGCTGCTACGAGCGTGACGGTGGCCTCTCCGGCTTCGGCCGCGAGATCGTCGCCGAGATGAATCGCGTCGGCATCATGTGCGACCTCTCCCACGTCGGCGAAACCACCTCCCGGGAGGTCATCGAGGCCTCCGAGAAGCCGGTCTGCTACTCCCACTGCCTGCCCTCCGGTCTCAAGGAGCATCCGCGCAACAAGTCCGACGCCGAGCTGACGTTCATCGCCGACCGTGGCGGCTTCGTCGGGGTGACCATGTTCACCCCCTTCTTGCGTGCCGGGGTCGACGCCACCGTCGACGACTACGTCGAGGCCATCGAGTACGTGATGAACATCGTCGGTGAAGACGCCATCGGCATCGGCACCGACTTCACCCAGGGCCATGGCCAGGACTTCTTCGAGTGGCTGACCCACGACAAGGGCTATGCCCGGCGCCTCACCCGCTTCGGCGAGATCATCAATCCCGAGGGCATCCGCACCATCGGCGAGTTTCCCAACCTGACCGAGGCGCTGCTGCGCCGCGGCTTCAGCGAGCCCCAGGTGCGCAAGATCATGGGTGAGAACTGGGTACGCGTGCTCAAGGATGTCTGGGGCGCCTGACTAAGCGCAGGCGGCTGCCTCCGAAGTGAGGGGCGCCGGGAGCATGCCGTAGAGGAGGTCCGACGCCAGGGGTGAGGAGCACTGCTCCGAACGGGCGGGCCATGGATGGCCCGCACCGGCCCTGCAAGCGGCGCAGGATGCAAGAGCGCCGCAGGGCGTCGGTAGCGTCCAAGGATGGATTCATAGCGCCTCCTCGGAGGCATGCTCCCGGGGTAGCCCCGTCGATAACCTGACATAACAACGATTCGAGGAAACCAATCGTGACTCAGATGGCCCCCGAGCTGCCCATCGAGGTGGACGCCGAGACCGGCGTCTGGACCACCGACGCCCTGCCGATGCTCTATGTGCCGCGGCACTTCTTCATCAATAATCACCTGGCCATGGAAGAGGCCCTGGGCGCCGAACAGTACGCCGAGATCCTCTATCACGCCGGCTACAAGAGCGCCTGGCACTGGTGCGAGAAGGAGGCCGAATGCCATGGCCTCGAGGGGGTGGGTGTCTTCGAGCACTACATGACGCGCCTCTCCCAGCGCGGCTGGGGCCGCTTCATCGTCGAGGCCATCGACCTCGATGCCGGCACCTGCCAGGTGCGCCTCGAGCACAGCGCCTTCGTCTATCAGCTGGGCAAGGTGGGGCGCAAGGTGGAGTACATGTTCACCGGCTGGTTCGCCGGCGCCATGGACCAGATCCTCGCTGCGCGCGGCAGCAAGCTTCGCACCGTCGCCGAGCAGGTCCAGAGTGCGGCCGAGGAAGGCTGCGACGTGGGCCGCTTCGTCACCCGACCGCTCGATACCCTCCGGGGCTGAGGAGTCACCATCATGGCATTCGACGCACTCTTCCAGCCGATCGAGATCGGCAAGCTCACCATCCGCAACCGGGTGGTCAGCACCGCCCACGCCGAGGTCCATGCCACCGACGGCGGCATGACCACCGAGCGCTACGTCAGGTACTACGAGGAGAAGGCCAAGGGCGGCTGCGGCCTGTGCATCTGCGGCGGCTCCTCGGTGGTCTCCATCGACAGCCCCCAGGGCTGGTGGAGCTCGGTGAACCTCGCCACCGACCGCATCATCCCGCACTTCCAGAACCTGGCGGATGCCGTCCACCAGCACGGCGGCAAGATCATGATCCAGATCACCCACATGGGGCGCCGCTCCCGGTGGGACGGGTTCAACTGGTCGACCCTGCTGTCACCCTCCGGTATCCGCGAGCCGGTGCACCGCTCCACCTGCAAGACCATCGAGGAGGAGGAGATCTGGCGCATCATCGGCGACTTCGCCCAGGCCGCGCGCCGGGCCAAGGAGGGGGGCCTCGACGGCATCGAACTCTCCGCCGTGCACCAGCACCTGATCGACCAGTTCTGGAGTCCTCGGGTCAACAAGCGCGAGGATCAGTGGGGCGGCCGCTTCGAGAATCGCATGCGCTTCGGCATGGAGGTGCTCAAGGCGGTGCGCTCCGAGGTGGGCGACGACTTCGCGGTGGGCATGCGCATCTGTGGCGACGAGTTCCACCCGGACGGCCTCTCCCACGACGACATGAAGCAGATCGCCGCCTACTACGATGCCACCGGCCAGGTCGACTTCTTCGGCGTGGTGGGCTCCGGCTGCGACACCCACAACTCCCTGGCCAACGTCATCCCCAACATGTCCTATCCGCCGGAGCCCTTCCTGCACCTGGCGGCGGGCATCAAGGAAGTGGTCAGCGTGCCAGTGATCCACGCCCAGAACATCAAGGATCCCAACCAGGCCCAGCGCATCCTCGAGGGCGGCTACGTGGACCTGGTGGGCATGACCCGGGCGCATATCGCCGACCCGCATATCATCGCCAAGATCAAGATGGGCCAGATCGACCAGATCAAGCAGTGCGTGGGCGCCAATTACTGCATCGACCGCCAGTACCAGGGCCTGGACGTGCTGTGCATCCAGAACGCCGCCACCTCCCGGGAGTACATGGGCCTGCCCCATATCATCGAGAAGTCCGATGGGCCCAGGCGCCGCGTCGTGGTGGTGGGCGGTGGTCCCGGCGGCATGGAGACGGCCCGCGTCGCCGCCGAGCGCGGTCATGACGTCACCCTCTTCGAGGCCGCCGAGGCCCTGGGCGGGCAGATCACCATCGCCGCCCAGGCCCCGCAGCGCGACCAGATCGCCGGTATCACCCGCTGGTATCAGCTGGAGCTGGCACGCCTCAACGTCGACCTTCGCCTGGGCACTCGGGCCGACGAAGCGACCCTGCTCGACCTGCGCCCGGATATCGTGGTGCTGGCCACCGGCGGTCAGCCCTTCCTCCGCCAGGTGCCCGAGTGGGGCTACGCGGAAGATCC
>NZ_JAVLBC010000250.1:0-3877 GCF_031581305.1 Halomonas sp.
GCTCGCGTGGCGCCTGGGAGATCGAGGCGTCAGCGGGCACCGCCCCAGCGCGCTCATCGGACGCGAGGCCCCGTTCTGCCGATGGGGTGATCTCCACCCGCGGCTCCATGGCCTCTCGGGAGGCCCGGGTGGCATAGGCCGCCCCGGGCGTCTTGGCCGAGGGCGTGCGCTCGGGCACTTCCCAGGGAATGTCGGTCGCGCCGTCGTTGCCGAAACCTGGCTCGCGACGCGAGCCCCCCTCAGTGGCCAGCGCCGATTCGGCCTCGCGACGAGGCCCGCTCCCCAGACGCTGCCACCAGCGCGGCCGGTGCGCGGCCTCGGGCGGGGCCGCGCCGGCCCCCTGCTCATCGGGTTTGGCGACCGCCGGCTCGCTCTCCTCCCGAGCATGCTGATCACGCCGCTCGGCGCGCCGTTCACGCACCAGACCGAAACGATCAGCCACCCATCGCCACAGCACCAGGCTGCGGTGGCCCAGCTCGTCCATCACCGTCAGCCAGGAGAGCCCGGTAAACAGGGGGAAGCCACAGAGCATGGCGGCCACCGCCAGCAGGCCGGTACCACCCGACCCCACCAGGGGAAGCAGGGCACCGACCAGCCCCTCGCCGAGGATGCCCCCCGTGGAGTAGGGCAAGGGACCATCGGGACGGTAGAAGTGCAGCGCTCCCAGGGTGGTAGAACCCAGCAGCAGCAGCACGAGCCCCCCGCAGCGTACCGCCAGGGCGGTAGCGTCCCACTCGAAGCGCACCTGCCGCGAGCGGATCAGCCACCAGGCGGCGAAGCCCAGCATGCCGGGCCACCACAGGGCACTGACCCCGAACAGCGAGTAGAGCACATCGGCTAGCCAGGCCCCGATGGACCCCATCCAGTTGGCGACCTCGGTTTCGGGGCCACTGCGCGACCAGCCGGGGTCCTCGGCGCGGAAACTGTAGAGCGCCAACAGCAGGAACACACAGGCAGCCAGCAGCAGGATCACCACGCCCTCGCGAACTGAACCCTGCAGCCGCAGGCCGAAGCGCTTCGCCGTCTCCCTGGCATTCGCCGCCGTCACCCGACGTGACGAAGTCCTCTTCTTGACACTCAAGCGGCCATCCCCCTTGCGCCAACATGGCGACTTCCGAATTTCACTGCGCTCAATCATACCGAGCAAGCGCTCACCATCACAGGGGCCTTGATGCCTTGAGCCCCATTCCGCGGCGCGGCAGACTGTGTGGGTCTCAACGAGGAAGACGCCGCCCATGCTCCCCTGGCTCCCCGACCGTCCCGTGGGCTTTCCGCCCGTGGGCTCCGCCCTGCGCGACCCCGATGGCCTGCTGGCCGCCGGCGGCGCCCTGACCCCGGAATGGCTACTTGCCGCCTATCGGCGCGGCATCTTCCCCTGGTTCAGCGATGACCAGCCGGTATTGTGGTGGAGCCCGGACCCGCGCATGGTACTGTTTCCGGACGAGATCCGGGTGCGGCGCAGCCTCGCCAAGCGGCTGCGCAACGCTGGCTTCCAGGTCACCGCCGATATCGCCTTCGACCAGGTGGTAACGGCATGCGCGGCACCCCGCGACGGCCAGCCCGGCACCTGGATCACCGCCGAGATGCACGAAGCCTATGGGCGGCTGCATTGGCTCGGTGCGGCGCACTCGGTGGAGGTCTGGCGAGCCGGCGAGCTGGTGGGCGGCCTCTACGGGGTGGCCATGGGGCCGGTCTTCTTCGGCGAATCGATGTTCTCGCGGCAGACGGATGCCTCGAAGGTCGCCCTGGTACACCTGGCCCGGGCCATGGCTGCCGGCGGCGGCCGACTGATCGACTGCCAGATGCATACCAGGCACCTGGCCAGTCTGGGTGCCCGGGACATCGCCCGAACCGAGTTCATCGGCTATCTTGAAGAGTGGCTGGGCAATGCCGGCAATGACCACCGGGAGGCGGTCGATGGTGTGCCGGCACCGACCTGGGCCTTCGATGCGATCGGCACCATTGCGGGCCATTGATTCAGAGGAGATGGCAGCCTTGAGCAGCAATGCCCCCCGGCAGCCGGTCAGGGACCTGCGCTTTTTCCTGACCGTGCCCCATGCCTGCAGCTACCTGGAAGGCCGCGAAGCGACCACCCTGTTTCTCGACCCCCAGGAATCACCCGGCCAGGGGGTCTACGACGCCCTGGCCCTACTCGGTTTCCGCCGCAGCGGCCGCCACCTCTATCGTCCCCACTGCGATGCCTGCAACGCTTGCATCTCGGTACGCATCCCGGTGGCCGAGTTCGCGCCGAGCCGCACCCAGCGCAAGCTGATCCACCGCAATGCCGATCTGACCTTGCACGTGCGTCCTGCCCTGTTCGATGCCGAGCACTATGCACTCTATGCTCACTACGTCCGGACCCGTCACGCCGACGGTGACATGTACCCGCCGAGTCACGAGCAGTATCGCACCTTTCTGACCCTCGACCAGGCCTACGCCCGACTTCTGGAATTCCGCCTCGACGGCCGGCTGGTGGCGGTCTCGGCCTTCGACCAGCTCGAGCACGGTCTCTCGGCCATCTACACCTTCTTCGACCCGGCGCCGGCACTGGAGCGTCGCTCGCTGGGCACCTTCGCCGTGCTCACGTTGATCCAGCGTGCTCTGGACCAGGGACTGCCCCATGTCTATCTCGGCTACTGGATCCGCGAGTGCCGCAAGATGAACTACAAGCAGTCCTTTCGGCCGCTGGAGATGCTCGACGGCCGCCACTGGCGGCGCATGATTGCGCTCTAGGGGGGAAGCATTGAGCGGCTTCCTTTGCCTTGACGAGCGGCATGCGGCACAATATCGCGCTATCTTGTGGCCACGGGCGGCAGAGCCGTGAGACCGTGCCGCCTTCTTCTGTCATCATCAGCGAGGAACCGCCTATATGGCACGTGAAGACCATATCGAAATGGAAGGCGTCGTCGTCGATACCCTTCCCAACACCACGTTCCGCGTCGAGCTGGAAAACGGCCACGTGGTCACCGCCCACATCTCGGGCAAGATGCGCAAGCACTACATCCGCATCCTCACCGGCGACAAGGTCAAGGTCGAGCTGACTCCCTACGACCTGTCCAAGGGACGGATCGTCTACCGGGCTCGCTGAGCCTCGGCCGGGCATGCCGCACGCCGGCTGCACCGCCCGCCGTTTCCCCCGCTGCCTGGCCTGAACGAACAACGCCCCGTCCTCAGACAGGGCGCTGTATGTTGGTGGCCACCTGAGTCCTGTCAGGGCGCGTCGGCAAGCTCCGACTCCGTAGAGAGGTGGAGTTCGTCCTCCTCCACGCTGACGTGGACCACCCCGCCATGCTCGGCCAGCTCGCCGAACAGGATCAGCTCGGCCAGCGGCTTCTTGAGCTTCTCCTGGATCAAGCGGGCCATCGGGCGCGCACCCATGTCGGGGTCGTAGCCCTTCTCGGCCAGCCAGTCCCGGGCGGCCTCGTCCACGTCGAGCTGAACCCGCTTCTCATCGAGCTGCGCCTGCAATTCGACCAGAAACTTGTCCACCACGTTGCGCACCACCGTGGTGGGCAGGGCATGGAACTGGATGATGCCGTCCAGGCGGTTGCGGAACTCCGGTGAGAAGGTCTTGCGGATCACCTCCATGGCATCGGTGGAGTGGTCCTGGGTCTGGAAGCCGATGGAGCGCCGCGTGGCCTGCTCGACCCCGGCGTTGGAGGTCATGATCAGGATCACGTGACGGAAGTCCGCCTCGCGGCCGTTGTTGTCGGTCAATCGGCCATGGTCCATGACCTGCAGCAGCAGGTTGAAGACCTCGGGATGCGCCTTCTCGATCTCGTCGAGCAGCAGCACGCAATGGGGCTGCTTGGTGATCGCCTCGGTCAGCAGACCCCCCTGGTCGTAGCCGACATAGCCGGGGGGCGCACCGATCAGC
>NZ_JAVLBC010000251.1:0-3875 GCF_031581305.1 Halomonas sp.
AGGCGCCCAGGGCCATCAGCCCCACCGCGGCAAGGCCGGCAGCCAAGGTGGCAAGCGCCGAGCCGAAGAAGCCGCAGACAAACAGGAACACCATCAGGTTGTCGGGCAGGCGGCGGTCGACCAGGCGCCAGACGATGCCCATCACCAGCGCCGGCACCACCCCGGTAACCAGCACGTTCACCCCCAGCAGCGACCAGTCGACACGCCCCAGCAGGACCATGGCGATATTGATGGCGGTGATCGAAAGCAGCGCCAGCGGCGCCTTGAAGACCAGGGTCATAAGGGCGGTGAACATCAGGTGCAGGGTCAGCCAGTCCACGGCCTGGGCGCGCAGTTGCCAGAGCAGCATCACCATGACGGTGGCGGCCAGCCAGCGATGCTGCAGGGGATGGTCGTCGAGCAGCGCCAGCCAGGGACGCTTGCGCAGCGCCAGGCCGACGACGACCAGCGCAACGAGGCCGCAGAGCCACAGCAGCCAGGGGGCGAGTACCGGTTCGGCCATCGTCATGAGCTCTCCCCACCCCGTCAGGCAAAGACCACGGTCTTGTTGCCGTGGATGAGCACGCGATCCTCCAGGTGCCAGCGCAGGCCGCGGGCCAGCACCGCCTTCTCCACATCCCGGCCGAAACGCACCAGGTCGTCGGGGGTATGGCAGTGGCTGACCCGGTGGATGTCCTGCTCGATGATCGGCCCGGCATCGAGCTCCTCGGTGACGTAGTGGCAGGTGGCGCCGATCAGCTTCACCCCGCGCTGGTGCGCCTGATGATAGGGCCTGGCCCCGACGAACGACGGCAGGAAGCTGTGGTGGATATTGATCATCCGTCCCTGGAAGCGCTCGCAGAGCTCGGACGGCATGATCTGCATGTAGCGCGCCAGCACCACGCAGTCGGCGTGGGCATCGTCCACCCGCCGCTGAACCTCGGCGAAGGCGGCCTGCTTGTCGTCGGCCTTGACCGGCACATGGTGGTAGCGGATGCCGTGCCACTCCACCAGGCCGCGCATGTCCTCATGGTTGGAGATCACGCAGGCGATGTCGCAGTCGAGTTCTCCCGCCGTCCAGCGATAGAGCAGGTCCACCAGGCAGTGGGTCTCCCGCGACACCATCAGCACCACTCGACGCCGCTGGCGGGTGTCGGTGAGCGCCCAGGTCATCTCGAATTCCTCGGCGATCGGCGCGAAGGCCTCGCGCAGCGCCTCCGGCGGCATGCCCACCGAATCGGCCAGAATCTCGTAGCGCATGAAGAAGCGCCCCGCCTCCAGATCGGAGTGCTGGCTGGCCTCGGTGATCGAGCCACCGTGACCGGCAATGAAGTTGGAGACCCTGGCGACGATGCCCAGACGATCGGGACAGGAAACCACCAGGCGGTAGTAGTGTGACATCGGATGATCCCGGGTTGCGGCTGTGGCTGGGAGGCGACATTGTAGCCAAAACAGCCGCTTCGGGCACGCACCGAGGCGGAGCTGAGAGCCTTGCGAGTTCGTCGACTCCTCCCTCGGGATCGACGTGACCCTGCGGTGCTTGCCCCACCATCGGTATAGTGACTGATGCCTTTCCCTTCACGACCGACACGAGGTACTGCGGCCGATGCTCAATACCCGCGCCCTGTCCTACCTGAGCGAAGTGATTCGTCGCGGATCACTGCGAAAGGCAGCCACCTACCTCGGCATCGATGTCTCGGCCATCAGCCGGCAGATACGCTATCTCGAGGAACATCTCGACACCCGACTGCTGGAACGCCATACCGGCGGCATCAAGGTGACCGAGGCGGGACGCCTGCTCGTCGATCATTACCATACCCAGCAGGCGGCTGAAGACGCCGTGATTTCCCGCTTGTCGGCGCTGCAGGGGCTGGTCAGCGGCCATGTCCGCATTGCGGTGGGCGAAGGCTTCATTGCCGACCTGATATCAGCCCCCCTGCAGGCCTTCATGACCACCTATCCGGGGATCGAGCTGGAGGTGGTCATGGCTGGGGTCAACGAGGCCATGGCGCTGGTCAAGGATCGCGAAGTCGAGCTCGCCCTCCTCTATGCGCCCCCTGTCGACCCGCAGCTGACCTGCCATGTCGAAACACGCCAGCCATTGGACCTGATCGTTCCCACCGACCACGAACTTGCCCGTTTTCCGCAGCCGGTATCCCTGCAGGATCTGGTGCGATGGCCGATCGGTCTGATGGACAATCCCTTCGGCATGCGCCAGATGGTCAATGCCGTGGCCCATCAGGAGCGCATCTTTCTTCAGGCCCGCCTTCACACCAACTCGGTGGCCGTGCTGAAGAATTTCGTACGTTCGGGCATCGGAGTGACCTTCATGCCCGAGTTGACCGTCGCCGAGGAGGTTAAGCAGGGGGATATCACTGTGCTCCCCATGGCTTATCCCGTGCTCAGTGATGCCCGGGCCCAGATCGTCAGCCTCGCCGGCCGCGAGCTCACAGTGGCCGCGAATGCCTGTCTGGAGGATCTGTGCCACGGGATGCGCTTTTTCAATGCGGATGCCCCGCGCCTGCTGAATGCCAGATGTTGATGATAAAGCAACGCTCTCGTGTTTGATAAGTCAACGCATCAACGCCTAGCCTGCTGATACACCGGCCGACAGGCCGGAAGTTCCGCCAACAACAACACCCGGAGTCCAAGCATGAATCCCACTCGATCGTTTGCCGTTTCCTCCCTCACCGCCGCCGTACTGGCAGCGGGTGTCCTGGCTGGTCAGGCGCATGCCGCCACGAGCGTGAACCTGAGCTACAACGGCGCCCCGGATCCCGACAAGAATGCCGTGCATGTCTTCGCCACCAACCTCAAGGAGCTGGTCGAGAAGAAGACCGACGGCGAGCTCGAGCTCAAGCTCTACCCCAACAGCATGCTGGGTGAGGAACAGGAGCGCATGGAGCAGACGATGAACAGCCCCAACCTGAACATCGCCTCCTTCGCCGGCATGTCACCTCTGGTGCCGGAAGTGTTCGTGAGTGCCATTCCCTTCCTCTTCGATGACTTCGCCTCGGCTCGCAGCTTCTTCGATGAAGGCCAGTACTGGCAGGCCGTCGAGAACGACCTGCGTGAGCGCACCGGCGTAGAGCTGCTGGCCGTGGTCGAGGAAGGCGGCTTCCTGGCCTTCACCAATGATGAGAAACCCATCTCCTCCCCCAGCGACTTCGAGGGCCTGCGCTTTCGCGCGATGGACCCCAGCCAGGTCGCGCTGTACGAAGCCTTCGGGGCATCCGGCACGCCGATCCCCTGGACCGAGGTCTACATGGCGCTGAAGACCGGCGTTGCCGATGGCCAGATGAACCCGCCGATGTACATCATCATGGGTAGCCTCTATGAAGTGCAGGACTATCTGACACTGGCCAACATCCAGTACTCGGACCAGTTCCTGGTCGGTAACGGCGCCATGATCGACGGCTGGGATGACACCGTGCGCCAGGCCTTCCTGGAAGCGGTCGAGGAGGCCAACCAGATGGCACGCAAGCACAACGAGACCCGGGTCGACGAGCGCATCGCCTACCTCGAGGAACAGGGCATGGAGGTGACCCGGCCCTCCGAGGACGAGCTGGCAGCCTTTCGCGAGCAGGGCCAGCCGGCCTATCTGGAGTGGCTCGGCGAGCAGGACATCGATCCGTCCTTCATCGACATGGCGCTCGAGGATGCCGGGATGACCCACCTGGCCGAGTAAGCCAAACCGTCCCTGAGACGTCCTGCAGTTCGGGCAGGGGCTCTCCCCCTGCCCCATGACAGATGGCATCCCATATGGCGTTATCGAACTCTCGCGTACTGGCCATCAGCCGGTCCGTATCCCTGACGGTTGCCAGCAGCCTGCTGCTCATCGATCTGGCGGTGATCCTCTTCGGCGTGTTCATGCGCTACCTGGCCGGCGGGGCACC
>NZ_JAVLBC010000030.1:0-20505 GCF_031581305.1 Halomonas sp.
GTGACGTCCAGCTCCGGCCATTCGGTCTGGTGCCACAGCTCCAGCCACTCCATCACGCCGGCAGCGCCGCCGGTGGTGGTGGTCATCAGGAAGTGGTTCTCGGCCAGGCAGCTGGTGGTGCCATCGTCCATCAGCATGCCATCGTCCTTGCACATCAGCCCGTAGCGGGCGCGGCCGGGCGCCAGCTTGGCCCACTTGTTGGTGTAGATGCGCCCCAGGAACTCGCGGGCATCCGGGCCCTGGATGTCGATCTTGCCGAGCGTCGAGGCATCGAGGATGCCGACCTTCTCGCGCACCGCCAGGCATTCGCGGGCCACCGCTTCTTCCATCGTTTCCCGTTCGCCGTTGGCGGCGTCGGGGCGTACTTGTGGAAAGTACCAGGGGCGCTTCCACTGGCCCACCTCCTCGAACTCGGCGCCATTCGCCACGTGCCACTGGTGCAGCGCGGTATAGCGCTCGGGGTCGAACAGCTCGCGGCAGTGACGGCCGACGATGGCACCGAAGGTCACCGGGGTGTAGTTGGGGCGGAACACCGTGGTGCCCACCTCGGGAATCGACTTGCCCAGGCAGCGCGCGGCGATGGCCATGCCGTTGATATTGCCGAGCTTGCCCTGGTCGGTGCCGAAGCCCATGGCGGTGTAGCGCTTGACGTGTTCGATGGACTCGAAGCCCTCGCGGGTGGCCAGCTCGATGGCCGCCGCGGTGACGTCGTTCTGCAGGTCGACGAACTGCTTGGGCGCACGCAGGGTCGGCTTCTCGTGGGGCACCTGGTAGAGCGCGCATGCCGTGCCTTCGCGGCGGGCATCGACCTGGGGCAGCGTGATGGCAGCGGCGGACTGGCCGAGTGCGGCCAGTGCCCGGGCGGCCGCGGCGCTGCCATCGGCCAGCCCCTCGGCCAGGTCGTGGATGCCACGGGCGCTGCCGGCGGCATGCACGCCCTTCACCAGGCTCGGCACGAAACCGAGGATCTCGTCGTTCCAGGTCGGCCGGGCGCCGGTGTGGGAAGCCAGGTGGATCACCGGGCTGTAACCGCCGGAGGTGGCGATGGTGTCGCACGCCAGGGTCTCGGCCTGGCCGGTGACCTTGAAGGCCTCGGCGTCGATGGTGGCGACGCGGGCGCCGCTGACGCGGGTGCTGCGCTTTCCATGACCTTCTTTGGCCTCGAGCACGGCCGCCCCTTCGATGATGCGGATGCCGCGGGCGCGGGCCTGCTCCACCAGGTCGCCGCTCGGCGCCTGGCGCGCGTCGGCGATTGCCACCACCTCGCGGCCGGCATCAATCCAGTCCAGGGCGGCGCGATAGGCGTGATCGTTGCTGGTGGAAAGCACCAGCTTGTTGCCCGGCACCACGCCATAGCGGCGGATATAGGTGGAGACGGCCCCGGCGACCAGGTTGCCCGGCACGTCGTTGCCCGCATAGACCAGCGGCCGCTCGTGGGCCCCGGTGGCCAGCAGCACCTGGCCGGCGCGCACGCGATGCATGCGTGACCTCGCGGGGCGATAGCCATCGACCGTCGGCGCGCATTCGCCGAGGTGCTCGGTACGCCGCTCGTGCAGGGTCACGAAGTGGTGGTCGTGGTAGCCGTTGGCGGTGGTGCGGGGCAGCAGGGTGACGTTGTCGAGCCCGGCCAGCTCGGCGACCACCTGCTCGGCCCAGCGGCCAGCGGGCTGATGGTCGAGCAGCTCGCGGCTGTCGAGCAGCGAGCCGCCCATCTCCTCCTGCTCGTCGCAGAGGATCACCCGGGCCCCGCCGCGCGCCGCGGTCAGCGCCGCGGCCAGGCCCGCGGGGCCGGCGCCGACCACCAGCAGGTCGCAGTGCTGGTTGAGGTGGTCGTAGCTGTCGGGGTCGCGTTCCATGGGGCTGCGGCCCAGGCCCGCGCCCTTGCGGATAACCTTCTCGTAGGTCATCCACATGGAGGCCGGGGCCATGAAGGTCTTGTAGTAGAAGCCCGGCGGCATGAAGCGCCCACCCAGCTTGCCCACCAGGCTCATGACATCGCGCTGGACGTTGGGCCAGCCGTTGGTGCTCTGTGCCGTGAGGCCATCGAACAACGCCTGCTGGGTGGCGCGCACGTTGGGCACCTGGGCCGCCTCGCTGCTGCCCAGCTGGACCAGCGCATTGGGCTCCTCGGCGCCGGCGGCGACGATGCCCCGCGGCCGCGAGTACTTGAAGCTGCGGTTGACGATGTCCACCCCGTTGGCCAACAGCGCCGAGGCCAGGGTGTCGCCGGCATGGCCCTGGTAGCGCTTGCCGTTGAAGGTGAAGCTCAGGGTACGAGCGCGGTCGATGCGTCCGCCCTCGCGAAGACGATTCGGCTGTTTCAGCGGCTGGCTCATGCCTTGACTCCTTCCTGGCGCTCGACCTCTTCCGCCCGGGCGGCTGCCGCCTCGGCGGGCTTGCCCTCGGGATACTCGGCGGTGAAGCGCGGCTGCTCACCCATCCGGTAGGTCTCGAGGATCTCGTAGCTCACGGTGTTGCGGGTGATGTTGAAGAACTTGCGGCACCCCACGGCGTGCACCCACAGCTCGTGGTGGATGCCGCGCGGGTTGTCGCGGAAGAAGAGGTAGTCGCCCCACGCCTCGTCGGAGCAGGCCTCGGGGTCCGCGGGACGGGCGATATGCGCCTGGCCCTTGGCATGGAACTCCTCTTCCTCGCGGTGCTCTTCGCAGTAGGGGCAGTAGATAAGAAACATGGGTATGCCTCCTTAGTGAGCAACGCCGGCCGCGCCGTGCTCGTCGACGAGAGCCCCGGTGTGGAAACGGTCGATGGAGAAGGGGGCGGCAATCGGATGCATCTCGCCCGTGGCGAGGCTGGCGGCGAAAACATGCCCCGACCCCGGGGTGGCCTTGAAGCCGCCGGTGCCCCAGCCGCAGTTGAAGAAGAGCCCCTTCACCGGCGTGGCGGAGAGGATCGGGCAGGCGTCCGGGCAGGTGTCGACGATGCCGCCCCACTGCCGGTTCATGCGCACCCGCGAGAAGATCGGGAACATCTCGACGATGGCCTGCAGGGTATGCTCCACGGTGGGGTAGCTGCCGCGCTGGCCGTAGCCGTTGTAGCCGTCGATGCCGGCACCGATCACCAGGTCGCCCTTGTCGGTCTGGCTGATGTAGCCGTGCACGTGGTTGGACATCACCACGGTATCGAGCACCGGCTTGAGCGGCTCGGAGACCAGCGCCTGCAGCGGGTGGGACTCCAGCGGCAGCCGGAAGCCGGCCATCTTCGCCAGCACCCCGGAGTTGCCGGCCGCCACGCAGCCCACGGTCTTGGCCTCGATGTCGCCGCGGTTGGTGTGCACCCCGTGGACGCGGCCATCGCGAATCTTGAAGCCGGTAACCTCGGTGTTCTGGAGCAGGTCGACGCCCAATGCATCGGCCGCCCGGGCATAGCCCCAGGCCACGGCATCGTGACGCGCCACGCCGGCCCGCGGCTGCCAGGAGGCCCCCAGGATCGGGTAGCGGGCGTTCTTCGAGCAGTCCATGACCGGCACGATCTCCTGGATCTGCTCGGGCGTGATCACCTCGCTGTCGATGCCGTTGAGCCGGTTGGCGTTGACCCGGCGCTGGACATCGCGCATGTCCTGCAGGGTGTGCGCCAGGTTCATCACCCCGCGCTGGGAGAACATGACGTTGTAGTTGAGGTCCTGGGAGAGCCCCTCCCACAGCTTCATGGCGTGCTCGTAGAGCGCGGCGGACTCGTCCCACAGGTAGTTGGAGCGCACGATGGTGGTATTACGGGCGGTGTTGCCGCCGCCCAGCCAGCCCTTCTCCACCACCGCCACATTGGTGATGCCGTGCTCCTTGGCCAGATAGTAAGCGGTGGCCAGGCCGTGGCCGCCGCCACCGACGATGATGACGTCGTACTGCTTCCTGGGCGTGGGGTTGCGCCACTGGCGCTCCCAGTTCTCGTGGTGGCTGAGCGCGTGCTTGGCCAGCCCGAAGCCTGAATAGCGTTGCATAGGGATCTCCTCGAGGAACCCACCGGGGGCACCGGCGGGAACGGGCTCACGCGATGGACGGGGCCGATTCGGCACGCGACGGCACCGCGCCATAGACCGGATAGCGGTTGCACAGCTCGGCCACCTTGCCGCGCACTTCACCCTCGATCGCCGTGGTATCGACCTGCTTGGTCAGCACATCGAGGATGTCGCAGATCCAGCCTGCCAGTGCCTCGCAGTCCGCCTCATCGAAGCCGCGGGTGGTCACCGCCGGGGTGCCGATGCGCAGCCCCGAGGTCACGAAGGGGCTCTGGGTGTCATTGGGCACGGCGTTCTTGTTGACGGTGATATTCGCGCGCCCCAGGGCCGCGTCGGCGTCCTTGCCGGTGACGCCCTGCTTGATCAGCGAGACCAGGAAGAGATGATCGTCGGTGCCGCTGGAGACCACGTCATAGCCGCGCTCCATGAACACCCCGGCCATGACACGGGCGTTGTCGATCACCCGCTGCTGGTAGCGCACGAATGCCTGGCTCATCGCTTCCTTGAAGGCCACTGCCTTGGCGGCGATGACGTGCATCAGCGGGCCACCCTGCTGGCCCGGGAAGACCGCACCATTGAGCTTCTTGTAGAGCGCCTCGTCGCCGGTGGCAGAGAGAATCAGCCCGCCGCGCGGGCCGCGCAGGGTCTTGTGGGTGGTGGTGGTCACCACGTGGGCGTGGGGCAGCGGGCTCGGGTAGTGACCGGCGGCGACCAACCCCGCGACATGGGCCATGTCCACCAGCAACCAGGCGCCCACCTCGTCCGCGATATTGCGGAAATGGCGCCAGTCGACGACCCGCGAATAGGCCGAGAAGCCAGCGATGATCAGCTTCGGACGGTGCTCGCGAGCCAGGCGCTGAACCTCGGCGTAATCGATTTCGCCGGTCTCCGGGTTCAGGCCGTACTGCACGGCGTGGTAGTGCTTGCCGGAGAAGTTCGGTGCCGCCCCGTGGGTCAGGTGGCCCCCATGGGCCAGGCTCATCCCCAGCACGGTATCGCCGGGCTTGACCAGCGCCATGAAGGCCGCAGCATTGGCCTGGGCGCCGGAGTGGGGCTGGACGTTGGCATAGTCGGCACCGAACAGGGCGCAGGCGCGGTCGATGGCCAGCCGCTCGACCACATCGACGTGCTCGCAGCCCCCGTAGTAACGCTTGCCCGGGTAGCCTTCGGCGTACTTGTTGGTCAACTGGGTGCCCTGGGCCTCCATGACCTGAGGGCTGGCGTAGTTCTCGGAGGCGATCAGCTCGATATGGGCTTCCTGGCGGGCCACCTCGTCGGCAATGGCGGCGGCGATCTGTGGGTCGGCTGTTGCAATGTTGTTGGTGTTCATGACATCACCCTGGTGGTTGGCTTCATTACGTTAAGAGAAAGAGGCGCGGGAGGTATTCTGGAAACGACACCGCCGTCTTTGCGCAAGACAGGCGTCCTGAATGGTCGTGAGGCGCTGCCGCAGGACGCGGCCCGGTCAGTATTCCACCACCACGTCACCCAGCGGCTTGCTGCAGCAGGAGAGAATGTAGCCTTCCGCCACGTCCTCGTCGGTGATGCCGCCGTTGTGTTCCATGTCGACCTGGCCGGCGACCAACGGCACCCGACAGGTCCCGCAGATCCCCATGCCGCAGGCCTTGGGAATATGCAGGCCCAGCTTGGCCGCCGCGGTATGCACCGTGTCACCCGGCTGGATACGCACGCTCTTGCCGGACTGGCGAAACTCGACGCTGATCATGTCGGCGACATCGAGCTCCTCGGCCTCCGCCTCGGCCTGCTCGACGTGCTCGATCACCGCTTCCTGGACCGCCAGCGGCGTGGCGCCGAACGACTCCTCGTGGTAGCGGCTCATGTCGAAGCCCTTCGCCCGAAGCATCTTCTTGATGGCCTCCATGTAGGGCGTAGGGCCACAGCAGAAGATCTCGCGGTCCATGAAGTCCGGGGCCATCAGCTCGAGCATCGGCAGGCCAAGGTAGCCGCGAAACCCGGCCCAGGCGTCGCCCAGCTCATCGCTGCGCTCGCACACGATATGCAGTCGGAACTCGGGAATCCGCGAGAAGATGTGCTCGAGTTCACGGTGGAAGATGATGTCGCGCGGTGTCCGTGCGCTGTGCACGAACTGCAGGTCCACCGCCGCATTGGTGTCGAAGAACCAGCGCGCCATGGACATCAGGGGCGTGATCCCGACCCCACCGGAGAGCATCAGCACCTTGTCGGCGGGGTAATCGATGACGTTGAAGTTGCCTGCCGGTCCATGCAACGCCAGCTCGTCGTTGACCCCGAAGTTGTCGTGAAGCCAGTTGGAGACCCGTCCACCCGGGATGCGCTTGACGGTGATCGAGAAGCTGTAGGGGACGGACGGTGAGCTGGAGATGGTGTAGGAGCGCATCTCCTGCTGGCCATCGATCTCCAGCTCCAGGGTCACGAACTGCCCCGGCTTGAAGAAGAACATCACGGGCTGTTCGGCCATGAAGCAGAAGGTGCGCGTGTCCCAGGTTTCCTGGATCACCTTGACGCAGCGCACCAGGTGACGGCCGTTGGTCCAGGTCTGGGTCGTGACGGGATTGAGAAAGCTCGTTGTCATTGTCGTATCGCCAGGGCTGCAGCATGAGGGTCTCCGACCGCGGTTCCTCCGCCTGCCGTTGAGCGCATTCTGCGCAGCCTGGGATGTCGCGACTTGCCTGCCAGCGACATGGACATGCCCATGGCCTCCTGGCGCGCTGGCAACGGCCGCCTGCCGCGTCGTTGCCACATCACCAGGCGTCGCGACCAGACAACTGCGCTACGAACCGCTGATCCACACTCGCTGCAATCCGCCACCGCCATCGCCCGTGAGTGGCCATCACAGAGGCCCGACCTTCCCCAAACGGGTTTTACCTGAACAATCCCGAGGCCGCCCGAGCGGCCCAGCAAGAGGATGTATCGCCATGGACCCCCTGACTCCCGCACGTCTGGATGACCCCCTGGCATCGGCACGCGATGCCACCGCCGAGATGCTGCTCCAGCGGCACCGGCACTTCTCGTTGCCCCAGCCCTTCTACAACGATGCCCGGTTGTTCGCCCTGGACATGCAGGAGATCTTCGAGAAGGAGTGGCTGTTTGCCGGGATGACCTGCGAGATTCCCGCCAAGGGCAACTTCATCACCCTGGAGGTGGGTGATAACCCGGTGGTCATCGTGCGGGGCGATAACGGCAGCATCCATGCCTTCCACAACGTCTGCCGACATCGCGGCTCGCGGCTCTGCGTCAGCGACAAGGGCAAGGTGGCCAAGCTGGTCTGTCCCTACCACCAGTGGACCTACGAACTGGACGGTCGCCTACTGTTCGCCGGCACCGATATGGGCGTGGACTTCAACCTCGGCGCCTACGGGCTCAAGCCCGTGAATGTACGCAGTGCCGGCGGCTACCTCTTCGTCAGCCTGGCCGAGGAGCCGCCGCCCATCGACGACTTCCTCGAGAGCCTGGCGCACTACCTCGCTCCCTACGACATGGAGAACGTCAAGGTGGCGGTGGAGTCGAGCATCGTCGAGCAGGCCAACTGGAAGCTGGTGATCGAGAACAATCGCGAGTGCTACCACTGTAACGGTGCCCACCCGGAGCTGCTCAATTCGCTGCAGGAGTTCGACGACAGCGACGACCCGCGCGCCACGCCGGCCTACCAGGCGCTGGTGGCACGCAAGCAGCAGCAATGGGAGGCGATGGGCATACCCTGGAAGCTCAGTCGCCCGGACAAACGCAATCGCCTGACCCGCACCCCGCTGCTGGAGGGTACGGTCTCGATGACCATCGATGGCCAGCCGGGATGCCGCAAGCTGATGGGCCGGCTACCCAGCGCCGATCTGGGGGCCCTACGCATCCTGCACCTGCCCAACTCCTGGAACCACTTCATGGGCGATCATGCCGTGGTGTTCCGGGTGATGCCGCTCGGGCCCCAGCAGACGGTGGTGACCACCAAGTGGCTGGTCCACAAGGATGCCGTGGAGGGGGTCGATTACGACCCGATCCACCTGCGCCGCGTCTGGGACGCCACCAATCAGCAGGATCGCCGCCTGGCAGAGGAGAACCAGCGCGGGATCAACTCCCGGGGCTACGAACCCGGCCCCTACTCGGAGACCTTCGAGTTCGGGGTGATCGACTTCATCGACTGGTACAGCGAGAGCCTGCTGGAGAATCTCGGCCATACCGCCCCGCACCTGAGGGTGGTGGAGGGGTAAGGCCGCACCTCGGTGCCTCGTGCTGAGATGTCCGCATGACACGGCCCCCGGTGGCGTATACCGGGGGCCGTGCCGTTTGCCGCCATGCATCACGGCAGCGCCTTGCAATAGCAGAAAGCATAGCCGCCAGAAATCCGCCGCCGATCAACGAACCAGCGGCAGGAGGTGGGTCTCCAGTGCCTGGCGGACCGAGGGCAACATAATCTCGCGCTTGCCCTCGAGCTCGCCGACCAGTTCGGCAAGCCCGGACACGCCACCCTCGAGCACGCAGCGCCGAGCCAGCCGGGCGCAGCTCTCGGGACAGGCACCCGCCGGGATGTGGATCCCCAATGCGACCAGGCGCTCACGGAAATCATCACCATCAATCAGCTCGACGATCATCATGGGCCGCCCTCCTCCGTCTCAGTCGTTCTCCACCAGCGCCGCCTCGGCACGGCCCAGGCGACAGGCCGCATACTTGAACTCGGGGATCTTGCCGTCGGGGTCGAGCGCCGGGTTGGTCAGGATGTTGGCCGCCGCCTCCACGTAGCAGAAGGGCACGAACACCATCCCCTCGGCCATCAGCGGGTCGACCCGCGTCTTCAGGGTGATGGCGCCCCGCCGGGTGGTGATGGTGATCGGCTCGCCCGGCGCCATGCGCAGGCGCACAAGCTCGGCGGGCGCGAGACTCGCCACCGCCTCGGGCTCGAGCTCGTCGAGCACCCGGGAACGGCGAGTCATGGAGCCGGTGTGCCAGTGCTCCAGCTGGCGCCCGGTGATCAGCACCGTGGGGTAGTCGCCGTCGACGGGCTCATCGGGCGGCAACAGCCGGGTGGGGGTGAAGGTCGCTCTGCCGCTGGCGGTGGGGAAGGCGTCGGCGTACACCACATCGGTCCCGGGCGCGTCGTCGGCGGAACAGGGATAGGTCACCGAACTCTCGCGCTCGAGGCGCTCCCAGGAGATGTGGTCGAGGGAGGCCATGCCCTGCTTCATCTCGGCGAACACCTCACGAGGGTGGGTATAGGCCCAGCCCAGACCCAGGCGGTTGGCGAGCTGCTGGATGATCCACCAGTCGGGCTTGGCTTCTCCAGGGAGCGGCACGGCGGCGCGCCCCAGCTGCACCTGGCGGTTGGTGTTGGTGACGCTGCCGTCCTTCTCCGGCCAGGCCGAGGCCGGCAGGACGACGTCGGCGAACTGGGCGGTCTCGGTGACGAACAGGTCCTGCACCACCAGGTGCTCGAGTCGGGCCAGGGCCGCCCGGGCATGGTCGAGGTCCGGGTCGGACATCGCCGGGTTCTCGCCGAGGATGTACATCCCCTTGATGGTCCCGGCCGCGATGGCATCCATGATCTCCACCACGGTGAGCCCCGGGGTCTCCTCGAGCGGGGTGTTCCACAGCTCCTCGAAGGCGGCGCGCACCTGGGCGTCGCTCACCGGCTGGTAGTCGGGCAGCACCATGGGGATCAGGCCGGCATCCGAGGCACCCTGGACATTGTTCTGGCCGCGCAGCGGGTGCAGGCCGGTGCCGGGACGTCCGGTCTGGCCACAGGCCAGCGCCAGCGAGATGAGGCAGCGAGCGTTGTCGGTGCCGTGCACGTGCTGGGAAATGCCCATGCCCCAGAAGATCATCGCCTTGTCGGCGGTGGCATAGAGGCGGGCAAGCTCGCGAATCTGTTCGGGAGCAACGCCACAGGCCGGCGACATCGCCTCGGGAGTGAGGTCGCGCACATGGGCCTTGAGCGCCTCGAAGCCCTCGGTGTGGGCATCGATATAGGCCTGATCAAAGAGCCCCTCGCTGACGATCACGTTGAGCATGGCGTTGTAGAGCGAGACGTCACCGCCGGGGGTGAAGCGCACACTGCGATGGGCGTAGGCGTCCAGCGCCTGGCCACGAGGGTCGAGGATGATCAGCTTGGTGCCGTTTCTGGCCGCCTGCTTGAAGTAGGTGGCCGCCACCGGGTGGTTGATCGCCGGGTTGCAGCCGGTGAGGATCACCACCTCCGCCTCGAGCGCCTGCATGAAGGAGGCGGTCACCGCCCCCGAGCCGATGCACTCCATGAGTGCCGCCACGGAGCTGGCGTGACACAGCCGGGTGCAGTGGTCGACATGGTTGCTGCCAAAGCCGGTGCGCACCAGCTTCTGGAACAGCCAGGCCTCCTCGTTGGAGCACTTGGCGCTGCCGAAGCCGGCCAAAGCGTCGGGGCCAGAAGCGGCCTTGAGCTCGGAAAGCCCTCCGGCGGCGAGGTCCAGCGCCTCCTCCCAGCTCGCCTCGCGGAAATGGGTCAGCGGGTCGCGCGGGTCGAAGTCGGGATCGAGGCCCTTGGGCATGCCGGGCCGGCGGATCAGCGGCCGGGTGAGGCGCGCAGGATGGTAAGGGTAGTCGAAGCCGAAGCGCCCCTTGACGCACAGCCGGTTCTGGTTGGAGGGGCCGTTCCTGCCGGTGACAAACATAATGCGTCCCGATCCCGGAGCTGATCCAGCGACAGGGCTGCGGGGAGGCGCTACAAGTCCCTCCCTGGAAGCTACCTCGGCCATCCCTGGTCCTCGGACCTCCCCTTCGCCCTGTCCCCGGCGCTCCTCACCCTGTGGCACATCATCCTTCACGTGGTAGGTGAGCTGACAGCCCACCCCGCAGTAGGGGCAGACTGAATCCACGGTGCGATCGGCCGCCTTCGAGTCGCCGCGCCCCTGCGCGTCCACCAGGGTCGCCGGCATCAGCGCCCCGGTGGGACAGGCCTGCACGCACTCGCCGCAGGCCACGCAGGTGCTGTCGCCCATGGGGTCGTCGAAGTCGAAGACGATCTTCGCGGCGGCGCCGCGGTGGGCCAGGCCGATGACGTCGTTGCCCTGCACCTCGCGACAGGCGCGCACGCAGAGGTTGCAGGCGATGCAGGCCTCGAGGTTGACGTTCATGGCCGAATGGGTGGCGTCATGGCCGTGGGCATGGGGGAGCGAGGCGGACCGTTCGGCGACATGGTGCACCGTGGGGGCGGCGCGCTCGGCTCGAGACGGCAGCCGCTCGCGTACCGCGGCGGCGTCGATGGCCAACGCATCGGCCATGGCCCAAAAGTGGCTCGAACGGTCGGGGCCGTCGTCACGGTCGGGCTGGTCGGCAACCAGCAATTCCATGACACCCTCGCGCGCCACCCTGGCGCGCTCGGAACTGGCGCTCCTGACCACCATGCCGGGCGCCGCCTCGCGCAGGCAGCTCGCCGCCAGCACGCGCTCGCCTTCGATCTCCACCATGCAGGTGCGACAGTTGCCGTCACTGCGATAGCCCGGCGCATCCTTGAAGCAGAGATGGGGGATGGTCTCGCCGGCGCGCTTGGCCACCTGCCACAGGGTCTCGCCGGGAAAGGCGCTGACCTCGGCGCCATCCAGGGTCAGGGTAAAGCTCTGTTCGCTCATGCTCATCTCCCTTACCCCCTGACGATCACGTTCTGGCTGGCGAGCTCGCCTCGGAAGTCCTTGAGCAGCCCCAGCACCGGATTGGGCGCCGCCTGGCCCAGACCACAGATGGAGGCATCCATCATCACCTGGGACAGCCGTTCGAGCTCCTCGACCCGCCACTCGTCGCGCTCGAGCAGGGTCAGCATCTTCTCGGTGCCGACCCGGCACGGCGTGCACTGACCGCAGGACTCGTCGGCGAAGAAGGCCAGCAGATTGGTGGCCACCGCACGCAGGTCATCCTGATCGGAAAGCACGATGATCGCCGCCGAGCCGATGAAGCCGCCCGCCTTCTGCAGGGTATCGAAGTCCAGCGGAATATCGGCCTTGCTCGCCGGCAGTATCCCCCCGGAGGCGCCACCCGGCAGGTAGCCGGCCAGGCGATGCCCCTCGGCCATGCCGCCGCCATACTCCTCGACCAGCTCAGCGAGGGTGATGCCGGCGGGCGCCAGGTGGACCCCGGGGCGCCGCACCCGCCCCGAGAGCGAGAAGCTCCTCAGTCCCTGGCGGCCGTGGCGGCCGTGCCCAGCGAACCAGTCGGCGCCCTTCTCCCATATCCGCGGGATCCAGTAGACGGTCTCGACATTGTTGACCAGGGTCGGCTGGCCGAAGAGCCCCTTCTGGGCGACGAAGGGCGGGCGATGGCGCGGCTTGCCGGGCTTGCCCTCCAGCGACTCGATCATCGCCGACTCCTCGCCGCAGATGTAGGCCCCGGCTCCCCGGCGCAGCACGATATAGCCCGACTCGACCAACCCCACAGCCTCGAGCTCGGCGATGGCCGCATGCAGCACCCGGTGCAGGCCGGGGTACTCGTCACGCAGGTAGATATAGAGCGCCTCGGCCTCCACCGCCCAGGCGCTGACCAGCGCCCCCTCGAGGAAGCGGTGCGGCGAGCGCTCCAGGTAGACGCGATCCTTGAAGGTGCCGGGCTCGCCCTCGTCGGCGTTGATCGCGCAGTAGCGCGGCCCCGCTTCCTGGCGCACGAAGTGCCACTTCTTGAAAGTGGGGAAACCGGCGCCGCCCAGGCCACGCAGGTTGGCCCGCTCGAGGGTCTCCATCAGCGCCTCGACGACGACGCCTCCCTCGCGGCAGTCGGCGAGCAGCCGGTAGCCCCCCTCGGCGCGATAGTCCGCCAGGCGCTGCCAGACGATCGCCTCGGGATGGAAGTGGCCGGTATCCACCACCGCCTCGACACCCTCGGCAGTGGCGAAGAGCACATGGTGGTGCCCCACTTCCACGACCGGCGCGGTCTCGCAGCGGCCCATGCAGGGCGCCCGCAGCACCCGCACCGCCTGCGGGTCGACGCCGGCTTCCAGTTGCGCCTTGAGCGTCGCGGCCCCGGCCAGCTGGCAGGAGAGCGAGTCGCAGACCCGTACCGTCACCTCCGGCGGCGGCGCCTGGTCGTCGTGCACCACGTCGAAGTGGGCGTAGAAGGTCGCCGTCTCGTAGACCGCCGCCATGGGCAGGTTCATGTAGGCGGCCAGCGCCCGCAGCGCCACCAGCGACAGATGGCCATGGGCATCCTGGATGGCATGCAGGTGCTCGATCAGCAGGTCACGACGACGCAGCCCCGGATCGCTGCGCTCGTCACCGAGCAGCTGGCGCAGCGAGGCAAGGGCGACGGGGGGCAGGTCACGGCCACGGGGCCTGCCGCGGAAGCGGCGCTTGGGGGTGACGGTCTCGACGGTCATGGCATGCTCGTTGTTATCAGTGGGGGCTTGTCCAGGAACTGTCTGTCTGACGGGACTGACCGCCATGAACACCGGCTCCCGGATATCGGCCGGCCTGTCCTGCGACAGGCTCCTCGTTTCATGTTGGCACCGGCGTCGGGGCAGGGCAATGTCGGGCAGACCGTGGCGTCATTCCCCGGGACAGGTGGAGGTCGTTTCGGGAATGGCCCCAGCCTCGTGCCGGGGCGAGTCAGTACCGCTCAGGCGGCGACGCTGCTGTGGGGGTCGATGACGAACTTGCGCGCCATGCCCCCGTCGAAGTCGGCATAGCCGCGGGGGGCCTCGTCCAGCGAGATGACCTGGACATTGACCGCGCGGGCGATATCCACCCGTTCGAAGAGTATCGCCTGCATCAGCTGGCGGTGATACTTCATCACCGGGCACTGACCGGTATGGAAGGAGTGGGACTTGGCCCAGCCCTGCCCCAGGCGCATGGAGAGGTTGCCTTGCCTGGCGGCCTCGTTCCCGGCGCCCGGGTCCTCGGTGACGTAGAGACCGGGTATGCCGATCTGCCCGCCGGCACGCGTGATGTCCATGCAGGCGTTGAGCACCGCGGCAGGCTGCTCGTGGCCATGGTCATGGCCGTGACAGCGCGCCTCGAAGCCCACCGCATCCACTGCGCAATCCACCTCGCGCTCGCCGAGGATCGGCTCGAGCATGTCGGCCATGGGCATATCCTGGCGCAGATCGAGGGTCTCGCAGCCGAAGCTCGCCGCCTGGTCGAGGCGATCGGCGTTCATGTCACCGACGATGACGCAGGCGGCCCCCAGCAGCTGGGCGGAGACTGCCGCGGCCAGGCCCACCGGCCCGGCGCCGGCAATATAGACGGTGCTGCCCGGCCCCACCCCGGCGGTGACGCAGCCGTGATAGCCGGTCGGGAAGATATCGGAAAGCAGCGTCAGGTCGCCGATCTTGTCCATCGCCGCGTCACGCTCGGGGAAGCGCAGCAGGTTGAAGTCGGCATAGGGCACCATGACGTACTCCGTCTGGCCCCCGACCCAGCCGCCCATGTCGACGTAGCCATAGGCCGCACCGGGGCGTGCCGGGTTGACGTTGAGGCAGATCCCGGTCCGGCCTTCCTTGCAGTTGCGGCAGCGTCCGCAGGCGATATTGAAGGGCACCGAGACGATGTCACCGGCCTGGATGAACTCCACGTCACGCCCGCACTCGATCACCTCACCGGTGATCTCGTGACCCAGCACCAGCCCCTCGGGGGCCGTCGTGCGCCCTCGCACCATGTGCTGGTCGCTGCCGCAGATATTGGTGGTGATCACCTTGAGGATGACGCCGTGCTCGCACTTGCGCTTGCCCAGCGCCAGTTCGGGGAAGGGGATCGGCTGGACCTCGACCTTGCCGGGGCCCATGTAGACGACCCCGCGGTTGGCATGGCTCATGGCTGGCTCCTTGATGTTGTTGTCACGGACAGCGTGGTGGTGGCGGACGATTCCGCTGATCAAGCCTAAGCCCTCTAAAACGGCCCACTTTCCCCACAGAGGCACCCGCATGCCTGTTCGAGACATTGCCTCCAGGTCATGGGCCATCAGCCCCCGTCTACCGCGCGACGGGGTCGACCTCGCGACGCCGAACAGGCATGGTTGAACTCCCCCCTCGGATTCCTGCCACTCGGGGTGATCGCCGAGGCGGCAGGCGGCGCCCCGACGACGGCGGAGAAGACCGAGGACTCATCACCCGACCGAGCGTTCATGGCCCCTGAGGCCAAGGAGGAACTACCGATGTCGAACCGTCTCGCAAGACGCCTGTGCATGGTCGCCATGCTGTCGCTGCTGGCCGTGGCCTCCCATGCTGTCGCCCAGCAGGCCTCACCGGGGGCCGATGTCCGCACCGAAAAGTTCCAGGATTGGGAGGTCATCTGCCCACCCGAGCGCAACCAGGGGGCCTGCACCATGAGTCAGCTGGTCACCAACCCGAACAGCAACGATCCCCTGATGCGGGTGATCGTGGGCTATCCCCCCGAGCTGGAGGGGCGTCCGGCGATGACCTTTCTGCTACCGCTGGGCGTACGTCTCGCCCCGGGCCTGCAGCTGAGCGTGGGCAGCGGTGAGCCGGCCCAGTTTCCCTACCAGGTCTGCCTCGAGCAGAGCTGCCGCGCCGACCTGCCTCTCGAGCCGTCACTGCTGCAGGCGCTACGTGGCGGCAGCAGCGCAACCCTCAGCCTGATCGGGCCGCGCGGCAACCGCATGGACCTGGATATCTCCCTGATGGGCTTCACCGACGCCAGCGCACGCATCGCGCCCTGAGCGTCGCCCTCACACCACAAAGCAAGAGGCCACAACGCGACAGCCCCGGCACTTGGCCGGGGCTGTCGACGTCTGGCTGGCCGCGTGATCAGCGAGGCAAGACACCCTCCTCGCGCAGCAGCTTGAGGATCGCTTCTGCCCCTTGCTCGCTGCTGACACCCTCCAGTACCTGCCCGCTGCCGCCCTCTGCCTTGGCGGCGGCCGCCTTGAACCGATCCCTTGCCGAGGCCGACTTGACGATTTTCAGCCGCTTGGGCCGCTTGCGGGCCGGCGACATCGCCCACTCGGCAAGCTCGTGATCTATCTCGGCAGCCACCGGCGTCGCCTCGAGCTCGGCACGGCGGGCCGGACCAAAGGCGCTCTGGCGCGGTGCCGGGCCAGCGCCGTCCACGCTGAGGATAGCCGGCAGACGCACCTGCAGGCGCCGGCGCTGGCCGCGGGGCAACGCCTGAAGCAACGTTGCCACACCGTTCTCCACCTTTTCCACCGCTGCCAGGCCATTGACCAGTGGCCAGCCAAGATGCTCGGCCAAGGCATAGGGCAGCAGCCCCGAGCCTTCGCCCCGCTCTGCCCGGGTACCGGTGATCACGAGCTGCGGCGTTGCCGCGGCCAGCCACTCGGCCAGGGCCGGAATGGCATCCGCCCCGTCGGGCTGCTCCAGCAGTGTCAGGCTTTCCAGCCCGGTGCCCGCGCCCATGCCCAGGTAGCCGCGCAGGGCCGATTCGTTTTCCTCGCTGCCTGGGCCAGCGTGCAGCAGATTGATCCGACTGCCGGGCAATCGCCTCTCCAGGCCCAGCGCCATCTCCAGACCCCGGGCATCCTGGTCTGCGCGGCGAGCGCGCCCGGTAACCGGGTGACGCCCTACCGAGACCAGTACCGTCACTTCGACTCCCTGACGCTCAGGCTGCATCACGCCTTTCCTCTCTGGATTGCTCTACCAGGGCCACCAGCGCCTCGAGCACTCGGGCCGAATCACCGATCACCGCCAGATCGGCACGCTTGATCATGTCGCAGCCGGGATCCATGTTGATGGCCACCACCTTGTCGCAGCTCTGAATCCCCTGCAGGTGCTGGATGGCCCCGCTGATGCCCACGGCCAGATAGACCCGGGCACTGACCCAGGTGCCGGTCGCCCCCACCTGGCGATCGCGGGCCATGTGGCCGTCATCCACCGCCACCCGGGACGCTCCCTCGGTGGCCCCCAGCACCCTCGCGGCATGATGGAAGCCCGCCCAGTCGCGCACCCCGTTGCCGGCGGAGAGGATGAACTCGGCCTCGGACAGCGCCACCCCGGCCGGGTCCACGGGTACCATCCCCAGATCCTCGATACGCACCAGCTGCGACGGCAGTGTCTCGGGCAGCGTCACGCCATGCACCGCATGGCGAGTCTCGCTGACCGGCTCGGCGCACTCGGCCAGGGCCAGGGCCAGGCGCGGCAGGGGGCGCCGGATATCCAGACTCTCCGCTGCCCCACGGTTGGTGCAGCACCACCCCAGCGGGCTGGCGGCGTCGGCCTCCAGCTGCCAGACGCCGGTGGCCGGCCGCTCCCCGAGCCGCACCGCCAGACGCCGCCCCAGATCAGCGCCGCCCAGCGGCGAATCCGGCAGTAGCCAGTGCCGCGGCTGCCAGGCCTGGTCCACGGCCATCAGGGCGCCGAGTCGTGCCTCGGGAGCATGCCCCTCGAATCCGGGCGCGTCGAGCTGCAGCAGCCGGTCGATGCCGGCCTCGGCCAACCCCTCGTCCTTGTGCGTGCCGAATACCACGGCCAGCACCGCTCCCCGGGCCTCGGGGTCGGCATCGGCCAACTGGCGCGCCAGCCCGAGCAGGTCCCGGTCATGGCCGGTGAGGCGCCCGCCGGCCATGTCCGGTACCACGGCGACCAGAAAGGCCGGCGCCTCGACCTCGACCAGGGGCCGCTGTTCGGCAACTCCCGCAGCGCGCGCGGCGGCCATGCTCGTGCCTTGCTGGACACCGCTGCGGTCGAGGCGGCGCAGGCCATTGGGCCCAATGAAACCCTTGGCATGAGGGTCCTTGCGCATCCGGCCGTTGGGCCCCATCCAAGCGCTTGCCGTACACCCTCCCTCTTGTGCAAGCGTCTCCAGGTGCTCGGGGTGCAGGCGGTTACGGGCGATCCGCTCGCGGCGCGGATCACGACGCAAAATCTCGGTCATCACGCTACCTCCACGGCCCGAGGCCGTTGTGTTGCTGCGGTGTCGCCGGTGGGCGCTTCCACCAGGGCGTCGGCTACCAGCTCGGCGATATCGCTCACCTCGGCACCGGCATCGACGACGCCCTCCAGCATGGCGGTGCACTGCGGACAGCCCACCGCCACCAGCCCGGCGCCGCTCTCCTTGACGTCGTTCATGCGCATATCGGGAATGCGACGCTCGCCGGGAATATCAGTGATCGGTGCACCTCCCCCACCGCCGCAGCAGCGTGAGCGGAAGCCGGAGCGCTCCATCTCGTTGAGCTGAATGCCCAGCGCCTCGAGGACTCGGCGTGGCGCCTCGTATTCGCCGTTATAGCGACCCAGATAACACGGGTCGTGATAGGTGACGCTGCCTCCCTTCCAGGGCGCGAAGGTCAGTCGTCCGGCATCATGGAGCTCGGCGATATACGTACTATGGTGATAGACGCGGTAATGGCCGCCAAGCTCGCCATACTCGTTGCCCAGCACATGGAAGCTGTGCGGGTCACAGGTCACGATGTGCTGGAAATGGTACTTGGCCAGGGTGGCGATATTGCGCCTGGCAAGGGACTGGAAAGTCGCCTCGTCGCCCAGTCGCCTGGCCACGTCACCGCTGTCGCGCTCCTCGTTGCCGAGCACCGCGAAGTCGACCCTTGCCGCACGCAGCACCTTGACCAGTGCGCGAAGGGTGCGCTGGTTGCGCATGTCGAAGGCACCATCGCCGAGCCACAGCAGGACATCGACCTGCTGCAGGTCGGCGATCAGCGGCAGATCGAGATCGGCCGCCCAGTGCATGCGAGCACCGGGGGCGAAACCACCGGGGTTGTCGGTGGCAATCAGGTTGTCGAGAACCTCGGGCGCCTTGTTGGGGGTCTCGCCGCGCTCAAGCGTCAGGAAACGGCGCATGTCGACGATGGCATCCACGTGCTCGATCATCATCGGGCACTCCTCCACGCAGGCGCGGCAGGTCGTGCAGGACCACAGGGTCTCGGCATCCACCAGCGCCTGGCCCTTCTGCGCCACGATGGGGCCATGGGGACTACCCTGATGCTCCCCCACCGGCTTGCCGGGGTAGGAGCTGCCGGCATAGCCCGCATCCGTGCCGCCGGCCATGCCCACCACCATGTCCTGGATCAGCTTCTTGGGATTGAGCGGCTGGCCGGCGGCGAAGGCCGGGCAGACCGCCTCGCACCGCCCGCACTGCACGCAAGCATCGAAGCCCAGCAGCTGGTTCCAGGTGAAGTCGGAGGGTTTCTCGACGCCGAGCGGTGCCTCGGGATCGTCCAGATCCAGGGCCTTGAGGCCGGTGGAACGCCCGCTCCCCCCTTTCTTGGTGGAAAAGCGCTCGGCGCGACGATGGAAGGCCAGGTGCAGGGCACCGGCGAAGGCGTGCTTCATGGGCCCGCCCCAGGTCATGCCGACAACCATCTCGGCCAGGCCCCAGACCACCACAGCGGCCAGCACCAGGGCCAGTATCCAACTGCCAATGTCGGCGGGCAGAATGCCCACCGCCGGCAGAGTGACCACAAAGACACCCAGGGAGAAGGCCATCAAGCTCTTCGGCAGGCGCATCCAGGGGCCCCTGGAGAGCCGGGCAGGCGGGTTGCGACGGCGACGGGCCACGAACAGGCTGCCCACGAACATGCAGGCGCTGGCTGCCAGCAGCAGCCAACCCAGCACGCCCCCCAGTCCTTCTGAAGAGCCCAGGCCCAGGCCATGCACCAGGATCATCAGCACGGCCGCGGCCACGAAGCCGCCGGCGGTGGCCACGTGGGTGTTGGAGATGACCTTGTCGCGCCCCACCACATGGTGCAGATCGACCAGGTAGCGGCGCGGCAGGGCCGCCAGGCCCTTGAGCAGCGGCACGGCGGAGGGGCGCCCCTGGCGCCACAGGCTGACACGCCGCCAGGCGCCGATCACCGCCAGGCCCAGGGCGGCGAAGATCAGTATCGGCAATAAGGTATCGAGCATGTTGGCAACCTCAATGTTCGGGCTTCGAGCTCCGAGCCCCTAGCGAGGAGCTACGGGCTACGAGCCACGGGCTTCGAGCTGCATGGAGGCTCATGGCCCGCGGCCCGCAGCCCGCAGCCCGCAGCCCGAGGCTGACGCGAAGCGTCTTCAGAAGTCCTTGCAGATCCGCAGGGCGTCGTAGATGGCCGCGTGGGTATTGCGCGGCGCCGTGCAGTCGCCCAGGCGGAACAGCAGGAAGCCGTCGCCGTCTTCGCTCAGGCAGGGCTGGGGCTGGATGGCGTAGAGCGCCTCCAGGTCCAGCTGGCCCCTGTTGCGGGACTGCTCCTTGAGGGCGTAGTAGAGGGCCTCGTCGGGACGCACGCCGTTCTCCACCACCACCTGGTCGACCACCCGCTCCTCCAGGGCGCCGGTGTACTCGTTCTCGAGCACCGCTACCAGAGAGTCGCCCTCGCGGTAGACCTTATGCAGCGCGAGGTCGGAGGTCATGATCACCTCCTTCTCGTAGAGGCTGCGGTAGTAGGTCGGGAAGGTGGTGCCGCCCACCGCCGCGCCCGGCTTGATGTCGTCGGTGACGATCTCCACCTTGGCACCCTTGTCGGCGAGAAAGTCCGCTGCCGAGACGCCGGAGAACTCGCAGATGGCATCAAAGATCAGCACGTTCCTGCCCGGCGCCACCTTGCCGGAAAGCACGTCCCAGGTACTGACCACCAGGCTTTCACCCGGACGATCGATTCGTTTAAATGTTTCTCCGGAAATA
>NZ_JAVLBC010000252.1:0-3814 GCF_031581305.1 Halomonas sp.
CTCGCTGTCGGGCTCGGGATCAGTGCGCCCCTGCCACAAGGTGCGGTCGAAATCCTGATGAAGCGACGTATCAGACGGCATGGGTCAACTCCCCCTGAAACAGGCGCTGACGCAGGCGACCGGGCTGGACGGCATAAGCCAGTGCGGCCGGGGTGTCGATATTCCAGACACACAGGTCGGCGGCGGCCCCTTCCCGGATCCGCCCTTCTCCCTTGAGTCCGAGGGCAGTCGCGCCATGGGCGGTCATGCCGGCCAGTGCCTCCTGGGGCGTCAGGCGGAACAGGGTGCAGGCCAGGTTCAACATCAAGGTCGGCATGAACAGCGGCGAGCTGCCCGGGTTGGCGTCGGTCGCCACGGCCATGGGCACGCCGGCCTCGCGCAGTGCCGCGATGGGCGGTTGCTGCGTCTCTCGCAGGGTGTGGAAAGCCCCCGGCAGGATCACGGCGACACTACCGGCCTCGCGCATGGCGGCGATCCCGGCCTCATCGAGGTACTCGATATGATCGGCGGAGAGTGCCCCGTGACGGGCCGCCATGGCGGTGCCACCCAGGTTGGAGAGCTGCTCGGCGTGGGCCTTGATCGGCAGGCCATGCGCCTCGGCGGCCTCGAAGACTCGCTCGCACTGCGCCACCGAGAAGGCGATCTTCTCGCAGAACACATCGACGGCATCGGCAAGGCCTTCGCTGGCGGCCGCCGGGACCATCTCCTGGCACACCAGGTCGATATAGCCGTCGCTGTCATCCTTGAACTCCGGCGGCAGCGCATGGGCACCCAGCAAGGTAGTCACCACCCGCACGGGGAGCGCCTCGCCGAGACGGCGCGCCACGCGCAGCATCTTCAGCTCGTCCTCGACCGTCAGGCCGTAGCCGGACTTGACCTCCACGGTGGTGACACCGTCGGCGATCAGCGACTCGAGGCGCGGCTTGGCCAACTCGAGCAGTTCGTCCTCGCTGGCTTCCCGGGTGGCTGTCACGGTGCTCAGGATCCCACCGCCACGCCGGGCGATCTCCTCGTAGCTGACCCCTTCCAGGCGCGCCTCGAACTCATCGGCGCGGGAACCGCCAAACACCAGGTGGGTATGACAGTCCACCAGGCCGGGGGTCATCACGCCGCCCCGGCCCATGTCATGGCAACCTTCCACGATCTCTTCATCGAATTCCCGCATCGACACCAGCGACGCGACCCGCGCCCCGTCGGTGATGACGGCCATGGGTTCGGGCAGCGTGTGCAGCCCGTCGAAGACGTGGATATCGCGCCACAGGAGACGCTTGGGGGTGGTGTTCGACATAGAGGCCTCCTCCAGGGTGGCTCAGCGGATGCAGACTCAATGTATATACAATTAAACCCAGCAGGCTGGATCACGTCAAGCCGCGTTCGCAAGAGGAGACAGAGGGAAAGACACACGCTCTTAGGCGCCTGAATGGATAAAAAATCTATTAAAACAGCAGCTTATAATTTAGCATGGCTCCAGGCCACAGCCATCTTGGGCAAAAAAATGCGACCAATGTCTAGTCCGCACCGCTAGACGAGGACACCGGGTTAGCTAGACTTTTTGTATATACATGTCGTGGCAGGATGACTATCCCGACCCAGTCACCGCACGTCACAAGACAAGAGGTATGCCCATGAATCGCCAAGACCCCAGACTCGGCAACCCGCCGCTGCCGACACCCTGCTCAAGCTGTTCCTGCCCAGTGCGCTGGGCATCCTGATCTTATTCGTACCCATTGAGATCGCCGGTAAGCGCACCATCCCCTTGGACCATATGGTGACCGGCGCGAGTGCCCTGCTGGGGGACGCCAGGGGGCTCTATGCCCTGACGCTGATCGTTGCCGGCGTGGTGTCGGTGCCCACCGTGCTGTTCTTCTCGGCCTCGATCCCGTGCATCCTCTCCACCAGCATTCCGCTATCGGTGGGTCGCATGCTGGTAGTGTGGTTTATCCGCGTGACCCTTAACCTGCTGCAGGCAGTGCCGGCCGGCTATCTGGTGCAGACACTGGTCGTCTGACACAGCCTCCAGACTCGCAACCGCAAACGGCCGGGAATCCCCGGCCGTTTGCGTTGGTAAAGAACGCAGGGGCGCTCATGTCGCCTCGCGATGCATCGAAGAGCGCAGCTTGTAGCGCTCCCCGGGATGAAGCAGTCGGGCATAGCTGATCAACTGTTCGCCCGACCAGGTGCGCCGGATCATGCTCAGGCAGGGGCTCGCGGTATCGATGGCCAGCCACTCGGCAGCCTGATGGTCGGGCAGGACCGCCTCGACGATGTGTTCCACATCGGTGATGGGGCAGGCGGCCACCAGCACCTCATTGGGCGTGTGGCGGGAGAAGTCGGTGTCGAGATAATCCGGGACCCAGCGCGGATTGACGAAACGCCTCTCGAGCTGGATCGGCACATCGTTCTCGAGGTGAAGGATCAGGGTATGGAAGACTCGGCTGCCGAGCCGCACTCCGAGACGTAGCGCCACCTCGTCATCGGCGTCGATCGCTGCGCAGGTCAGCACCTCGTTGCCATACCGATGCCCTCGAGACCGCACCTCCTCGGCGATGTTGTACACCTCGACCAGTGATGACTCCGCCTTTCGATCGGTGACGAAGGTGCCAAGCCCCGGCTGCCGAGTCAGATATCCTTTCTGGACCAGATCGCGGATCGCCTTGTTGGCGGTCATGCGACTGACCTGGAAGTCCCGGGCCAGCTGCTCCTCCGGGGGAATCTGGTGGTGGGCTGGCCACTCACCGCTAGTGATCCTGTCCAGCAGGTGCTGCTGTATCTGCAGATAGAGAGGTGGCGTGCTAGCCATGGGGCATCCTTGGAAGAGAGTATTGTATATACAATTACACTATACTTGTCGCAGAGATACTGTCCACCGCTAGTCTCCCAGAAGCTGAGGAAGCGACAAATTCTGGGGAACCCTTTTGCCTCTCCCTTTTGCGAAAGCGCTCCTTGCCTTTCTGGGTAAGTCCCTTCCCCTTGAGCGCCCTTCCCTTCTCGCCTTTGGCCTTTCAGCCTTTGCCCTCGACCCCTTTTGAGCGTCGCCCGGTGGAGGCTCACCATACAAGCGGCTATGCTTAAATGCTGATGTACCACGGGAGGGATGCCCATGGCGCTGAAATCACTTCTAACCCAGACTGCCAGCGCTGGCCACGAGGCAGCTCAAAAGGCCCACCACAGTAAACAGCAGGCCGGCTGGTCCGATGGCTGGCATACCCAGGCGAGCACGACAGGCTCGCTACGCATACTGCGTGAATCTGCCGCTGGTGTGGCCAAGTCCACCATCCAAACGGCCACCACCCAAGAGGGGTGGCGGCGCATCGCTCGAGGAGCCGGAACAGTTACCGCGGGCACAGTCACCTTGGCCGCTGGCATCGCTGCTTCCACGGCTTAGAGCACTGACGTGCCGGCATCCAGTGCCGCCTCGGATCCATATGCTGAAGGCTGGCAGGACGGTCCTGATGGGTTCGGGTACTACTCTGGAGGGCTCAGGGTCGATGACTGAGGCTCTGAACGTCAGAGTCTGCCGCCAGAGCCCTTCGCCTGCAGTTTCTGCCCGCCCGAGCTACCAGCACTCTGAGCGTTTCCACCTCCCTGCTGAATGCCGCTGCTGAGGGCACCACCTATCCGCATGCCTGCCCAACCGAGCACACCAACCCAGAGCCCCGGCAGTACCAGAAACATCATCCCCTCCACGAACTGCAGCACCATGCGGTCGTAGAGGTTGTTGGCGGCGGAGAGCCAGCTCAGCTTGGCGGCGTCGCTGCGGTAGAGCAGATCCACCAGGTTGGCGTTGATCCAGCGGGCGAGCTCCCACCAGAAG
>NZ_JAVLBC010000253.1:0-3812 GCF_031581305.1 Halomonas sp.
AGCATGAGTGGCCGAGGTGTCATCCACCAGCCCCTGGCAGCGGCGGCCAAAGTGCTCGATCACCACTTCGCCGTCACGCTTGCCCCAGAAGAGGTTGGCGTGGCCACACTGGGGGCATTCGACCTGCACCGGCTCGCTATCGCTGGCCGGCTTCGGCGAGCCCACTTCTGGAGCATAGAGGTCCCAGGGGTTGCCGGCATAGTCGAGGATCAGGCAGTCGCGCTTGCCCGGCGAGAGACGCAGGCCGCGGCCGACGATCTGCTGGTAAAGACTCACCGATTCGGTGGGACGCAGGATGGCGATCAGGTCCACATGGGGGGCATCGAAGCCGGTGGTCAGCACCGCCACGTTGACCAGGTACTTGAGCCTGCGCGCCTTGAAGGCATCGATGAGCCGCTCGCGCTCGGTGGAGGGCGTCTCGCCGGTGACCAGTGCCGCCTCGCCCACCGGCAGATAGCCCAGAACTTCCTCGGCGTGGGCCACCGTGGCGGCGAACAGCATCACCCCTTGCCGTTCGGCAGCACGCGCCACCACCTCGGCGATGATCCCAGGCGTGGCGCGATGCCCCGCCGCCACCCGATTGAGGTCCTCCTCGCGGAACAGACCGCTCGAGCCGGGGACGAGCGACGAGAAGTCGTAGCGCTCGACAGCCGCATCGATACGCTTCGGCTGGGCGAGATAGCCCTGCTTGACCATCAGCCGCAGCGGCTGCTCGAAGACGCAGTCGCGAAAGAAACAGTCCGCCTCTCCTCGCACCATGCCATGGTGGTGACGGTGATAGATGAAGCCCTGTCCGAGCCGATAGGGGGTGGCCGTGAGGCCGAGGACCTTAAGGCGCGGGTTGGCCGCACGCAGATGGTCGATCACCTGCCGATAGCTGGCATCCTCCGCTGGCGAAACCCGATGGCACTCGTCGATCACCAGCAGGGTGAAGGAGCCGCGCGGATGGTCCGGCGCGGCGAAGCGTTCGAGGTTGCGCACTACCGACTGCACCGAGCCGAACACCACCTGGCGACCGCTCTCCTTGCGCCCCAGGCCGGCACTGAAGATATCGGCATCGAGGCCGTAGGCCAGGTACTTGGCGTGGTTCTGCGCCACCAGCTCGCGCACGTGGGCCAGCACCAGCACCCGCCCCCGGGCCAGGCGGGCCAGCTCGGCGATCACCAGCGACTTGCCACTGCCGGTGGGCAGCACCACCACCGCCGGATCGCTGGAGCTGCGGAAATGCGCCACGACACGCCGCACTGTCTCCTGCTGGTAGGAGCGCAGGGCAGGCAATACGGGGGCCGAAGACGCGGAAGGCGACCCTTGGGCCGCCTTACCATCATGCTGCCCGGGGGACATCAGCCCAGCCAGACACGCGCGTTGCGGAACAGGCGCATCCAGGCGCCGTCATGGGTCCACTCGGCGGGCCGCCAGGAGTTGGTCACCGCGCGCACGACCCGCTCGGGGTGCGGCATCATGATGGTGACCCGGCCATCGGGCGTGGTCAGGCCGGTGATGCCGGAAGGCGAGCCATTGGGGTTGGCCGGGTAGCGGGTGGTCACCTGGCCATGGTTGTCCAGGAAGCGCAGGGCGACCTGGCCACTGCCCTGGATGCCGCGCAGGTGGGCGCTGTCGTGGAACTCGGCACGGCCCTCGCCGTGGGCCACGGCAATGGGCAGGCGCGAGCCCTCCATGCCGGCCAGCAGGATCGACGGACTCTTTTCTACCTGCACCATGGAGACCCTGGCCTCGAACTGCTCGGACTCGTTGCGCACGAAGCGCGGCCAGGCCTCGGCCCCGGGGATCAGCTCGCGCAGCTGGGCGAGCATCTGGCAGCCGTTGCACACCCCCAGCGAGAAGCTGTCGTCGCGGTCGAAGAAGGCCGCGAATTGCTCCCGGGCGCGGGAATTGAACAGCACCGACTTGGCCCAGCCGCCGCCGGCGCCCAGCACGTCGCCGTAGGAGAAGCCGCCGCAGGCCACCAGGCCCTTGAAGGCCTCGAGGCTCACCCGTCCCTCGAGGATATCGCTCATGTGCACGTCGACGGCCTCGAAGCCGGCCCGGTCGAAGGCCCAGGCCATCTCCAGCTGGCCGTTGACGCCCTGCTCACGAAGCACCGCCACGGCCGGGCGGGCCGCGTTGACATAAGGGGCGGCGATGTCCTCGTCGACCTCGAAGGTCGGCTGGGCGGAGAGCCCGGGATCGCGACCGTCGAGCAGGCCGTCGAACTCGCTCTTGGCGCAATCGGCATTGTCACGCAGCGCCTGCAGACGGTAGCTGGTCTCGGCCCAGGTCCGCTCGGCCAGCAGCCGGGTGGTCTCCAGCAGCGGCTCCTCGAAGAGGGTCACGCGCACCTGGTCGTCGTAGCGAGGCCGGGCGATGACGCCACAGGTCTCGATACCGGCGGCGGCGAACTGGGCCAGCACCGCCTCGGTGTCCTTGCGGTTTACCTGGATGACCGCCCCGAGCTCCTCGGCGAAGAGCGCGTTGAAGGCGTCGACGGGCTCGTCGATCAGCCAGTCGAGCTTGATCTCGAGGCCCGCATGGGCGGCGAAGGCCATCTCCAACAGGGTCACCAGCAAGCCGCCGTCGCTGCGGTCGTGGTAGGCGAGCAGCGTGCCCTCGGCATTGAGCCCCTGGATCACGGCGAAAAACGCCTTGAGGTCCTCGGGGTCGTCCAGGTCCGGGCACTCGTTACCCACCTGGCCATAGACCTGGGCCAGCGCCGAACCGCCCAGGCGGTTCCGCCCGCCGCCCAGGTCAATCAGCAACAGGTCAGACTCGTCCTGCTCCAGGTTGATCTGCGGGGTCAGGGTCCGCATGGCGTCGCTGACGGGGGCGAAGCCGGTCACGGAGAGCGACAGCGGCGAGGTGACGCTCTTCTCCTCGACCTGCCCATCATCCGCGCCACTCTCCTCCTGCCAGGCGGTACGCATGGACATCGAATCCTTGCCCACCGGGATGGCGATGCCCAACGCCGGGCAGAGCTCCATGCCCACCGCATGGACAGCGTCATACAGGGCCTGGTTCTCGCCCGGGTGGTCCGCGGCGCTCATCCAGTTGGCGGAGAGCTTGATGTTGCCGAGCTTGTCGATGGGGGCGGCGGCCAGGTTGGTGATGGCCTCGGCCACCGCCAGACGGGCGCTGGCCGCCGGGTCGATCAGCGCCACCGGCGGCCGTTCGCCCATGGCCATGGCCTCGCCGGCATGGGTGTCGAAGCTGGCCGTGGTCACCGCCACATCGGCCACCGGCACCTGCCAGGGACCGACCATCTGGTCACGGGCCACCTGGCCAGTGATGGAGCGGTCGCCGATGGTGATCAGAAAGCTCTTGGAGGCCACGGCGGGGAGGCGCAGCACGCGGTCCATGGCCTCGCGCAGGTCGAGATTGTCGAGCATCACCCCGGAGAGCGTCTTGGCCCGGCGCTGGAACTCGCGCTGCATCTTCGGCGGCTTGCCGAACAGCACGCTCATCGGCAGGTCGACCGGCTGGCTCTCGAAGTGGCCGTCACGCACCTCCAGGTGGTGCGCCTCGGTCCCCTCGCCCACCACGGCATAGGGGCAGCGCTCGCGCTCGCACAGCGCCTCGAAGGTGGCGAGGTCCTCCGGCGCCACCGCCAGCACATAGCGCTCCTGGGCCTCGTTGCACCAGATTTCCAGCGGGCTCATGCCCGGCTCGGCGTTGGGCACGGCACGCAGGTCGAACAGGCCGCCGCGCTCGCCATCCTTGACCAGCTCCGGCAGGGCATTGGAGAGGCCGCCGGCGCCGACATCGTGGATGAAGCGGATGGGGTTCTCGCTGCCCAGCGCCCAGCAGCGGTCGATCAC
>NZ_JAVLBC010000254.1:0-3801 GCF_031581305.1 Halomonas sp.
GTCGCCAGAGCAGTTCCCGGCAACAACAGCAGGACCGATGCCACGAGCTTCCACCGCAAGGCACGATCAGCGCGCAAGATCGAGGGTCAACGACATGAGCAAATCGTACTCCTCCCGCAGCGCTTCCCGCTGGGCGAGCAGCTCGCGGCGGCGACGATCGAGCTCGGTGTCACTCACCCCGCTACCTTCCAGCGCATCCAGGGCGTTCTGCTGACGGTCCATGCCGGCCTGCAGGGTCTCGAGGCGTTCGCGAAGCCCCGCCACACGGGAGTCCTGTACACCCTGCTCGGCCTCGAGCCGGTTCAGCTCGGCTCGCAGCTGGCTCACATCCCCCTGCAGATCGGCCAGGCGTCGCGTTTCCATCGCCAACTGCTGTTCGGCATCGGCGCGCGAACGATCCAGCGACTCGCGCTCCTCGGCCAACTCGCCCTGGGTTTCTCGTAGCGCCGCCAGGCGCTCTTCACGCTCGCGAATGCGTTGGTCATAGCCACCGCTGGAGAGCCCCTGCATGCCGCCGACCAGGCCGCCTTCACGCGGGTCACCGGAGCTGGCACAACCGCTCACCAGAAGCATTACCAGTGCGCCGGGCAGCAGCGTGGAACCGAACTTCATACGCTGGATCATACGGACAGTCTCTCGTCGATACTGGCCAGCTGAGCACTATCGTCTCGCAGTTGGTTCAGGTTGCGCTGCAGCTCCTCCACCTCCGCGCTCAGTTGCGCCAGGTAGGGGTCGTCCTCGGGTCGGCTACCACCCTCCTCGGCGAGGATGCGCTGCTGCACCTTCAGCTCACGTGCCAGGGCTTTCTCCAGCGTCTCGCTCTTCTCGAGCCGCCGGGCGATGGCGTTACGCTCGCCCTGCAGTTCGTCTCGCGCCATCTCGCCGGACGCTACCCGGGCCTGCATCCGATCAGCCTCCGCCTCCAGGCGAGTGATCTCCGCGCGTACCTGCTCGTTGTAGGCAACAGTGGTCTGGTTGAACTGCTGAACGTGAGCAATTTCGCCGTCAAGGAACGCCTCTGTCGTGGCATAGGCTTGCTTGCGCTTGGCTACCTCGTTGCCTATCGCATAGCCGGCCCCCGCGCCCAGCGCCGCGCCGATGGCAGCCCCCCGTTCGTCACCGACGGCATAGCCAAGCAGGCCGCCGATGACCGCGCCAGCCGCCGTGCCCTCCGTACGGGTGCGTCCCTGGTCATCCATGCTGGCACAGCCAGAGGTCATCAGGCTCGCAGCGAGCAGCGGAATCATCAGGTGGTGTCGTTTCATGTCAGTTCCCTCGTGGTGGATATCATGGTGTAAAGTCTAGCCGCTTCAGCCATCCTCGAAGCCGACGAAACGCGTGGAGTAATCCTCCAGCCACTTGTCGGGCTCACTGCGCCGCAGCTCATGGTAGCGCTGCACATGAAGATCGAGCAGTTCGAGCACGGCACGCTCGCGGGCGGTCATCCGACGCGCGGCGAGTGTTTCGAAGGCCTCGGCGACATGGTCGGGATGGGTATCCCCCAGCTCGGCCAGCTTGTCCCCATACGCCGAGAGCTGCTCATCGATGGAACGCTTCTGGGCGTCGATCAGCGCCTCCACCTCGCGCAGTCGCGACTCGTAACGGGTGGAGTGCTCGACCAGCTTGAGCGCATTGTCACGAGCCGATACCAGAGCGGGCAGCTTGGAGACGTACACACTCAGGTTGGCGCCGTTGCGGGTGGCATCCTGCACCAGGCTGCGGGCCCGAGCCTTCTCGGCCTGGGTCAGCTGCAGCCGTGCCTGTTCGGATTGCGCCTTCAGGGTGCTCAACGGATCGCTCAGCGCGGGGTTGTCGGCGATCAGCGCGTCCAGAAGCGCGTCCATGTCATCGAGCTGGCCCGACGCCTGGGCCACGAGATTGTCGAGGCTGCGACCCACCGGCGTGGCCTGGCGAATCGTCTCGCGGTAGGCGTCGTACTCCTGCTCGAGCCTCGCCCGCTGCTCGCTGTCGAGGATGACGTTGCTGCCGATCGCCAGCCTTGCCCCGGTGTTGAAGGAGCGCCGCTGATGCATCTGCTCGCTGTCCGGGTCCCAGGCATACTCATCGAGCTCGGCCCGCAGGGCGCTGCGCATCTCGGCCTCGGGCGTGGAGACACTGCCACCGCGCACGCTGATGCCCCCAGGCTTGCCCTGACCGAGCTCCGGACGGAAGCGACTGGCCGTCATTTCCTGGGCATTGCCCAGCATGTCGTACAGCCCCAGGTGATTGCCCGCCCGCAGGCCCACCGGGCGCAAGGCATGGCGGGCGTTGCCAAGGTGCCAGGCATGCTCGCTCAGACGCGAGGCGTCGAAGGGCAGCCGGTCGTTGAAAATGCCGGCTTCCAGCGCGGGGATGCCCCCGCGAGCCGCGAAGGCCCACTCATCCTCGGCAGGCAAGCGCAGAAAGCCCGGCACCCCCTCGATCCGCGGCAGGTTCGCCCGACGCTCAGGATGCGACGGGTCAAAGAGCCATTGGTTATAGCGCTCGACAAAGCGCTGCATGTCGGCGTGGCTCACATAGGTCAGTGGCCTGGCCAACCGCTCGAGGCGCTCACGCGGGTTCAGCTCCGGCAAGGTAGCGATCTCGGGGTCGGCACTGGCGTCCATCAAGCCCTGCAGGCCCATCACGGCCGCAAACTGGGCCACCGTCAGCTCGTATTTGCCGATCATCAGGTACCACTGGCCCTGGTCATCGACGAAGCTGCCGGCAATCTGCCGGCGCTGTAGCCCCTCGAACACGCTCCCGGTGGCATCACCCAGTTGGATCACCCGCGACGGGTCACCCCAGAACCCTCGACCGGGCACCGGCACCTTGCGAAACACCATCGTGGCGTTATCCGGCATCGGCAGCACGATGTCATCCTCGGCCGGCTGCGGGTTGAAGAGTTGCTCGGCGGGAGAGGCGCCCCAGCTCGCCGGTGCCACCACGAGCAGGAGCAGCCAAACAAGCCGAGCGATGATGCGCGTCTCAATGATCACGAATGGCCTCCGCAGGATCGATGCTGGTGGCTCGCCATGCTGCCACCAGGGACGCCATTCCAGCCAGCAGCAACGTTGCCGCCACGGCGAGCAGCACTTGCGAGGCAGAAAGGGTACAGAAGCGTTCGCCCGGCAACAGCGCGTCGGCAAAACTCCGGTTGATCGCCATCGCGAGACCCAGATAAGCCGCCAGGGACGCCCCCAGCCCCATGCTGGCGATCAACACGCCCTGAACGACCGGGAAGAAAAACACGTGGCGACGTGCCAGTCCCAGCAGCCTGAGGACGCCGAGATCACGGCGCAGGCGCTCCACGGCCGCGTAAAGGCTGGAGATGAGGACCGCGGTACCCCCGCTGATGCCCAGCAGGGCGATCAGCCGGAACAACCGCTCCAGCCCCGCATCGAGCACCTGGATGCGCAGAATGGCCTCGACTTCGGCGATGACCTCGATACCCTGCGCCTCCAGCGTCTGTACCAGACCGGGCACCGAGTCGATCGAGTCGGCATAGAGACGGAAGCCGCGATAGCCGCCCCGCGCCATCTCCAGTGCCTGTCCATCTGCGGAGAGGGCCAGCGGCCGCTCCATGCCCGTGCGCAGCGCTGCGAGCAACTCCAGAGAGACCACGGGGCGCTCGCCGGACACCTCACCCACCGGCTCCAGTTCCAGCGCCAGCGGCGCGGCTCCCTCCAGCGTCACCTTCAGGTCACCCGGTGGCGTCGCCGATGCCGGCGCGAGGAAGCCCCGAAGCCGCTGCCCAGAGGGGGCCTCGCCGGTGGCCGCTCCCCAGGGCACCGGCTCGAGCCCCAGGAATTCGGCCTCCTC
>NZ_JAVLBC010000255.1:0-3796 GCF_031581305.1 Halomonas sp.
GCCAGGGGCCCCACTGCAAGCGACGCCCCTCGTCGCCCTCCACCACCCAGCCGGTGAAGACGTTGTGGCGGTCGAGCAGCCGCGCCACCTCGGGGCTGACTGGCCGGCGGAACAACTGCTCGGCCGGCGCCTGCTGCAGGCTGCGACCGGCGTGCAGCACGCAGAGCCGGTCGGCCAGAGCGGCGGCCTCGTCGAGGTCGTGGGTAACCAGCACGATGGGGATGTGGATTTCCTCGCGCAGCAGGGCGAGTTCGCGCTGCAGGCGGCGCCGGGTGACCTGGTCCACCGCCGAGAAGGGTTCGTCGAGCAGCAGCACCCTCGGACTCCTGGCCAGGGCGCGGGCCAGGGCGACCCGCTGGCGCTGGCCGCCGGAGAGCTCGTCCGGCAGTCGGTCGGACAGACCATCGAGGCGCACCCGGGCCAGCCACTGCTCGGCGGCCCGAACGCGCTCCATGGCGGGCAGGTGATCCAGGGCCACCATGACATTGGCGCATGCATCCAGGTGCGGGAAGAGCGCATAGTCCTGGAACACCAGACCCACACGACGCTGCTGGGGACGCAGTGAGCGCCCCGCCTCGGCATCGAACCAGGTTTCGCCGGCACAGCGGATCATGCCTCGCGCCGGCCGGTAGAGTCCGGCGATGGCCCGCAACAGGGTGGTCTTGCCGCTCCCTGAAGGGCCCACCAGGGCCAGCAGCTCGCCGGCCTCGCAGTGGAAGTCGGCATCCAGCGGGATCGGCCCGGCCTGCTGCAGCTTGACCGCCAGGCGGGCCTGGCTCACAGGTGGGTCCGTCTCAGCCACGGCGCCACCTCCGGCGTCCTGTCAGGCCGTAGACCACTCCGATGGTCAGGAAGGAGACCAGCAGCAGCATGGCCGACATGACGGCGGCACCGGACTCGTCGAAGGCCTGCACGCGGTCGTAGATAGCAATGGCCAGGGTCCGTGTCTCGCCGTCGATCGCCCCACCGACCATCAGGATCACGCCGAATTCGCCGAGGGTATGGGCGAAGGTCAGCGCCAGGGCCGAGATGAGACCCGGCCATACCAGCGGCAGCTCGATACGCCAAAGTGTGCTGGCGGGAGAGAGGCCACTGCACCAGGCAGCCTCGCGCAGATTGGGAGGAATCGTCTCGAAGGCGCGCTGAATCGGCTGCACGGCAAAGGGCAGGTTGGCCACCAGCGAGGCGATCAGGATGCCGGTGAAGGTGAAGTTGAGCCCGCTACCGGTCAACGACTGCCAGGTGCTGCCGAAGGGGGCTTCCACGCCGAAGGCCTGCATCAGGTAAAAGCCCAGCACTGTCGGCGGCATCACCAGCGGCAGCGCCACCAGCGCTTCGCACAGCGGCTTGCCGCGAAAGCGCGAGAGCGCCAGGGTGCGTCCCAGCCAGAGCCCCAGCGGCAACAGCAGCAGGCAGGTCAAGCCCGCCAGGCGCAGCGAGACCGAAAGGGCCGTCCAGTCCATCAGGGGGGATTACCCTCGTCCGGCAGCCGAAAACCGTACGCCGCCAGGATCTCCCGAGCCACTGGCTGCTGGAGCCAGGCATAGAAGGCGCGAGCGGTCTCGCCGGCTCCCTCGATCAGCGCCATGCGCTGTACCAGAGGGGCATGCCAGGCCTCCGGGATCAGCACGTGCTCGCTGCGCTCGGCAAGCGTCGGGGCGAGCGCCAGGGACCAGGCCACCAGCCCGCCGCGGGCCTCGTCCGCCAGGGCGAAGCGTGCGGCCTGGGAGACGTTCTCGCCGAATATGCGCAGCGGCACCGAACTCTCCCAGAGACCAGCCTGGTCGAGGGCCTGGCGGGCTGCCACGCCATAGGGGGCATGCTCGGGATTGGCCAGGGCGATGCGCGGCCGGCCCTCCCCGGCCCGATGGGCGTCGATGGCTTCACGCACGCCGGCCAGCGGGTCCTCGTCACGGGGCAACTCTTCGCGACCAGCTGACTGCAACCACGCCAGTCGACCCACGGCATAGACGACGCCCTCGTCCACGGTGCGCCCCTCCTCATGGAGCGCCAGCACATAGGCCTCATCGGCGGAGAGATAGAGTTCGAAGGGCGCTCCCTGACCGATCTGGCGACGAAAGTTGCCGGAGGAGCCAAAGTTGAGACGCAGTTCATGCCCGGTCTCATCCTGAAAGCGCTCGGCGGCCTCGGTCAGGGCAAACTGCAGATCCGAGGCGGCGGCCACGGTCGGCACTTCCGCCAGGGCGACGGGGGGTATCAGGGCGAGCCAGGCAAGGAGAGTCAGGCGGAGAAAAGAGAGCATGCGATATTCCCGAACTGCGGTAGGGTGTTGCATTGTCGACCAGGCCTGCGCCGGGAAACAAGACAAGGCCGCAGAACCTGCTGCAGCCCTGATACGGGTCAGGGTTCATTGTATACAATGATCTACGCTTCAGGCACGGCGATGGGCCGAAGTCACGTCGAGGATCTTCAGGGTGTTGGTGCCGCCATGGGCATTCATGTGGTCGCCCCGGGTGAGGATGACGTGGTCGCCGGGGTCGGCAACGCCCTGCCTGACCAACACCGCCAGGGCGCGGTCGTTGAGCTCGGCGGGCGGAATGTCGCTGGTGTCGAAGGGCAGCGAGACCACCCCGCGATACAGCGCCATGCGCCGCTGGGCCACCGGGTTGTGGGCCAGGCCGACGATCGGCAGCCCCGAGCTGATCCGCGAGGCGATCAGCGGCGTGTAGCCGGAGGCGGTCATGCAGGCGATGGCGGCCACGCCTTCCAGATGGTTGGCGGCGTACATGGCGGAGAGCGCGATGGCCTCGTCAACCTGCGAGAAGCCCTCGTGGATGCGGTGGCCGGACTCCTGGATGCGACGCTCGCGCTCGGCGCCCAGGCAGACCCGATCCATGGCCTCCACGGTCTCCACCGGGAAGTCGCCGGCGGCGGTCTCGGCGGAGAGCATCACCGCATCGGTGCCGTCGAGCACCGCATTGGCCACGTCGAACACCTCGGCGCGGGTGGGCAGCGGCGAGTCGATCATCGACTCCATCATCTGGGTGGCGGTGATCACCGCACGGTTGAGCGTACGGGCGTGCTTGATGATGCGCTTCTGGGTGCCGATCAGCTTGGCGTCGCCGATCTCCACGCCCAGGTCGCCGCGGGCCACCATCACCGCTTCGCTGGCGCGAATGATGGCGTCCAGCGTCGCGTCGTCGGCCACCGCCTCGGCGCGCTCGAGCTTCGCCACCAGGCCGATCTCGGCGCCGGCCTCGCCGAGCCGCTCGCGGGCCTCCTGCATGTCGGCGGCGCTGCGCGGGAAGGAGATCGCCAGGTAGTCGACGCCGATCGCCACGGCGGTCTCCAGGTCGGCCTTGTCCTTCTCGGTGAGGGCCGGGGCCGAGAGGCCGCCGCCCTGCTTGTTGATGCCCTTGTTGTTGGAGAGCGTGCCGCCCACCGTCACGCTGGTGTGGATCAGGTGGTCGGCGACCCGGTTGACGTCGAGCACCACCCGGCCGTCGTCGAGCAGCAGGCGGTCGCCGGGGGCGACATCGTCGGCCAGGGTCTTGTAGTCGCAGCCGACACGGCTGGCGTCGCCCTCATCGCTGCCCAGGCCCATGTCGAGAATGAAGGACTGGCCCTCCTCGAGCGTCACGCTCCCCTCCTTGAAACGGGCGATGCGGATCTTGGGCCCCTGGAGGTCGCCCAGAGCGGCGACGCTGCGCCCCAGGCGCTCGGCGATCTCGCGGACCCGCGCCAGGCGCTGGCGATGGTCATCGGGACTGCCATGGGAGAAGTTGAGGCGCACCACGTCGACGCCGGCTTCGAGCATCGCCTCCAGGACGCCCTC
>NZ_JAVLBC010000256.1:0-3785 GCF_031581305.1 Halomonas sp.
CTGCTGCTGCAGACCCGGATGCCGATCACCGAGGTGGCGCTGGCCTGCGGCTTCGTCTCGCCGCCCCACTTCACCAAGTGCTACCACGACCACTTCGGTCACTCGCCGAGTGCCGAGCGCAAGCGACGTCAGGAGCGCCAGGCCGAACTGGAGCCCTGCGGCGGCCCGAGGCCGCCGCAGGGTTGAGTCGTCAGCCGCGAGCCCGTTCTCCCTCAGGGTCGTAGAGAGCCCGATAGCCGACGGCCGTCACCCGCATCGGGTAGTGCTCGGCGAAGTACTCCAGCCGCAGGGTCCTGCCTTCCCGGGCATGCTCCGGGGGCAGGTAGGCCAGGGCGATGTTGCGTCCCAGTGAGGGGCCATAGGCGATGCTGGTCACGTAGGAGCGTCGTCCCAGGGCGTCCACCGGCACCTCGCCGCTATCGAGGTCGAGCAGTGGCGACTGCCCGACGGGGAAACGTGGCGTGCCGGCGGCGTCATGGTGCTCCTCCATCACCAGGGTGCACAGCGTGGCGGGCTGCTGGGCGCGGTCGCGTTGCTCCAGGTAGGCGGCCTTGCCGTGGAAGGGCACGTCCTTGACTCTGGGCCGTGCCAGACCCGCCTCGACGAGATTGTAATCGCTCAGCAGGTCGGCATTCTGCAGCCGCAGGCTCTTTTCCAGGCGGCGGCTGCTGGCGTAGGTCTCGATGCCCACCGGGATCACTCCGGCGTCGAACAGGAGGTCCCAGAGTGCCAGGCCGTAGCTGAAAGGGACGTAGAGCTCCCAGCCCTGCTCGCCCACGTAGGAGATGCGGAAGGCCCATACCGGCAAGCCCTGGACACGGATCTCGCGGGCGGTGGCGAAGGGAAAACGGGCGTCGTCGAGACCTTCGGGGTCGTCGGTCAGGGCCTGCAGGGTGTGTCGGGCATTGGGGCCCCACAGGCCCAGGGTGGCCAGGCCGTCGCTGCGATCCGCCAGATGCCAGCGGGTCAGGTCCCACTCCTCGGCGCGGTGGCGGATCCACATCAGGTCGCGATGGCCGGTATCGCCACCGCAGATGATTCGCCAGGCATCCGCGGCCAGGCGCACGATGGTGAGGTCCGAGTGCACCCCGCCGAAGGCGTCCAGGAAGTGGGTGTAGACGCCCTTGCCGGCGGGGGTATTGCCGCCGACTCTGGCCACCGAGAGCCGCTCCAGCAGTGCCTCCGCATCGTGGCCCGCGATATCGAAGATGGCGAAGTGGGAGAGGTTGATCATGCCGACGTCGTCGGAGAGTGCCAGGTGTTCGGCGTTGGATACCCGCCAGAAGTGTCGGGCATCCCACTCCGCCGGACGCTCGGGGACCCGTTCCAGGTAAGCGGCGAGACGCGTCTCGTTGGCGGCGTAGCCATGGGCGCGCTCCCAGCCGGCGGCCTCCATGAAGTAGCCGCCGAGCGCCTGTTCGCGTGGCCAGAAGGGGCCGCGGCGCAGGTCGCGACCGCTTTCGAAGGGCTCACGGGGATGCACTGGCGGGTCGTAGATCTTGCGGGCGATCTCCCGGCAGCGGCCCAGGACGTGATGGGGCGTCTTCTGCACCGGGTAGAAGCGCGCGATGTCGATGCCGCAGGGGTCGAGCTCGGGGCGGCCATGGGTCAGCCAGTCGGCCAACACCTTGCCCATGCCGGGGCCGTCCTTGACCCACACCGCTTCGCACAGCCACAGGCCGCGTGTCTCCGGCGACTCGCCCACCAGGGAGCCGCCGTCCGAGGTGACCGAGAGCAGGCCGTTGAAGGAGTGCTTCTCGTCCCAGCCCAGCTCGCCGAGAACGGGGGCGAGTTCGATGGCCCGCTCGAAGGCCTCGGCCACCTGGTCCAGCTCCAGGTCGCGCATGGAGGGGGAGAGGCGTGCCTGGTCACGTTCGAGGATGGCGCGAGGGTCCACCAGCCGTGGCTCGTGGGACTCGTAGTAGCCCCACTCCAGCTGGCCGCCCTCGGTGCTGGTCGGGTCGCCAGTGTCGCGCATGTAGGCGGAGTTACCCTGGTCGCGCAGCAGCGGGTAGCCGATCTCCTTGCCGGTACCGGCGAAGGTCTCGAAGGGGCCGAAGAACATCAATGGATGCTCCACCGGCATCAGTGGGAGGGCCGCGCCGCCCATGGCCGCGGGGATCGGTCCCCAGATGCCCGAGGTGATGATCACCCGCGAGGTGGCGACATAGCCCTTCGACGTCTCGACCCCGTAGACCCGGCTATCCCGGACATCGATGTCCAGGGCCGGGGTCTCGGCGAAGGCGCTCAGGTGGCCGCCGGCCACGGCGCGCTCGACCAGCTCACCGGCCACCTGCTGGGAGCGCGGGACCACCAGGCCGGCGTCAGGGTCCCACATGGCGCCCAGCACCTGGTCGCGCGCCAGTAGCGGGAAGTGTTCCACCGCCTCGTCGGCATCGACCATGCGCGCCCGGGTGCCGAAGGCCTTGCCCGAGGCGACCTTGCGCTGCAGTTCGGCCAGGCGCGCTTCGTCGCCAATCCGGGCGATCTCCAGGCCACCGACCTTGTGATAGTGTCCCAGTGCCTCGTAGAAGCGCTGGCTGTAGGTGGTGGTGTAGCAGGCCAGGCGGTCGTGGGAGGTCATGAAGCAGAAGTCGGAGGCGTGAGCGGTGGAGCCGATGTCCGAGGGGATGGCGGACGTCTCGAGCCCCACCAGGTTCGTCCACCCCTGCTCGATCAGGTGATGGGCGACCGAGGCGCCGACGATGCCGCCCAGTCCAATGATCACCGCGTCTGCCTGCGAGGGTAAAGTCGCCATGGTTGTCCTCCTCATTTCGAGGTTTTTCCCGCAGCATAAGGCAGCGTCTCGACTTCACGCTGTCCCGTGGCGACGCCTCCTTGCCTGGTGGCGACAGGCCGCATGTGACTCTGTCGCCCACACCAAAGAGCTCGACGCCCACAGCGAGATCGATGCTCGGCACAGGGGCTAGTGTCGAGGGCAGGGATGCCGGCGGGTGCCGGTTCCCGGCACCGCGACAGTGGAGGAGACGGTCATGTCCCAGGCTATCGAGAACATTCAGAGCACTCAGAACACCCAATCGGCGCCGGAGATCCTGCTCTATCCGCGCATCCGCAAGTCACCTTTCTTCTATGCGTCCCGGCGGCACGGGGTGCGCAAGTACAGCGTCTATAACCACCACTACCATCCGCGCCTCTACACCGACCCGGTGGACGAGTACTGGGCCCTGGTGCAGGGCGTGACCTTGTGGGACGTCGGCGTCGAGCGCCAGATCGAGATCAGCGGTCCTGACGCCTTCGCCTTCACCCAGCGGCTGGTCCCCCGCGATATGCGTCACTGCCAGGTGGGGCAGTGCAAGTACGTCTTCGTCACCGCCCCGGATGGCGGCATCCTCAACGACCCGGTACTGTTGCGCATCGAGGAGAACCGCTTCTGGCTCTCGCTGGCCGACAGCGACATCCTGCTGTGGTGTCAGGGCCTGGTCCTCAATGCCGGCCTTGACGTCACCATCCAGGAGGTGGATGTGGCCCCGGTCCAGGTCCAGGGGCCGCAGGCCAAGGCGGTGATGGTCGACCTCTTCGGCGAGGCGGTGCTGGGCATGCCCTACTACCATCTGATGGAGGCCGAGCTCGACGGCATGTCGGTGGTGATCTCGCGCACCGGCTACTCCGGCGAGATCGGCTACGAGATCTACCTGCGCGAGGCCAGCCGCTTCGGCGAGGCGCTCTGGCAGCGAGTCTTCGAGGCCGGCCGGCCCCACGACATGCAGGTGATCGGCCCCTGCCACATCCGCCGTATCGAGGGCGGCATCCTCGCCTTCGGCTGC
>NZ_JAVLBC010000257.1:0-3773 GCF_031581305.1 Halomonas sp.
CGCCGAAACGCTGCACACCCTGCTAGTGCCAGAATGGGCCGTACCGAGCTTTCAGATGGTGCTGCCGCTGGGCATCTCCTTCTTCACCTTCCAGCAGATCGCCTGGCTCGTGGATCTGTGGCGGCGACAGGTGGCGCTTCCACGCTTCACCGAATATGCCTTCTTCGTCACCTTCTTCCCGCAGCTGATCGCCGGCCCCATCGTGCATGCCCGGGAGATCCTGCCCCAGGTGCGCCATCGCTGGCCGACCTGGCGAGTGAACACCTTCACCGCCGGCCTGGCACTGTTGTGTCTCGGACTGGCCAAGAAGGTGCTAATCGCCGATCCACTGGATGCGCCAGTCGGGGCGCTTTATGCCCAGGCCTCAGGCGGCGCATTCCTGGGCGGCGAGACCCCGTGGCTCGCTGGATTCGGCTATGGCGTGCAGCTCTACTTCGATTTTTCTGGCTATGCCGACATGGCCATCGGCCTGGGGTTGATGCTGAGCCTCAAGCTGCCAGTCAACTTCGACTCACCCTACAGGAGCCGCTCCCCCATCGACTTCTGGCGCCGCTGGCACATCACCCTCTCCCACTTCCTGCGTGATTATCTCTATATTCCGCTGGGTGGGCGCGAGCGCCGCTACCTCAGCGTGATGCTGACCATGCTGCTGGGTGGCCTGTGGCACGGTGCTGGCTGGCAGTTCCTGCTGTGGGGGGGGCTGCACGGTGTGGCGCTGTGCCTGGCCCATGGCTGGATGAGGCTCACCGGATGGCGCTGGCCCGGTTGGCTGGCACTACCCCTGACGCTGAGCTTCGTGATGCTGGCGTGGATCCCGTTCCGGGCCGACTCCGTGGATACGGCTTTACAGCTCTATCAGGCACTGAGTGTGCCCTGGCAGTGGTCTCCAGCGCTACAGTGGACCCATCAGGGCTGGCCGGTATCGGGCGAGCACGGTCGGTTGTTTGGCATGATAACCATGGGTATGAGCATCGCCCTGCTGCTGCCCAACTCCCAGCAATGGACGTCACGCTGGCGGGCGGCCATGGAGAGCCATGACCCACTGCGTGCCCGCCGCTGTCTGTGGGGCGTGGGCATCCTGTGCGGGGTGCTACTGTTCGTGGTGTTAAAACAATTGTATGCCCAGCCCGAGCAGGCGTTTCTCTATTTCCAGTTCTAGGAGCCGATCCATGCACCGAATAGAGGCCCATCAGAACGCCCTCTGGCGACTGCTGGGCGGCATTGCCCTTGGCCTGTGCCTGGCCGCCGGCCTTTGGCTACTGGTGCTGGCGGGTCAGCTGGGCCACCCCCATCCCAGCCATCAATGGGTGCTGGAGGCCCAGGCCCATAAGCAGAGCCGGGCCGAGGCAATATCGATACCGCGGCTACTGGTGGCGGGGGGCTCCAGTGCCATGTTCGGCATCGACTCACAACAGCTTGAAGAAACCTTCCGGCGGCCCGCGGTGAATCTCGGCGTGAATGCCGGGCTGGGTCTGCCGGTGATACTCAACCACACCTTGGAAGTCGCCAAGGCGGGTGACGTGGTGATCATGGCGCTGGAGTATCCGCTATTCGGCTACAACGGCGAGATCAACCACGTGATGAACGACTTCTACCTGGGCCGACCCGAGGCATTGCTGGATGCCTGGCGGCTGAGCCGCGAGGCGCTGCCGTTGCATCGCTGGCTGCCCCTGTTGGCTCGCGAGGCCTTTCAGATCGTGATGCAGACCTCTCCCACCCGAGTCATGCAGGGCTATCGCGGCCTGCCCGATGACTTCACGGTGAGCGGCACCTACGGGGCCCACCGCCTGGACGCCCGCGGCGATCAAACGGGTGCCACGCGCCAGCTTCGTGAACCCTGGATGGCACAGCAGGTCATGGCCGAAGCCCCGCGCCACTATGGTACCGAGCATCGTCGCAACGCACCGGGGTGGGCACTGCTACGCCATTTCCAGGCACGGCTGCACGCTCGCGGCGCCTGCCTGATACTGGTGCCTCCGGCGTTCTTATTTCATCCCTCTTACCAGGAAGATTCAGTCGAGCAGCGCTTCTATACCACCCTACCGAAGCAGGCGGCCGAGCACGGCCTGACCTATCGGGGACGCCCCTATGACTTCATGTACCCGGTGGAGGACATGTTCAATACTGACTTCCATCTGGTCGACGAGGCACGCCAGCGCAACACCCGGCGCTTGATCAAGGCGTTAACGTCGCCCGACAACCTCTCTGAGCCAGTGATAGAGTGTCCGCGCCCGACGATAGAGACCGGGGTGACGCGGCAACCACTGGCTGACCAGATAGCTGGCCTTGAGCTGGATAAGTAATCGGCGCAACGGTGGCAACCAGACAGAAGGTTGCCGACTGGGCAACGGTCTGGGCGCCGAAGGCACCGCCTGGCGATCGGCAAGGAGTTCGTCTAAGCGCCGCTCTAGTGCTGACATGTCAAGCTGTGGATTGTTGTCGACCAGATAGGGCCTGGTGGGGCAGCTTTCCGACACTGTCGTCTCCTTGGTGATACTGGAATTCTCTGCCCTTTGTGCGATGCGCTTCGCGTATCAGGCATAGGGGTTGTGCTTGAAACTGAACCGACGCGAAGCGTCAGATATCAATAAGGTAGCGTTCGTCGCCATGAAGCTATTGATCAACCTTGATTGTCTCCGGCCACCGTTGACGGGAATCGGCCACTACACGCAACAGCTGGCCGTTCGACTGACGGAGCACCGCGAGATCGAAGACTTCAGGGGGCTGTATCGTAGCCGATGGCTCGACGGCGCTCAATTGCACGACTGGCCACCGATAGCGTCTCGCGCTTTTTGCGGAACTGGCGAAACCACGGGACTTCGGCGCCGACTGCGCCAGATACCGGGCAGCTACAGGCTGCGCCATGAGCTTCGGGCGCTGCGCTTTGCCGGCCTGACTTGCCGTTACGACGGCCATGTGTACTGGGAACCGGGACTCGAGCTGATGCCGTTTTCCGGCCGACGCGTAGCCACAGTATACGACCTCTCCCATCTCGCCGTACCCGAGTCTCATCCGCCTGCGCGGATCGCCTACCTGACGCGCCAGATCGACCATACCCTGTGCCACGCCGATGCCATCGTGACCATTTCCTCTACCATGCGTCGCGAGATCGCCGCCTATGCCGGGCGGCGAGAAGCGGACATCACGGTGGTGCCACCAGCTGCAGCGACGGCCTTCCACCCGCTCGATGCCGCCGCCAGGGCCGCTGCACGAGGGCGCCTGGGCCTGCCGCAGCGCTACATCCTCAGCGTCGGCACTCTGGAGCCGCGCAAGAACCTGGAGCGTCTCGTCCAGGCCTACGCCGCCCTGCCCGATGCGCTGCGACGGGAGTGGCCGCTGGTGTGCGTCGGCGCCAAGGGCTGGAACGATGCCTCACTGAGCCGTGAGCTGCAACGCCTTGAGGCCCGCGGTGAGCTGCTGCGGCTCGGCTATGTGGCGCAGCAGGATCTCCCGCTGATCACCGCCAGTGCCGATCTGCTGGCGTACCCGTCGCTATACGAAGGGTTCGGCATGCCGGTGGTGGAGGCAATGGCGTGCGGCGTGCCGGTGCTGACCAGCCGTCACACGGCGATGCACGAGATCACCGGCGAGTCGGCGTTCCTGGTCGAGCCGGGAGAGACCGACAGTATTCACGCCGCACTAGAAAAGGCGCTGGAAGATACCGACGCCTGCCAACGGGTGGGGGCGCAGGGTATCGAACGAGCAGCCCGCTATGACTGGCAGAGGTCAGCCGAGACGTTGGTGGTGGCGCTAAGAGGAGGTTCGTCCGAGGA
>NZ_JAVLBC010000258.1:0-3771 GCF_031581305.1 Halomonas sp.
GATCGCTGCCACCAGCCGTGGGTGGGCGTAGCCGTGGATCATGCACCACCAGGAACAGGTGGCGTCGAGCAGTGTCTCGCCGCTCGCCAGGGTGAAGGTCGCCCCCTCGCCGCCGGTCACCTTCGGCGCCGGGCGCTGGGTCTTGAGGTGGGCGTAGGGGGGCCAGACGGGGGAGGAGAGGGGAGCGGGCATCAGGGGCCTCCGTGGCAGCGGTGAGGTATCAAGACAGGCACGCGAAAGCGCCGCGCATCTCGGGGAGATGACGGAAGCATCGCGTCGAAAACGGGCAAGAACGTAACGGCAGGCAATGATGGTGCGGATGGGGAGACTCGAACTCCCAAGCCCGAAGGCACCAGGACCTAAACCTGGCGTGTCTACCAATTCCACCACATCCGCACGGGCAGGCAGGCGACCACATTCTACGGACGCCCCCGCGCAAGTCAATCGCCATCGGTCAGCTTACTGAGCATGTGTCCATCGCTCGGAGCTGATCCGTCCACAAGCCTGCGAGGAGGCGCTGTGACCCCCTCCCTGGGCGCTACCGACGCCCTGCCTCGCTCTCGCATCCTGCTCCGCTTGCAGGTCCGGTGCTGGCCATCCATGGCCAGCCCGTTCGGAGCAGTGCTCCTCACCCCTGGCGTAGGACCTCCTCTTCGGCTTGTACTCGGCGCTCCTCGCTTGGGATCGTCATTGGGCAGGATCAGGTAATGGGCGGCGGCCGCGGCCATGGCCGCGGGAGACTCCGCCGCCAGCCGCGGCACCACGCCCAGGCAGGGGGCGGGCAGCGTGGCCGCGAGGGTCGCCAGGTTATCGTGGTAGAGGGCGTCGTCCACGGCGAAAGCGGGGTCCACCAGGCTGCCGACCCAGCCCGCCAGGCGCAGGCCGTCTGCCCGGATCGCCTCAGCGCTGAGCCGGGCATGGTTGATGCCGCCCAGTCGCAGCCCTACCACCAGTATGACCGGCAGCTCGAGCCGCACGGCCAGGTCGGACAGGTCCTCGGTCCCGTTCAGGGGCACCCGCCAGCCACCGGCGCCCTCGACCAGGGTCAGGTCGCGCTGCTCGGCAAGCAGCGGGCGGGCATGGTCGACCAGGGCATCGAGGGCCAGCGTCACCCCCGCACGCCGGGCCGCCAGGTGCGGGGCGATGGCCGGAGCGAAGGCGACGGCGTTGACCGTGTCGTAATCCGCGGCGGGGTGACTCTGGGCCTGCAGGGCCAGGGCATCGGTGTTGCGCAGGCCCTGGGGCGTGGCCTCGCTGCCGGAGGCCACGGGCTTGAGGCCCAGGGTGGTCAGGCCGCGACGGCGCGCCAGGGCCAGCAGGCCGCTGGTGACCAGGGTCTTGCCGGCGTCGGTGTCGGTGCCGGTGACGAAGTAGGCGCTCATCTCAGGCGTGTAGCTCCAGGGTCAGCAGGCGGTAGGTAACGGGCAGGCCCTCGGGCTTGCGCTGCGTCTCGTAGCGGCGCGTCGCCCGTGCCAGGTCCGCGCGGGTGAGTCGGCCCTCGGGTCGCGATGGCTGGGCACCGATACCCTTGATCGAGGTCATCACCGCGGCGAGGTCGGGATAGTGAAAGCGCATTGCCCGCGTCCGGCAGTCGAGGCGGTCAAAGCCCGCCGCCCGGGCCGCTTGCCGGTGGCAGGCGGCGTCCCGGAAGGTCAGCAGGCTGGCAGGCTGGTCGGGGCGCGACCAGGCCCGCCGCACCTCTTCCAGGGTGTCGGGCCCCAGGGTGTTGATCAGCACCCGACCCCCCGGGCGCAGGACACGGCGAAGCTCGGCCATCACGGTGTCGAGTGCCGGGCACCACTGGATCGCCAGGTTGGAGACCACCAGGTCCTGGCTGGCGTCCCCCAGTGGCAGGGCAGCGGCATCGCCGCACAGCCAGCGGGCCGCGTCGCCGTGTGTGCGGCGGGCCACCTCGAGCATGCCCGGGGCAAGATCCAGGCCGATGACCGTGCCGCCGGCACCGAAGCGCTCGGCCAGGTGCGCGGCCATCTCGCCCGGACCACAGCCCAGGTCCAGCACTCGCTCGGCATGCTCGGGAAGGCGGGACAGTAGTGGCTCGGCCATGATCCGCTGGGCGACGGCGCGCTCGGCATAACGGGGAGCGGCGCGGGAAAAGGCGCGGGCCACACGGGCCTGCCAGTCATCTCCCGGGGTTGTGCCCCGGGTGGCGGGGGCAGCGAGCGACAAGGCGGTCATGGCGCGGGCTCCCTGGCGATGCTGGCGAGGCAGGCGGCCAGCGATGCCGGCTGGCTGAGCATCGGGCAGTGGCCGGCCTCGCTCAGGCGATGGTCGGCGCTGGCGCGCAGCGACGGCGCGAGCAGCGGGTCCTGTTCCCCTGCGACGCGCCATATCGGGCAGGGCGCGCTGGCCAGGCGGTCAGCGTTATCCAATTCGCCGAGCAGGTCGAGTCCCGCTGCCAGGGTGGCGCGGTCGGCGCCGCCGTCATTGCCGAGCCACTCGCGCAGTCGTCGATGCGCGGCGCGCGGGTCGGGTTCGCCGGCCAGCTGCCAGCGCAGAAAGTGCCGGTGGGTGGCCTCCGGGTCACGGGCGAAGGCTCGCTGGAAGACAGCCAGCTCCGCCGTGGAAATGCCTGCCTCGTGACAGAAGCGCTCGCCCATGCCGAGCAGCACCAGCCCCCGCGGCGCAGGCAGGTAGGCAAGCAGGGCGGCGGCGAGCAGCCCGCCCAATGACCAGCCCACCCAGACGGCATCCGCCGGGAGCTCCTCAGCCATGGCCTCGGTCAGTTGGATCAGGCGTCGGGGATCCGCCAGCGGCGGGCGGGCGCCGTAGCCGGGCCAGTCGGGGGCGCTGACCGCAAGTCCTACGGGCCAGTGCTTGGCCAGCGGCTGCCAGAGTCGCGCGTCGCAGCCCCAGCCGGAGAGCAGCACCAGGCGCGTCATGGGCTCGTCTCCCCGCCTGTCACGGTGTCCCGGGTTCGGCAGTCGGCCAGCGCCTCGAGCAGGGCCTCCAGGTCGGCATCCGTGTGGGCAGCACTCAGGGTGATGCGCAGTCGCGCCTGGCCGCGGGGCACCGTGGGTTCGCGGATCGCGCCGACCAGGATCCCGCGCTCGGCCAACCAGGCCGCCCAGCGCATCACCCGATGGCTGTCGCCCAGCACCAGCGGTTGGATCGGCGTGGTGGAGGCGGCCAGCCGCAGTCCCAGGATCTTGGCCTCGCGACGGAAGCATGCGATCCACGTTGCCAGGCGGGTGCGACGTTCGGGTTCGGCCTCGAGCAGTGCCAGGGCCTTCAGGGTGGCCGCCGCCACGCCCGGCGGCTGGGCAGTGGTGTAGACATAGGGACGGGCGAACTGGGTGAGGTGCTCGATCAGCGTCTCGCTACCCGCGACGAAGGCGCCGGCGGAGCCCAGTGCCTTGCCGAGCGTGCCGACCAGTACCGGCACCTCGTCGATGCGATGGGCACGACCCACGCAGCCGTCGCCGGCCTCGCCCAGCACGCCCAGGCCATGGGCATCGTCGACCATCAGCCAGGCACCATGGCGGGCGCTGGTCGCGGCCAGCCCGGCGATATCGGCCACGTCGCCATCCATGCTGAATACCCCGTCGCTGACCACCAGCGTGCGCCCGTTGTCCGGTGCGCGGTCGAGCAGTCGTTCGAGGTCCCCGAGATCGCGATGGTGGAAGCGCCGCGAGTGGGCACCGGCGAGTTTGGCCCCGTCGAGCAGCGAGGCGTGATTCAGGCGGTCCTGGAACACCCGAGTGTCAGGGTCGCATAGCGCCTGCAGGGTGCCGAGGTTGGCCATGTACCCGG
>NZ_JAVLBC010000031.1:0-18968 GCF_031581305.1 Halomonas sp.
CTGCTGTCGCGGCTATCGGTGGCGGACTTCCGGGTGCAAGGGCTGGTGCTCTGCCCGACCCGCGAGCTGGCGGACCAGGTGGCCGGCGAGATCCGCCGCCTGGCGCGCAGCCTGCCCAACGTCAAGGTGCTCACCTTGTGCGGCGGCGCCCCGCTGGGGCCGCAGCTGGGATCGCTGGAGCATGGCGCGCATATCGTCGTCGGCACGCCAGGGCGCGTGGAGGAGCATCTGCGCAAGGGCTCGCTGGCCCTGGGGGCGCTCGAGACCCTGGTGCTGGACGAGGCCGACCGCATGCTCGACATGGGCTTCCAGGCGGCCATGGAGGCGATCATCGCCGAGACCCCGGCGAGCCGCCAGATGTTGCTGTTCAGCGCCACCTATGCCGAGGGCATCCGGCCCATCGCCGAGCGGCTGATGCGTGAGCCGGTCAGCGTGGAGGTGGCCGAGCCCCACGACGCCACCACGATCCGCCAGCACTTTTTCCGGGTGGCGGACGAGTCGGCCCGCTTCGAGGCGCTGCGCCGCCTGCTTCTGCACTTTCGGCCCGCATCGAGCGTGGTGTTCTGCAATACCAAGCGCGAGACCGACGAGGTCGCCGAGGCCCTGAACGACGCGGGTTTCAGTGCCCTGGCGTTGCATGGCGACCTGGAGCAGCGCGACCGTGACCGCCTGCTGGTGCTGTTCGCCAACGGCAGTGCCTCGATCCTGGTGGCCACCGATGTGGCCGCCCGCGGACTGGACATCGATGCCCTGGATGCGGTGTTCAACTACCGTATTGCCCGTGAGCTCGAGGTGCATGTCCACCGTATCGGTCGCACCGGCCGGGCCGGCGGCTCCGGGGTGGCCTGTACCCTGCTCAGCGAGCAGGAGGACTACCGCCTGGCACGCCTCGCCGAGCTGCTCGGCGAGGTGCTGGAGACCGAGCCGCTGCCCTCCCGCGCGGTGCTGGAGCGCCAGCCCTTCCGTCCCGCCATGGCGACCCTGCAACTCGGCGGCGGCAAGAAGCAGAAGCTGCGACCCGGGGATATCCTCGGCGCCCTGACCGGCGAGGGGGGGATCGCCGGGGATCAGGTGGGCAAGATCAAGGTGCTCGCCAACAGCGCCTACGTGGCCGTGCAGCGCGATATCGCCGCGGCGGCCCTCGACCAGCTGGGCAATGGCAGGCTCAAGGGGCGCACCTTCCGTGCCCGCCGCATCAGCCGCTGACCTGAAGCCAGAGAAACCAAACGAGATACGCCCGCGGGATACCCAGCCGACGGGCTCTATGCCAACGTGGTGACATGAAGATACCCAAGAGATTGCAACCGCTGGTCGACGACGGCCTGATCGAGGCGGTCGAGAGCCAACTGATGAGCGGCAAGGAAGCCCAGGTATACGGGGTGCGCTCCCACGGCGAGCGACGCTGCGCCAAGGTCTTCAAGGAGGCCAAGCAGCGCAGCTTCAAGCAGGCCGTGCAGTACCAGGAGGGGCGCAAGGAGCGCAACAGCCGCCGCTCCCGGGCGATGGCCAAGAAGACCCGCTACGGCCAGAAGGAACAGGAACAGGCCTGGCTCAACGCCGAGGTCGATGCCCTCTACCGGCTGGCGGCGGCGGATGTGCGGGTGCCCAGGCCCTATGGTTTTATCGATGGCGTGCTGCTGATGGAGATGATCACCGATGCCGAGGGCCTGACCGCGCCGCGGCTGAATGATGTGACCCTGACCGCCGACGAGGCCCGGGCCCATTACGCCAAGGTGATCGGCGACGTGGTACGCATGCTGTGTGCCGGCCTGATTCATGGCGACCTCTCCGAGTTCAACGTGCTGCTCTCCGCCGACGGCCCGGTGATCATCGACCTGCCCCAGGCGGTGGATGCCGCCGGCAACAACAGTGCCGAGAGGATGTTCGAGCGCGATGTGGACAACATGCGCCGCTACTTCGGTCGCTTCGCCCCGGAACTGCTGGCCACCGATTACGGCAAGGAAATCTGGGCGCTCTATGAGACCGGCGACCTGCATCCGGGCAGCCAGCTGACCGGCTGCTTCGAGCACGACACCACCACCGTGGACGTGGACGAGCTGATGACCGTGATCGACGACGTGCGTGAGGAGGAGGCCGAGCGGCGTGCCGCGCTGTCCCGTGACCCCGAGCCCGGCGTGGAGGAGGCCGCCGAGGCCTGGCAGGAGTCCCAGCGGGAGCGTTGAGCGCGGCGGGATTGCCGCGGGGCATTACGATGGATCTTGCGGAACACACGCCAACTCGGGCGCCAATGGCCGTCTGCCTAGGATCATATCCGCCGCTTTTTCCCCGATCATCAGGGCGATCGCATTGGTATTCGCCGCCGGCATCGTCGGCATGATGGAGGCGTCGGCTACGCGCAGTCCCTCCAGGCCGTGAACCCGCAACTGGTCATCGACTACGCTGCCTGTGCTCTCCGCTGGCCCCATGCGGCAGGTCCCGATCGGGTGATAGGTGGTATTACCGGTGTGGCGAGCATGATCGAGCAGTTCGGCATCACTCTGTGCCTTGTCGCCGGGCCAGATTTCCTGTTCGACATGACGCGAAAAAAGGGGGCTGTTGACTAGCTGGCGGCCGAGACGCATGGCTGCAAGCAGGGCCTGACGATCCTCTTCTTCGGCCAGATAGTTCGGTTGAAACTCGGGCTGTGCGAAGGGATCCGCCGAAAGGGCGCGGACATGTCCCCTGCTGGCCGGCCGCTGCTGCCAGCAGGCAATGGTCGCACCGGGAAACCTGTCGAGCCCGCTCCAGACTCCCGCTGGATAGCTGGCGGGCGTGAAAGACACCTGGATGTCGCCGTGGTCCGATTTCCAGAAGCAGTAGACCAGGGTCGGGGTCAGCGCCAGAGCTCCTCGCCGTGTAAAAGCGTAGCGGGCCACTTCCCTCACCAGCTTGAGCCCGCGCACGCGCTCGTTGATGGTTTCGATGTCGCGAATGCGCATCACCATCCTCGCCGCATAGTGGTCGCACAGGTTCTCGCCAACACCGGGAAGGGCGTGAACCAGGGGAATGCCGATGTGCTGCAGCAGGCCCGGGGCCCCGATGCCCGATAGCTGCAGCAGGTGTGGCGATCCGATGGCGCCACCACAGAGAATCACTTCCCGGTTCGCGAGTATGACATGGTCACGGCCGCCCCAGTGGTAGCGCACACCGACAGCACGCTTGCCCGCGAAGAGAACCTGCAGTACGCGGGCCTGGGTGCGTACCTCGGTGTTGCCCCGCTTCATCGCCGGATAGAGGAAGGCCCGTGCAGGGCTGACCCGACGTCCCCGATGAATGCTGCGCTGGACGTAGGCGATGCCCTCCTGCGACGCACCGTTGTAATCGGGGTTGCGTGGAATGCCGAGTGACTCCGCCCCGTCCATGAAAGCATCACAGAGTGGATCGGGTTGATCGATGTCGGTGATGGTGAAGGGGCCGGCTCGTCCCCGGTAGCGGTCATCGCCGTCGCCGATACGCCGTTCGCAGCGCTTGAAATACGGCAGGACCTCCGCATAGCCCCATCCGCGGTTGCCCATCGCCGCCCAGCCGTCGAAGTCGGAGCGGTGGCCTCGGGTATAGACATGTCCGTTGATCGACCCCGATCCACCAAGCGTCTTGCCGCGCGACTGGATGATGCAGCGCTCTCCCGTTCCCCAACTGGGTGCCGTGCGGTACATCCAGTTGATGCGGGGATTATTGAGGGCATGCACCACGGCGGCCGGTACATGAATGGACGGGTGACGGTCCGGTGGGCCGGCCTCGAGCACGCAGACCGAGCCCTGGCCCGATTCCGACAGCCGACCGGCGACCACCGATCCGGCGCTGCCCGCACCGATGACGACATAATCGAAGCGATCCGCCATGGCTAGAGGCGGATGCCGACATTCTTGGTCTGTACATAGCCGAGCAAGGCTTCTTGCCCCTTCTCCCGGCCATACCCGGAACGCTTGGTGCCACCGAAGGGGGTCTCCACGCCGCCCGTCCACCATTCATTGACATATACTTGCCCGGCGATCAGACGGTCGGCCGTCCAGTGGGCTAGCCTCAGGTCGTTGGTGTAGACCCCGGCCGCCAGGCCGTAGTCGGTGCCGTTGGCAATGGCGATGGCCTCCTCCGGCGAGTCAAAGGGGAGGACCACGATTACCGGGCCGAAAAATTCTTCCTGGGCGATTCGCATCTCGGGATGCACCCGGGTGAAGATGGTGGGCGCCATGAAGTGTCCCGGCATGCCGGCCAGGCGTGATCCTCCGGTGACCAGTGTCGCGCCCTCTTCGATCCCGATACGGCAGAGTGACTCGACCCGATCCAGTTGGCGCGCGGAAATCAGGGGACCCATGTTGCAGCCGTCGATGCCCGGGCCGACGGAAAGGGTTTCGGCGGCTTTCTTGAGCCGTGCCACCAGGTCGTCATGGATCGAACGGTGCACGATCAGGCGAGAGCCGGCCGAGCAGATCTGTCCGGCATGATGGAAGATCCCCCGCGCGGCGCTTGTTGCCACCTGCTCCAGGTCTGCATCCGGATAGACGATCCCGCCCGACTTACCGCCCAGTTCCATGATGCACGGAATGATTCGTTCCGAGGCGGCCCGCAGCACGCTTTTGCCGGTTTCGACGGAACCGGTGAAGACGATGTGGTCGATATCGCCATGCGCGACCAGGCTGGCGCCGGCGTCATGCCCATAGCCGCAGATGATATTGACGGCTCCCCTGGGTACGCCTGCCCGCTCGCACGCCTCGGCAAACAGGAACAGGCTCAGCGGGGAATCTTCCGGTGACTTGAGGACGACGGTGTTTCCCGTAAGGAGCGCGCAGGTGATGGAGCGCGCCCCCACGGGAAGTGGCCCATTCCAGGGCACGACCTGGGCCGAGACCCCGAACGGCATATGGGTGGTGTAGTCGAGCACCCCCTCGCCCAGCGGGATCTGGCGTCCTTCCAGCTTGTCGGCCATGCCGGCGTAGTAGTTCAGGTAGCGTTGGGCCAGGGCGACATCGCCATACCCTCCCTTCAGTGTCTTGCCATTGTCGAGACACTCGACGGTGGCGATTTCGTCGGCCAGTTCACCGAGCCGAAGGGACACCTCCCTCATCATCTCTCCCCGCTGATGAGGGCGCATCTCCGCCAGACTCCGACTGTCAAAACAGCGGCGTGCGGCTGCCACGGCCCGGTCCACATCGGCGGGCAGGGCGCGGGCAACTTCAGCGATGGAGTCGCCGGTCGCCGGGTTGGTGATGACGATACGCTCGTTGCCGGTGCCATCGACCCATTCGCCGTCGATAAAATTCTTCCAGTATGGCCTGATGCTGGTCACTGTCTCCCCCATGGCACCGGTTGCCCGGCACAGCTGTCGAATCTGGTCATTAAGGACATCATTGCGAGTCGGCGAACGGTTGGCGAATGCCGGTTCGGGATCGGATTATGCGTGATTTGCATGTGTATCGGGCTCAGGTCATGATTTAGTGACCAACAGGCCGGTTCGGCCGAACCATGCCGGAGTCTCGCGCGATGGAAATCAAGTGGCTGATGGACTTCCTGTCCTTGGCAGATACGGGCAATTTCTCGCGCTCGGCGGAATCTCGTGCCACCACTCAGCCTGCCTTCAGCCGGCGCATCAAGGCCCTGGAGGATTGGATGGGCGCACCGCTGTTCGATCGCAGCAAGCAACCCATCACGCTGACGCCGGCGGGTGAACGCTTTCATCCGGTTGCCGAGGGCGTGCTGCGTCGGCTATTCCAGGCACGCGACGAGATTCGCCAGATCGGGCAGTCGAGCGAGAATACCATCTCGTTCTCGTCCACTCACAGCCTATCCTTGACCTTTTTCCCGGACTGGATTCGACATATCGAGGAGCGCGTCGGGGTGCTGCTGATCCGTCTGGATTCCAATCAGGTGGGCAGCTGTGTGCAGTCGCTGTTGCGCGGTGAGTGCTACTTCATGATGTGTCATACCCACCCCTCGGTGGATATCCCGTTGCCCGAGGACCGCTACCAATCGGTGAAGGTCGGCGAGGATCGTCTGCTGCCGGTTTCGGCACCGGACGAGCAGGGGCGGCCATCGCAGCCGCTGCCGGGTTCAGCGGCATCGCCACTCTCGTATCTGGCATATGCGGAAACCTCCGCCATCGGGCGTGCCGTGGATTTCATGCTGGCGCACCATCCCGCTCGTCCCGTCATGACGCGCGTCTTCGAAACCCACCTGGCGGCCGTGCTCAAAACCATGGCCCGCGATGGTCGAGGCCTGACATGGCTACCCGAGAACCAGATCCTTGCGGAACTAAAGGCGGGGACATTGCTTCTGTCGGGAGACTCGTCCTGGTGCATTCCCGTCGACATTCGAGTGTTTCGTCCCCGGGAGCCCTTGCCCCATGCCGCGGAAGCGTTCTGGGCGGTGCTCGACGATACCGCTACGGCATCGGACTAGGCCGAGGTGGCATTGGGTCCCGGGAAATGCTCCATGTAAGGTGTAATCTCCAACAGAAGGGGATTTATCAGATGACGGGGACTTCTTCGCGGCGTGTCGCCATCCTGGGCCTGATGCTCGAGAGTAACCGTTTCGCCCCGGTGACCACCGAGGCGGACTATCTCAACCGAGTCTATCTGGCGGGCGATGAAATCCTGGCAGATTTGAGCAGTTCCGACCCCAAGCTGCCCGCGGAGATCCGTGGATTCAGCAGTGCCATGAGTTCACGCTGCGACTGGACGCCTGTCCCCATCCTGGTAGGCCTGGTGGAGGCCGGTGGCCCGCTGGATCATGCGTTCTACCAGGCGACTCGCGATGAGATGAAGCGCCGTATCGAAGCTGCCATGCCGCTCGATGCCGTCTACATTGCCAACCACGGCGCCATGATTACCACAGAAGAGTATGACCCGGACGGCGAGATTTTCGCGATGGTCCGCTCCATCGTCGGCTTCGATGTGCCTGTCGTGGCGACCCTGGACCTGCACGGCAACGTCTCCGAGCGCATGGTCGAGGCGGCGGACGTCATCGTTGCCTACCGTACCAACCCGCATGTGGACATGCGGGATCGCGGAATGGAGGTGGCTGGCTTTCTGCTGGAGATGTTCGCCGGCATGCATCCTGAGATGGCCTTCATCCGCCTGCCACTGACGCCTCCGACGGTGACGCTGCTAACCGAATCCGGGCCCTATGCTGACATCCTCGAATTTGGTCAGTCCCAGCTCACCGAGAAGATCGCTAATGTTTCCATTCTCGGTGGCTTTGCCTTTGGCGATACGCCAAAGAATGGAATGGCCATTCTCGTTACCGCAAGGGACGATGCTGAGGCTGCCAGGGCAGCAGCCCGCTTGATCGCCAGCAAGGCCTGGGAGGACCATGAGCGCTATGTGCCCCACCTGACCTCGTTGGAAGAGGCCGTGTCCCGTGTCGTGGAAGTCGGAGCACAACCCCGGCTGCCGCCCCTTATCCTGGCTGATGTGGCCGATAACCCCGGCGGTGGGGGGCGAGGCAACACGATGTGGATTCTCGAAGCCCTGCACCATGCCGGTGCCACGGGGGTGATGGTCGGTGTGATCCACGACCCCGAGCTGGCCCGTGAGGCCCATGAGCTGGGTGAAGGCGTAGCATTCAGCGCTGTCTTCAACCGGACCGAGCCCGACGATTTCTCGCAACGGTTCCAGGTGGCTGCCAAAGTGACAAGTCTCAAGGATGGGGACTGCGTCGGTCGACGGGGTTTCTATGCTGGACGACGCATGAATCTAGGGCCGACGGCACTCCTGGACCTGGGCGGAATTCAGGTAGTTGTGATATCGATTCGCACCCAGTGCGCCGATCCGGTCTTCCTGGAGATGATGGGGCTGGACATCGCCAGGGCTCGAGCCGTGGTGGTGAAGTCCCGCGGCCACTTCCGGGCCGGCTTCGACGAGTTCTTTTCACCGGATCAGGTTATCGAAGTCGATACCCCGGGCCTGACTTCGCCGATCCTGACGAGGTTCGACTTCAAGTACCTGCCACGCCCCGTCTTTCCCGTCGACGCCCAAGTCGTTTGGCAGCTGCCGGCATGAGGTCAGGCTGCGACCGCTGCATACCTGGTGGTCACTGTATCAGGATGATTGATGCTGCCGGCGTATCTATACGCCAGCGGCATTGAGCTATCATGTCTTTGCATTCGCTATGTGACGAAAATGCAAATAACCTGTAGTTGTGAATGAGAAAACCCTCCTTTCTACAATAAACAATGGGGATGAAAATGAATAAGATTTTGAAGTGGACCGCGACAGTCGCTGCCACAGCCGTCGTCCTGGGAGCGGCAGGTCCAGCGATGGCCAAGACTATCAAGTTTGGTATGAATGCTCCCCAGGGTGACAATCCTGAATGGAATGCGCTGACTGCCTTCAAGGATCACGTCGAATATAAGACTGAGGGCGACATAACGGTGCAGCTCTTTCCGAGTGCTCAGCTTGGCGCCGAGCGCGCCTGCGCTGAACAGGTACAGCAGGGCGCCGTCGAGGTCTGTCTGGTGGATACTGGCGCATTGGCCGGTTTCTACAATGATATCCAGGTGCTTTCGATTCCCTATCTCTTCAAGTCTTCGGCACATGCCTGGGCCGTTTTCGATAGCCCGTTCTTCAAGGATCTCGCCGAAAATATGCGACAGGATACCGGTATTCGGGTCATGTCTTGGGGAGAGAACGGGTTTCGTGACTTTACCAATAATGTGCGTCCGATCCGCAGTCCTGAAGATCTCAAGGGATTGAAGATTCGCGTTATGGAGAGCCCTGTTTTCATTCGCTTTGTGGAGTCATTTGGAGCTGCGGCGACGCCTATGCCAGGCTCCGAAATTATCATGGCTGCCAAGCAGGGGGTGATCGATGGCCAAGAGAACCCTGCTCAGGTCAACTACGACTATAATCTAATGGACGTACAGAAATACATGTCCACCGACGAGCACATTCTCGGGGTCCATGCTTATATCATCAACGACGACTTTTTCAATGGACTGAGTGACGATGAAAAAGCTGTGGTGCTGGAAGCAGCAACACTGGCTGCAGACATAGAGAACACTCAGAAGCTTGCCGGGGCCAAGAAGTATATTGACCTGATCCGGGAAAAAGGAGTGGAAGTTCATATGACTTCTATGGCAGAGAAGGCTGCGTTCGCGGAAGTGTCTCAGGAACCGGTGTTGGAATACCTAAGGGAGCAAGTCGGAGAGGATCTGGTCCAGAGCTTGCTGGATGCTTCTGCATCTTATGAGCCTGCCCTCTACGGACGATAGCAAGGCAACAGGGAGCATGTGAATCGATAGCCAGCAGAGCGGGAGACAGGAACTGTCTCCCCCTCGCTTATTGCTGAAGGCGTCAATACCGCAATGATAGACGATCCCGTTTCACCACTGGCCCCGAGTCCTCGTCAACATCATCAGGAGAAATCCAGCATGAGGGGACGTGTCTTCAAGCTTGCCATGGGGCTTACCCATGCGACAGAGGCCATTGCTGCCATCCTGCTGGTCGCCATTATCCTGATGAACGTGGCCCAGGTATTCTTTCGCTATGTGCTGGTGGACCCTCTCTCGTGGAGTGAGGAGACCATGCGCTATTCCACCACCTGGATGGTCATGCTGGCCGGCAGTGCTGCCCTGTTTCGAGGTGAGCACATGGTAATCAGCCTGTTCACGAGTGTGCGCTCCCCACTCTTTCGTCGTCTGGTTCACCTCGCTGTGCTGACCTGCATTGCTGGGTTCTGTCTGCTGCTGGTGTGGGAAGGCTACCCGGCGGCCATCAACAACATGCGGCAGGTATCGCCTGCAACTCGGATACCGATGACCCTTCCTTACATGGCGATACCCGTGGGGGCTTCATTGATGCTGGTCAAGGTCCTGTGCCTGATGATTTTGCCTGAGGATGCGCTGCGGCGAGAAGCGATCGAGGAGAACCGGCCATGATTGCGATGTCCATTGCCTTCGTCATCATGCTCATCATCGGCGTGCCGATCGTGTTTTCCCTGGGCATCGCGGGCGCCATCGGCCTGTGGTCTCTCGACCTGAACTTGATCTCGGTACCCACGCGGCTGTTCACCGGCATGGACAATTTCGTCCTGCTGGCCGCCCCCTTTTATATCTTCGCCGGGGAAATCATGAACCGGGGAGGGATCACGACACGGCTGATACGGCTGGCGGGTCTGGTCACCCGAGGTGTGCCGGGGGGAACGGCCTATACCAATGTTTCGTCGTCGGTCCTGTTCGCGGGGATATCGGGCGCTGCCGTCGCCGATACTGCTGCACTCGGACAAATCTTCATCAAGGGGATGCCGGAGGAGGGCTATGACAAGAACTATGCGGCGGCCGTGACGATCGCCTCCTCGGTCATCGGTCCCATCGTTCCCCCGTCCGTGATCATGATCATCTATGCTGCCGTCACTCGCCAGTCGGTGATCGACCTGTTCATCGCAGGGATCGTGCCTGGCCTCATGCTGGCCGGCGTCATGTGGCTGGTGATCTGGTGGCAGGCGCGCGGGGAGCGGCTTCCTCGTTCCAGCTACAAGGTGGAGAGGCATGAAATCGCCATCCTGGTCCGGGACGGCTTGTTGGTGATGGGGCTGCCGATCCTGATTGTCGGCGGGACGCTGCTGGGTGTCTTTACCGCCACCGAGGCGGGTGGGGTGGCAGTCGTTTATGCGCTGCTCATCTCCTGGTTTGTCTTCGGGAGCATGGATCTTGCCAGCCTGTGGGATGCGCTGAAGCGCAGTGCCCGGGTCACGGCCACCATCTACCTGATCATTGCGGCCGCAACGGTGGTGTCTTATGTGCTGACCATTGGCGGGATCGGTAGCTGGGTCCAGGGGTTTGCGCTGCAGTTTGCCGACAATCCCACCCTATTCCTCATGGTCCTTGTCGGAGTCCTGTTGTTGATCGGGACCTTCCTCGAACCGGGGGCCGCCATCGTACTGATCGTTCCCATGCTGATGCCGGTCACGGCGGCAATGGACATCGATCCGATGCAGTTCGCCATGATCGTTATTCTGCCCCTTACGCTGGGGCTGATCACGCCGCCTGTAGGCGTTTGCCTTTTCGTGGCCTGCCGAATCGCCGAGAGTCCCGTCTTTCCCATTTTCCGCGCCGTACTCCCGTTCCTTTTGGCGGAAATTGGGGTCGTCATCATGCTGGTGCTCATGCCCGGTCTGTCATCTTTTCTGCCGACGCTGCTGCGTTGAGGCATGTAACACATGTAACAAAGGGACCCGAAGATGCTTGTGATTTCTGAAAGCCTTGCCCGTGAATTGGTGAGCGTCGAAGACGCCATCAGAGAGGTGGAGCGTACTTTTGCCGCCATGGCAAGGGGGGAGGCGCAGAACTACCCTGTTGTGCGTGAGGAGGTCGGATATCTGGATGCAGTTTATGGGGTGAAGTCCGGTGGTGACGTGGTGGCCCCCATCCTCGGACTCAAGGCCGGTGGCTACTGGCCGAACAATGCCGGGAAGGGCGTGGGTAACCACCAGTCCTCAACACTGTTGTTCGATCTGGAAACTGGACGAGCCACGGCTCTGGTCAGTGCCAACTACCTGACCGGCATCAGAACCGGCGCGGCGAGCGCCATCGCCACTCGCTACCTCGCGCGCGAGGATGCGAATATCGTCGGGATCATCGGTACCGGCGTGCAGGCCGAGTACCAGCTCCGGGCCACCATGGCGGTCAGACGCGTGGAACGGGTCCACGCCTGGGACCCTTCGGAGCAGAGCCTGGCGACCTTCAGGGAGACAGTCGCCGGGCTCGGGCTGGAGTGCATCACCGAGCCGGATTGCGAAGCCGTTGCTCGGGAGGCGGAAATCCTGATTACGGCAACACCCTCGCGCAGGGCCCTGGTGGAAAAGGGATGGGTGCGCGCGGGGACCCATATCAGCGCCATGGGTTGCGATACCAGGGGCAAGCAGGAGCTGGACCCGGAACTGGTTGCTGTCAGTGCCCTGTTCGTGGATGAGGCCGAGCAATCCATCAGCATCGGCGAGTTCCAGCATGCCTACGCCAGCGGTTTGATTACCGAGGAGAGCCTTCGCGGTAGTATCGGCCAGGTCATCGCCGGGCACCGTGATAGCCGGCGGGATGCTGATGAGATCACGATTTTCGATGGTACTGGGGTGGCGTTGCAGGACTTGGTAGTGGCGGCATGCGCCGTACGCCTGGCGAAGGAACATGGCCACGGCGTGTCGGTTGATTACTGACGAACCGCCGACTTCCCTCCTGAATCAGCAGGGGATCGGCGGTGCCTCTCTTTATCAGTTACCAGCTTTCACCAGCCGTTGATTCGCGGCCAGGTGGCGATAACCTCGCATCCGTCACCCTGGTCGCTATCGACGAGATGATAGTGGTTGTACATGGCCGCCGTCATGCAGACATGGTTGGGATAGACGCGCAGTCGTGTCCCGACCGGCAGCTCTTCATACGATACGCCTTCGACCAGCGGAACCTGGCCGTGCTCCTGATAGACCCTTGCCACCTTCATCCTCTGCTTGAGCGAGTGTCCTCTTGCATCAGTTATCAGCCCGAAACCGATATCATCTGGCATGTTCTCGGTACTGCGGTCCTTGGACAAGGCCAGTGCCCCGGCGTTGATCAGTAGCCTGTTCAGCGAGGCGTGGTGGCTGCAGACCTCGGTGATCACGGAAACAGCTAGGTCATCGACACCACAGGAGTTGATCTGTGCCTGGAACATGTCGCCGAACATGTAGACGCCCGGGCGTACTTCCGTCACGCCATCCAGCGAGCGAGCATAGAGTGCCGTGGGGGTGGACCCAATGCTGACCGTGGTGCAAGGGATGCCATGGTCACGGATGCGGTCGGCTGCCATGACCGCGGTAGAGCGCTCCGCCTCGGCGACCTCCTCGATCTCGGCAATCGAGCGACACTGGTAGGAGTGGCCGGCATGGGTCATGACGCCGGCAAAGCGTGCATGAGAGGCCTCATGGGCAAGGCGGGCGATCTCAATGAGCTCCTCACTGTCGGGAAAGATGCCTGAGCGGCCTTCACCGCAATCCAGCTCGACCTGAACCAGAAACGTCGCGCGAAGCTCCTTTCCCCTCTCGCAGATTGCTCGGGTGACCTCGATGCTGTCGGTGATCAGGGTGAGGCGTGCTCCCTGTTGCTGAATGTTGGCGACTCGCTCCAGCTGGTCCGGCAGGATACAGACGGCATACTGGATGTCCATGATGCCATGACTGGCGAAATACTCGGCCTCTTTCAGCGTGGATACAGCGATACCACCGGCTTGTCCTTCCATGGCCAGACGTGCCACATCGATGGATTTTGCGGTCTTTAGATGGGGGCGAAGTGCGACATTCTTGCTGCGGGCAGCATCGGCCATTCGTCGGATGTTCCTCACCAGTTTCGCTCGGTCAAGAATCAGGCTTGGGGTGGGAATGTCGAATATGGTGGTAGGAGGCATGGGAGCTTCGAGACCTCTCCGGTCGTATCAATGAAAGCATCTGAATCTTTCATTGATACATTATGCAAGACGCGAGGAGGTGGCCAATGCCGCTTTCTCCTAGCGCAATGCCTAGAACGAAAGATGTGAAACGACGTCGCGGAAAGCCGACACCGGAGACTGTATGCAGGCCAGTGAGACGATTCGCCGTGGGAGAGTTGATTGGTGTAGAAGTGGCACCAGGGTGCCGAGATATCTGCCATCATCAGGTGTATTGTCGGCAGGGCTGCCAAAGAGTTGACTCATGCGACGACAGCACGCCACCTGGCAGGAGGTGGACGTCTACCTCGGCTGCTCGACAGGCGTCGTCTTGCCCATCGGCTCCACGGAACAGCACGGGCCTGGGATCGGCGCCTTGTGCCTCGAGGCGATCAACCGAGCGCTGGGCTAAGGTCATGGCGTGCTGATGGAGCCGACTCAGAACATCGGCATGGTGAGCTCGGCGTGGAGGAGGCCGCCGAGGCCTGGCGGGCGGGGGCCCCACGGCGAGCGCTGAAGCTCGCCGCTGGCCTTGTAATCCCGGGTGGGGATCGGCATGTTGAAACGGTTTGACATCAACGCCGAGCTCACCATGTCCCGACTCGATAACGACTCGTCATCCGGCCAGCACCGCAACAGACCCAAGCGTTCTCCCCTCTGGTACCCCGAAGAGGTTCAGCCCTCCCGTCAGCAGTGGTTGCTCTTCATCTGGATCACACTGGCCATCGTGCTGTTGTTCCACTATCTCGATTCGGCGCAGCGTCACCAGCAGGTCGAGTTCACCTATTCCGAATTCCTGACGGCCGTGGACCAGGGTCACGTCGACTCAGTCACGCTGCGTGGCCAGTCTGTGGAAGGCACCTTCAATGATGCAGGTCTCGAAGCACGGGATCTCGGCGAGGCCGAGGGGTTCGAGTCCACGCGTCCGGATGTCGAGGGCGAGCGTTTGCTCGAGCGTCTCGAGGCGAATGGCGTGCGAATCGACGCCGAGCCCATTGATCCGCCCTGGTGGCAGCGCATTCTCGTCGGCGCTCTGCCATGGATCCTGATCCTGGGTCTGCTGTTCTGGTTCTGGACTCGGATGCAGCAGCGCGCCATGTCGGGCGGCGGGCTGTTCAACATGGGCAAGTCCAGCGCACGCCAGGTGAGCAGTGAAGAGAGCCAGGTGTGCCTGAACGATGTGGCAGGCTCGGAGAATGCGAAACGCGAAGTGCTCGAGGTGGTCGAGTTTCTCAAGGAGCCGGCACGTTTCCAGGCGCTGGGGGCCAAGATCCCCCGCGGTGTCCTCATGATGGGGCCTCCGGGCACTGGCAAGACGTTGATGGCCAAGGCGGTTGCCGGTGAAGCCGATGTGCCGTTCTTCAGCATCAGCGGCTCGGAGTTCATCGAGATGTTTGTGGGCGTCGGGGCGTCGCGCGTCCGTGATCTCTTCAAGCAGGCCAAGGAACAGGCGCCGGCGGTCATCTTCATCGATGAACTGGACTCCATCGGCCGCTCTCGGGGGGCCGGCATGGGAGGCGGTCACGATGAGCGCGAGCAGACGCTCAACCAGATTCTCTCCGAGATGGACGGTTTTCAAGCCGATGAGTCCGTCGTCGTCCTGGCGGCCACTAACCGTCCGGACGTACTCGACTCGGCCCTGCTGCGGCCGGGGCGCTTCGATCGCAAGGTGACCCTGGAGAACCCGCATCGCGAGGCGCGTCGGGATATCCTGCGCGTTCACACGCGCGACGTGCCGTTGGCCGATGACGTCGATCTCGAGAGACTGGCCGAGATCACCATCGGCTTCTCGGGGGCAGACCTGGCCAACCTGACCAATGAAGCCGCCCTGCAGGCAGGTCGCAACGACCAGCAGGAGGTGGACTGGGCCTGTTTCTCGGCGGCCCGCGACCGCTTGCTGCTGGGCGAGGCCAAGGATGCCGGACTCTCCGACAGCGAGCGCCATATCGTGGCCTACCACGAGTCGGGCCACGCGCTGCTCGCCTACTTGCTGCCCAAGGCCGACCCCCTCGAAAAGGTCACGGTGCTGCCACGGGGACGCGCCCTGGGCGTGACCGCTCAAGTACCCGTTGAGGAGCGCTACAATCATGGCGAAGCCTATCTGCGGGACCGCATCACCGTGATGTTCGGTGGTCGCCTGGCGGAGTCCATTGTCTTCGGAGAAGTGTCGAGCGGCGCCGAGAACGATCTGGAGCAGGCTACGCAACTGGCACGTCGCATGGTGGCACGCTGGGGAATGAGCAAGCGTATCGGGCCGGTCATGTTCGCTCAGAGTCAGGAACATGTCTTTCTGGGCAAGGAGATTGCCCAGTCCCGCGAGCATAGCGAGGCCATGGCGGGACTGGTCGATGAGGAGATACATCGTCTGTTGACCGACCTTGAAGCGCGCGGCCGTGAGCTCCTCGAAGCCCATCGGAGTGACCTGGATGCCCTTGCCGCGGCCCTGGAGCAGCAGGAAACCCTGGAAGCCGAGGCGATCCGTGACCTTCTCGGTGATGTTTCTGCCCGGTCGTGATCTCTCGCGGACCACGTCTTTCACCATCACCATCACGGTGGAGTGAGCCATCCAGTGCCGCGTTCACCCCCCGGGCGCCACTGCCCAGGGCCATCGCCAGCAGCACCGTGAGCACCCACAGCGAGCAGGGGTTGACTGTCCACCGCCGTCTCCGCACGCCGGCTGGCGCGCTTCTCCCATGACACCGAGGCTCACGTAAGGGGCCTCGAGGCGCCGCTGCTGGTGATCGACGGGCGAGGCCGTGTATCGGGCGGGAGTCAAAGCTGGGTGGAGCTGCAGGCCCGGTTATGGCATCCGTGGTGATTCGTCCACCGACCGCAATGACTTCGAGGCGCCGGCGCGCCATCCCTTCGTCGGTGTGGGGCTGCATGTGCCGCTGGTGCTGGGCCAAATGGGCGCTCCGACGGGGTTGCAGCGCGTCTTCGAATACGTGCAGTTGCCGGGCATTGCCTGGCCGCAGCCGCCCTGAGCGGGCGGCAGCGGGGCAGGCGCTACTCGGGAAACTCGGCGTTGTGGAAGACGTTCTGCACGTCGTCCAGGTCATTGAGGGTATCGAGCAGTTTCTCGAACATCGCCACGTCGTCGCCCTCGACCGGCGTTACGGTCTGGGGCACAAACTGGATCTCGTCGACCTCGAAGTCGATTTCACCGAAGGCGTCGAGTAGTGCCTGCTTGGCCTTGGCGTACTCGGTATGGGGGGCGAAAACGGTGATGTGGCCCGCCTCGCTTTCGATGTCGGTGACGTCGACATCGGCCTCCATCAGGGCCTCGAGGGTGGCCTCTTCGTCATCGCCCGGAAAGGCGAGGATGGCACAGTGGTCGAACATGTGGCTGACGCTGCCCGGGGTGCCGAGCTTGCTCTTGGCTTTGTTGAAGCAGGCGCGCACATCGCCAAAGGTGCGGTTCGGATTGTCGGTCAGACACTCAACAATGACCATGCAGTTACCCGGCCCGAAGCCCTCGTAGCGTGCCGTGGAGAAGTCTTCGCCGCCGACGCCGCTGGCCTTGTCCAGGGCCTTGTCGATCACGTGGCTGGGTACCTGGTCCTTCTTGGCACGCTCGATCAGGCCGCGCAGGGCCAGGTTGCCTGCGGGGTCGGTACCGCCCTGCTTGGCGCAGACGTAGATCTCGCGGCCGTACTTGCTGTAGACCTTGGTCTTGGCGGCGGCCGTCTTGGCCATCGATTCCTTGCGGTTCTGGAAGGCCCTGCCCATTGCATTGTCCTGTGGCGTCGAAACACGAGGCTGGATTCTACGAAACCGGGGCGGACGCGAACAGGGTTATTTTGCCGTGATTCACGCAGGACCTGGCGTTAGCCATGACTACACTGCCAGGGTGTCTCATTCACCCAGGAGCGCTATCCGATGGATCACCACGCCTACCGCCATGCGCTGGCCGACTGCCTCGCCGAGAGCGAACTGCCCTTTCCCCCCGAGGAGTTCGCGACGCGTCGTCGCCGCGTGCGACAGGCCATGCAGTCCGCCGGACTCGAGGCGCTGCTGCTGACCGACCCCGCCGACATCTTCTACCTGACCGGCTATCACACCTTCGAGGTCTCGGTGTACACCTGCCTGGTCGTCTCGGCTGACCGGCTGGTGCTGCAGGTGCCCTCCATCGAGACCGGCCCGGCCGTGGTCACCGCCACGGTGGACGAGATCCTGGGCTATCGCTGGGAAGGCATCGAGGAGGTGATTTCTCCGCTGGCCGAGATCCTCGCCCCCTTCCATGCCATCGGCCTGGACCTCTTCGGGGCCGGCCTGCGCTTTGGGGTCATCCGCGAACTGCAGGCACGCCTCGGCAGCGGGCGCTTCCGCGACGACGGCGGCGAGCTGCTCGACCGCATCCGCATCGTCAAGACGCTGGCGGAGCTCGACTGCCTGCGTGAGAGCGCGCGGATCACCGCCGCGGGTCTGCGGGCGGCCATCGAGGTCATCGCGCCCGGTGTCAGCGACAACGAGGTGGCGGCAGAGGGCAGTCGGGCGCTGCTGTCGGCCGGCAGCGAGTTCATGAGCTTGCAGCCCATCGTCACCACCGGCCGGCGCATCAGCGTCATTCACGTCAACCACAAGCGTCATGTGATCGCCGCGGACGAACCGGTGTTCCTGGAGTTCGGCTCGGCCTTTCACCGCTATACCGCGCCGATGATGCGCACCGCCGTGGCCGGACAGGCCAGCACCGAGATGCAGGCGCTACGCGATGTCTGTCGCGAGATGTTCGAGGCGTTGACCGCCGCAATGCGCCCCGGCCACACCTTCGATGATGCCGCCCGTGCCGCCGAAGCGGTGCTGGCCCCCCACGCCGAGGGCGTGTTCTTCTCGGGGGTGTTCGGCTATGCGGTGGGGGCCCAGTTCCCGCCCAGTTGGGTCGAGGGCACTGGCTACATTGCCCGCGGCCAACATCGGGAGTTCGCTGCCGACATGGTGTTTCATCTGCCGCTCTGCCTGCGCCTGCCAGGGCAGTGGGGCATCGGCCTGAGCGATACCGTTCGGGTCACCCCCGAGGGCGGCCAGCCGCTCACCGACAATGACTGGCAACTGGCCGAGCGTCCCGGCTGATAAGGCGCTGGCACCCGCCGCGGATGCCGCGGCGGGCCTCGTCGTTGGTGGCGCTGGCTCAGGGGGGTAGCCGTCTCTTCAGGTAGTCGATCAGGCCCTCCAGGGTGGCGAGCTCATGGTAGTCACTTTCCGGGACGCTGACGCCGAGTCGCTTCTCGAGGTCGACCAGAATGTTGAGGAAGTCGAAGGAGTCGATCTCCAGCGGCTCTCGCCAGGGACGGTCGGGGGGCAGCGAGTCGATGTCGGCCTCGGGGGCGACTGCCAGAATGGCGTCGATGACAGTATCGCGAAGGGTGTCGTGGCTCAGTTGGGCCATAGGCGCTCGGGCTCCGTCAGCAGGTCGGTGAGTCGGTTCAGGAAGCGGGCGCCGATGGCACCGTCGGTGACCCGGTGGTCGGCGGCCAGCGAGGCATGCAGGCAGCGGGCGGCTACCACTTGGCCGTCGCGGACCCAGGCCCGCTCGGTGATGCGCCCGAAGCCGACCAGTGCCACCTGGGGCGGGTAGATCACGCC